>NZ_BMXA01000004.1 GCF_014651515.1 Arenicella chitinivorans
TTTACCTCTCATAGTTAAGTTACATTATTTACTATGAAAAGTGTCGGGTAAACTCAGGCCTTACCAGATTACCTTCAGCTCGATGATGAAAACGAGGACTTACTGGAACGCAAAAATGGCCAGAATACTTGAGCTGAGATCATAATCTCTTGTTATATTTTTCTTAAATAGTGAACTCTCGGGTTAAATTTTTTAGCTCTTGAACAAGAGCTAAAGTTTCCTCTTTTTTAATTTTCCGTTTTGCTATAAGGGATTTAGCTAGGTCAATTTTTTCTTCTCTGCTGGTACAGAGGGCTAACTCGTCTTTTGCGCTGTGCCTTTTAGTGAAATTGCATAACTTACATGTTAAAGCTAAGTTATCAAAATCATTGTTTCCATCAGGAACAATATGATCTATTTGCCATGAATCATATGCGTCAATCGATTCCAGTAAATCCTTATCACAATATTCACACTTAAAACCTGCTCGGATTGCGATAGGTATCTGTGACTTGTCAAATCTGGTTTTTTGGATGATTTTTATTGCGCGATCAGCGAGGTTCAAATCCTCTAATTTCATATAAACCTCAACTTAATAAATATAACGCCTTTGCAAGGGGCGCGTTAAAAACGAGTCCCGCGCAGTGAGTGAAACGAACGAAGCAGATTTCGCAAACTTGTTATGCATTAGTTTATTTCGCCATTTTTGATTTTACTTAAATCAGACATCCACCATTCACACATATCCCAGTTGTCTAGCTCTGTGGCTTCATTACCCATACTTTTTCTGATCTCTAGTAGAAATTTACCAAGCAACTCCATTTGAGCTTTGAGCTGACCTTCTTTCTTTTGCTCTTCGCTGTTGTAAAAGTACTGCATCAAATTGTTGTAAGCAAAAACAACTCCATCTGAGCCAGTTAAAGACATTTTAAAGGCAATTCTTCGGTACTCAAGGGACAACATTTTTTTGGCCGCGTAATCCCCTTTATCTAAATTTTTAGTCTTTTTATCTGACTCCCATGCAGTATCAGACATGAATAGGATAATAAAAGGCTCCAGAAGTTTATTGTAGATATCAATTCTGTCGTCACGGAGTTTATTTTCTAGTTCGATTTGTCTCTCGAACTGCCTTTTGAATCTCCATCCTAAAGCTGAAAGAAGTAAAACTAGTATAGGTGTTGCAATGCTCCCTACTGCAGTTAAGTACTGAATCCAATTAGCACTGGTCATTATCGTTTTACCTCTGCTCTAAATATGCATAACGCCTTGCCAAGGGGCGCGCTGACAAGCGCGTCCCGCGGAGCCAGCTTGCTGGTGGAGTGAACTTTGGAAGCTTGTTATAACTCTGTTTCAATTCTTGACTTAATATATTGATTTAAAACACACACTAAAAGCGCAAATAAGAATATGACCAATGCAATTTTAGAATATATTAATAGAGAGTTACCTACGCCATAAAATTCAATGAATGCTAAGAGCTCCGTTGACTGACTTGCTTCATTAACAAGGACGTCGTTTTCATAAATATTCATTGGGGCAAAATCAATGAAAACAAAACAGAAGAAAGGAAATATAAGCCCAGACAAAATGCTAGTGAGTAAATTTGATTTCATTCAACTCTCTAAGTAGTTATAAAGCCCACATAAAAGGCGAGCGTTAGCGAGTCCAGCCCACGCTTTTTGTGGGCGATTTTTGATGTGCTTGTTATGTGTTTTCACCATGAAATTTTTCCCATGCTATCGATTCTATTTCGCCAGTTATTTCGTTTGAAGCCTCATCAAATAGCTTGTAGGTTATTTGATGCTGACTTATCGAAGCACAGCCATCAAGACCTAGTAAGATCGTGTATAGCGCATCTGTCAATGCTTCATCAACAATAGACTTTGCTACACTAATTTGAAATGGCGTAAACCCTGCTTTCTCAAGCCGCTTAATTCTGGATATATCTGATTCACTGGAGAAGTACTCTTCGACTAATGAATCTTTCAGCTCCTTAAATTCCTGCACGAAGACATCTGGGCTTATAGAAAAATCTTCTTCGCTCATCGGTATCCTTTACACATAACGCCTCTCAAACGGGCGCGTTGAAAACGCGTCCGAGCCGAAGGCGGTTTTCGTTTTGAGACTTGTTAGGTTTTTTACTAGGATATCCATTTCATTCTACTTTTAGTTACCAACCACCTTCCATTTTTCATTCTGGCTGTTGCTGTACTACCACTAGCGTTTACATTGCCTTTGTAATGACCCCAATCTACCTTTACTTTTCTCTGACTAATTATTTTTATGCCTCTAATCTGAATAATGGCCGCCGAACCGAGTTTTGAAATATGTGCCACAGTTCCATATGTATCATCATATTTAGATTTCGATACTGGGTGAATATTTACACCACTTTCTCTTAGCTCTTCAACGAGTTCTTTCGACGGGTCAGATCCATCAAGAGATAAAAAGAGATGATCCGCCTTACCAAGTGAGTCAAATCCTGTATTCAAGACATAAAGCACTAGTGCGGTTCTTACCTGATTTAGGTCTACTTTACTTCTATCCTTGGTATGGGCGCATCCGCATATGAGCACGACAACTAAAAATTGAAATACCAATCTCATAAGAATATACCTAACAGCTTAATATTGAGCGCGCTCGTTTACGTCCGAATTGATATTTCAAAACCTTTTGTACCTCTTTGTTTTAAAACAGGTTTTCCTCATTCCCTTTTTCTCCCTTGGTGTGAAAGTGTACGTGCGCAATATCAATCCTAGCAGTGCGCAATAACATTCTCAATAGACGATCTAAGCCCTTGATTTACTTTGCATTGTTTCATATCAAAAGTGGCAAAGTGTGCGCTTGGTGACGTTAAAGTTGCCCACTTTATAGCCTGCTCACTGATAAGCTGAACAGTTTGTCTAACTTAGCAGTGAGTTGAGGTTCAGTTTTTAGCGTCTGTTTACAGACAGAAGGCCACAACTTTTTCGCCGCTGGTTTTCACGACATAACAACTGCTTTCATCGCGGTATTCGATTGCGCCAATGTCGCAGGCAGAGCCCACTGGGCGGGGTTGATTGAGTTGATCTGGATGAAGATCGAAACTGGGTATCAACGTTTTAGACGTGCCTCGACACCCGGCATGCCAAACGCTAAAAACGTCGCCAGGAATGTATGTTCCGAGTGTACCTGTATCGACTGCTGGACTGGTTCTTGGTACTGGATGAAACGGCATACCCTGTTGTTCGGTTAAGGGTTGAATTATCTCATCTAATGCCAGCGGTGTAGCAGCGTCTGAGTATCCAAGAATATTTCCGTCTACACTGTCAACGATTGGGAATAACGAGTTATAGCCATTAATCACATTACTTGTTGCGTCACCTAGTAGATTGTTGTTTACCACGACGACGTCATCTAGAAGGGAGTAGGAAAAATACACATCGCTACGCGCAGCTCCGGTGCTGATGTTTCCTGCAATGATGTTATTTGCGATCCAGACCTTGCCGTTTCCGTCGCGCGATGTTCCACAAATTGCCCCTGCTAACGTTTTGGCGGTGTTACCAGAAAACGTGTTGTTTACCAATTCAACAAAGTTACTATTGCCATTCCACGCGATTGCTCCGCAGCCATCCGCCTCATTAGCAGAGAATGTGGAGTTGCGGATGACCAGTTCAAAGTAGTTTTGTATCTCGATTGCGGCACCAAGCGTTACCCTGGGAACCACCGGCGAACTCAATGCGCTATTTCCGACAAACGCTGAGCGATCCACACTCAACTTTGCTACTTGGTCACTGGCTGATCCAAACAAATTGATCGCGCCACCTGAAATATCGGCACTGTTTCCTTCAAATACTGTGTCTTCAAGCGTGACGATCAAGTCTCCTTGGCCGCGCACCACCGCGCCCTGCGAGAACGTATCATCTCGGACTTTAAAGTTGCTGAACTTAATGTTCTTAAGCGTCAACCGCGCTCCAGACACCAATAAAAACAAGCGTAGGTTTGGTGCAGATACATCACGCGTGATGGTCTTGATGGCGCCATCTCCGATGACGGTCAAATTATCTCTAATCACGGGGAGTGAAAGGTCTGGCGCTGCATGCAGGGTCGAAGCAACGTAGGGCTGAGACGAGGTTAGTAAAATCGTGTCATCGCCAAACACACCGGTGACAGACCCAGCGCATGGTCCCGTCCCCGCCGTGTCGTTCTCGGTGGCCGTTACCGCCTCAATCAAATTGCACCCTGGACCGTCAAACGATGTGGCCGTAAGCGTGGCTGCCCCCGCTTCTTGAATAAAGCTGCACAGGGTTATGAGCAATAGGTAGCGCGTTATTCGCATAGAAATAACCTCATTTATCTTTATTGCCGATGAGATTGAATTTGAGTGACGCCAGACAAGCATTCCTGCTTCACAGGCGCCATCACTACGCTGCGCCACCAGCGATTATGGATAGCCGCTGGTACGAGATCGTTGGTTACTTAATTTGCGAGCTTTGACACTAATTCGCCGAGTGTTTCAGAAGTTGGCGCTTTGCTTCCCGGTGCTCCGGTATACGCTAAGGACACGGCGTCCATCGTGCCATTGTCGGTGATCCAAACAAAACTCATTTCTGTGGTGTAGGTTGACTTGTCTTCACTCAACGCACCTTGTTTGCCACCCAGTGATTGAGCGGTATAGCTTAGTGTTTTGTTACCGACTTCATGGCCATCGCTGATCATTTGAGCCAGACGCTTATTAAAGAAGTCTGGATCGGTCACGTTCTTAGGCTGCCCGTTAATGCGGTAACTCACCGACACCGATACGCCATCTTGCTCAGCCACTCGCCAACTACAATGCGATGTGGCTCGTCGCTGGTATAACATTTCTTCCTGTACTTGATCAGCCGCAACACCAAAATGGGCCGCCATTTGCTCCGGCGACGATTTATCACAGGCGTCGCCCGCGTGTGCCACTCCAACCCCGTGCAGACTTAATACTAATGTGAATAGTGCGTGGTGTTTTTTCATCTTTTTATATCCAGTTTCAACCTTGTTTGTGATTCTCGCTCTCGCAGTGGCATAGCTTAAAACACGCCTGACGCGCTGAGTATCACCTAATCAGGGGGTTTTCTGAGCCACCTTGGCATGCAAACCGGATGAGCGAATCAACCGCGCAATTTGTCCGACTCTTTGGGGATGAAAAAGGTATTGTTGGTGCACTTGTCTTGTAATACCTGCCCTTGCTCGTCGAGGGCAACATACGCGTGACTGGAGAACAATTTGAGTATTTCATCAGCCACGTCGCTGCCAACCTCAACATAAAATATTGGACGAATATCACGCACGAGTTTGGTCGCACCTTGCAATGCCAACAGCTCGGCGCCTTCGACGTCCATTTTCACAAAATCAGGTGCAGGGAATGAAGACAACAAAGTATCCAACTTGAGTGTTGGTACAAACTGTTTTTCTCGTGTGCCCCCATGGTCGACCTGCCACCGACTTCGCGCAGCGCATTGCTCGCACGCCCGCGTGCAGCGACTAGAAATTCAGCGACTGCATTACTGTTTGAGGCCGCTGCGGGAACAATGGCGATATTCGTGTTGGTATGGTGTGGTAGCGCTGCTGTCCTTCGGAGCAAACTGGTTAACCATAAGTCGGGCTCCATTGCGACAACCATTCCCTTGGTCGCAATGGACGCCGCAGAAAACGTGAATACACCGACATTTGCGCCAATATCCCACACAATGCTCGACGTCGTCACATACGTCTGCGCAATATTAATCAGGTCTTGGTCAAATGCACCCTTGCCCAGTTTCAGATACTTGAGTTGTGCATCCGGCGAAAGAAAAAGGGGCACCGGTTGCCCATTCACACTAATGTTGCGCTTGATTATTCTCTGTCTACTCAAGCGCTCGACGATGGTTCGAATCATAGTTTCCTTGAATTTTTTAGTCCCACCCAAATGGAAACAGTCTACTCATCTGTTAGGCAGCGCTCGCCTTTCCTAGCTGATTACAATTTTGTTGACTGCTGTCAACTTCATACTAGCGGCTTCTTCGCCTTATAATCAATCCCTTCTATTAATTAATCGGTCGATGCCATGGCGCGCTCCTCTCAAATTATCGATGTGTTAAAACATGAACTACGGGCCCAAGGCATAAATTACCGTGAGCTTGCGGAGCGCTTGTCGTTGTCGGAATCGACCGTCAAGCACATGTTCTCGAGTAAAAATTTCAGCTTAAAACGGCTGGATCTAATCTGTGAAATTTTGGGTGTGGAGATCTCCGATCTGGTGCGACGTTATGAAGCACGTACACCGAGGATGGAGCAGTTGTCGCTGGAGCATGAAAAACTCTTAGTGTCTGACGCGCCGTTGTTACTCGTGGCGTACTGTGTGGTCAATCAGTGGAGCATTCACGACATTTTAAAGCGCTACAATTTGTCCGAGCCGGAGTGCATCCGGTGTCTGGCACAATTAGACCGTATGAAAATGATTGATCTGTTGCCAGAAAACAAAATCAAACTACTGGTGTCGAGCAATTTCACTTGGCATCGAAATGGACCGATTGAGCAATTTTTTCGGCGTGAAGCTCAGGACCGTTTTTTGAGTGGTTCGTTTAGCGGTGATCACGCCACACGGGTGGTAAAAATTGGCGATTTGTCAGAAAAATCGATTTTGCAGTTAATCGACCGCATTGACAATGTCGGCGAACTCTACGACGAACTAAGCAGCGATGACAGCAAACAACCGTTTGGTACGCGCCATGGTACCAGCATGGTGCTGGCAATTCGTAAATGGGAGTTTCACGCGTTTAAAGCGTTTCAACGTTAGAGTCGTTTGAATCACGCATAAAAAAACCCGGCACCAAAAGATGCCGGGTTTTTTGTTCGCGAAGTGCGAGATGGTTCGAGCAATCGCTCTTACATCATACCGCCCATACCGCCCATGCCGCCCATATCAGGCATTGCTGGTGCAGCTTCGTCTTTTGGCACGTCTGTGATCATGGCTTCCGTCGTAATGATCATGCTGGCGATAGACGCCGCGTGTTGCAGTGCCGTACGCGTTACTTTAGTTGGGTCAAGAATACCCATCTCGATCATGTCGCCGTACTCACCAGTACCTGCGTTATAACCGTAAGTACCTTTGTTGTTGCGAACTTCGTTCAGCACAACAGACGCGTCGTCGCCACCGTTCGCAACGATTTGACGCAGCGGCGCTTCGATGGCTTTCAGGATCGCTTTGATTCCCGCTTCTTGGTCTGCGTTGTCGCCTTTAACTTTAGCAACCGCATCCAATGTGCGAACCAGAGCAACACCGCCGCCAGGTACCACGCCTTCTTCAACTGCTGCACGTGTTGCATGCAATGCATCTTCTACACGAGCTTTCTTTTCTTTCATTTCGACTTCAGTCGCAGCACCCACTTTGATCAATGCAACGCCGCCAGCCAATTTAGCCACACGCTCTTGCATCTTCTCTTTGTCGTAATCTGACGTCGACTCTTCGATTTGCGCACGAATTTGGTTTACGCGCTCTTCGATTTGCTTTGCGTCACCCATACCATCGATGATGGTGCTGTTCTCTTTAGAAACTTGAACACGCTTAGCAGAACCTAAGTCTTCCAAGGTTACGCCTTCCAAGCTCATGCCCACTTCTTCAGAGATCACACGACCGCCAGTCAGGATCGCGATGTCTTCCAGCATAGCTTTACGACGATCACCGAAACCTGGTGCTTTAACCGCGCATACTTTCACGATGCCACGGATGTTATTCACAACCAGGGTCGCCAAGGCTTCGCCTTCTACGTCTTCAGCGATGATCAACAGTGGACGGCCAGATTTGGCAACAGCTTCCAGTGTTGGCAACAGATCACGGATGTTGGAAATTTTCTTATCGTGCAGCAGAACGAATGGATTTTCTAAATCAGCCACCATTGTCTCTTGCTTATTAGCAAAGTATGGAGACAGGTAACCACGGTCGAACTGCATACCTTCGACGACGTCCAGTTCGTTTTCAAGGCTTTGACCTTCTTCAACGGTGATCACACCTTCTTTACCCACTTTGTCCATAGCTTCGGCAATGATGTTACCGACTGACTCATCTGAGTTTGCAGAAACGGTACCAACTTGTGCGATTTCTTTGGCGTCTTCGCAAGGCTTCGACAAATTTTTCAGTTCTTCTACTGCTGCCACAACGGCTTTGTCGATACCACGCTTTAGGTCCATAGGGTTCATGCCAGCGGCAACCGCTTTCAAACCTTCTTTAACCATTGCTTGCGCTAGTACAGTCGCAGTGGTTGTGCCGTCACCCGCAACGTCGTTGGTTTTAGAAGCCACTTCTTTCACCAACTGCGCACCCATGTTCTCGAAGTTGTCTTCCAACTCGATTTCTTTGGCCACAGATACACCGTCTTTAGTCACGGTTGGTGCACCGAACGACTTGTCCAATACAACGTTGCGGCCTTTTGGGCCTAAGGTAACTTTGACCGCATCGGCCAAAATGTTAACGCCTGCCAAGATCTTGGTACGTGCGTCATCTCCGAATTTTACGTCTTTTGCTGACATTTCAAATTCCTCTACTTATTTGTTCAATTTAAAACTAGGGGTCATTAAGACCAAGAATGGGGAAGGGGAGTAATTACTCAACCACGCCAACGATGTCGTCTTCACGCATCACCAGCAACTCTTCACCATCAACTTTGACTTCGGTGCCAGCGTATTTACCAAACAGCACTTTGTCGCCAACTTTAACGTCCAACGGACGCACTTCGCCGTTGTCTAGAATTTTTCCATTGCCCGCGGCGATCACTTCGCCTTGGACTGGTTTTTCTTTCGCTGAATCAGTCAAGATGATACCGCCGGCTGACGTAGCCTCTTCTTCGTTACGACGAACAAGAACGCGGTCATGAAGTGGACGAATAGCCATTCGTTTTGCCTCCAAAATTATGTTTGCAATATGTAAGTGTTAGATAAGCGGGGTTTGCTCAATTTAGCACTCACCCCTTGGGAGTGCTAATAATATGGACGAGTTAGTCAAAGTCAACCCTTTGACCTAGATTATTTTTCCTCGTCAGGCGCATCAGTGTATTCACCGTCAATGACAGTGCCATTAACGCTGCGTGAGCCTTGTTGTCTCGTGTCCTGATTTGTTGTGTCTTGATAACTGGTGTAGCTGTAAACGACTTGACCGTTGGCAAAAACTTTCTGAGCAACAACGTTAATCAATGCCATACGCACCGGCGGAATCAGAAGCGCGAAACCGATCGCGTCGGTAATAAAACCTGGCGTCAGTAACACGGCACCTGCGATCAACAACGCGACACCTTCAACAATCTGCCGTGCAGGTACCCGACCGGCATTCGCTTCTTGCTGTAATTTTGCCAGTGTGGCAATCCCTTGCTGCTTAACGAGGTAAGCCCCTAATACGGCTGTGAACAGGGCAAAGGCGGCCGTATTCAAAATACCGATGTGACCAGCAACGCGAATCAGCAGGCTGATCTCCAAAATCGGCATCAGGATAAACAGGAAGACAAGTATGAAGAAAGGCATAGACTAATGTGTGGTGGCCGTGTGCCAGAATTCAAGTTCGACACCGCGCTTTTTACACTTTTTTTGCTTTACCAAGCCAATACTAAAAGGCCCCGCAGCATGATTACTGTGGGGCCTGGTTAAAACGGTTTTGAGATTCGAACCTTAGCGACCGACGCGTAAACGAACGTACTTTCGGTACCAGTTGTTCTTCAGCTCGTCTTCTTTCTCATTTGGCGCGAAGCGATAGCGGTTACCATCGATTTCAATCGTGACGCCAGTTGCGCGTTCGGTTTTGTTGATCTCCATGGTCAGTGCACCATTGTGGCAGATACGTGCACTGGCAGGCTTACGGTCAAACCGATAATAGTCTTCTTTGCCGTGAAAACGCAGCCCGCCATTTCCGCCATCCGTATAGGCACGGAAAGTAAAACACTCATTACGGATCGTGCGATTCTGATTATTGTTTGGTTGTTGCGTCTGACGTGGCTGCTCGTTGCGACGTACCGGCTTACCGCGATCATCATTACCAGCGCGTGGACCATAACCACGACGGTCTCGTTCACCAACCGGGCGTGTATCACGTTGATCGTAAGTCACACGCATTGAACTCACCTGATCATTCCAGTTGCGGTCAAAACAGGCAATGTCGCGATCGACTGTGGCATACGCACCACCATAATTGTCATGCTCAAAAATAGTCACGCTGAGACCTGGTGGCACTTTGATAGACGACATACGGTCATTGGCAAAACGCAGTGTTTTCAGGCTGCGGTATTCACCAACATCAACGTTTCGGCTATTGCCGCGAAAATCACAGTCCTCGTAGATGGTGACATAGGCATTGTTGGAACGGTAGTTGCTCTGAGCGTTGGCGACGGATGCGGTCATGGACACCGCGAATCCGGCAACCAACACACCTGCACTGATAATCGATGACAGTTTAAATTTTTTCATATTGCCCTCTTAACGTGGGAAAATTCATGTAAGTAGCGGATGCGACAAACTATACCAGCCGAATCATAGTCTACCCATATTAGGTGCGCCTCGACCAGCGCTAATTTGTCTGCACAGGCACACATTACCAGTGCTAGTATTAACGCACGCTGAATAACCCCTTTCTTGCTGAAAATCATGAGTCAATACTGGTCGGAAATCGTGCACGAACTCACTCCGTATGTGCCCGGCGAACAGCCCAAGCTGAACAACTTAATCAAGCTTAACACCAACGAAAACCCCTATGGACCTTCCCCTCGTGTGTTGGCCGCGATTCAGCAAGCGACCAGTCATGATTTGCGCAAATACCCCGACCCAAGTGCCAGCGTGCTCAAGTCGCAAATCGCGCAGTATTACAGTGTGCAACCTGACTGGGTGTGTGTGGGCAACAGCTCGGACGAAGTGCTGGCACACGCCTTTCGTGCATTATTGAAACACCCAAAACCGTTGCTGTTTCCCGACATTACTTACAGTTTTTATCCGGTCTACTGCGGCTTGTTTGATATTACGTATCAAGAAATTCCGTTGCGTACCGACTTCACCGTGGACCTGGATGATTACTACCAAGACAACGGTGGCATCATTTTCGCCAACCCCAACGCCCCAACCGGGATCAATGTTGGTCTGAGCGTAATTCGTGGGCTGCTTGAACGTAACCGCTATTCGGTGGTGGTGGTCGACGAAGCGTATGTCGACTTTGGCGGTGAAAGCGCCACCGCGCTCGTGCGAGAATTCCCTAACCTATTGGTTATTCAAACGCTCTCTAAGTCGCGCGGACTTGCTGGGCTTCGTGTCGGTTTCGCGGTTGGCGATCCCGGGCTTATCAGTGGCATGGAACGCGTAAAAAATAGCTTTCATCCGTATGCTTTGAGCGCGCTGGCATTGGCTGGCGCCAAAGCTGCGTTCGAGGATGACGCGTACTTTCAACAAACACGTGATAAAGTGATACAAACACGAGCAGAGTCAATCAAAGGACTGGAGTCGCTGGGGTTCGAAGTCTTACCATCCGCCGCCAATTTCGTGTTTACCACACACCCTAAGCACAGCGCCAAGTCGATGTTTCAGGCGCTGCGTGCACGCAATATTATCGTGCGTTATTTTGATCGACCACGCTTGAAAGACTATTTGCGCATTTCAATTGGTACCGACCAAGAGATGGCGATGTTGATTTCAGCGCTAACGGAGATCACCGCTTAGCTCAAACTCGCGACTTAACGTGACGCTAAGCCGTGAATCATACGCGCGGCTTTGGTGGTGTTTTTCATTAACATCGCCACGGTCATTGGACCGACTCCACCCGGGACGGGTGTGATTGCACCTGCAACGGGCGCAACCGAAGCATAGTCGACATCGCCGACCAGACGATAGCCGCGTGCGGCGCTGGTGTCATCCACGCGATTAATTCCAACGTCGATCACCGTGGCACCGGGTTTAACCATGTCAGCGGTAACGAACTCCGGTACCCCAATCGCAGCGATTAAGATATCCGCTTGCTGAGTAAATTGTTTTAAGTCCTGCGTACCACTGTGGCAACAGGTAACGGTGCAATTGGCTTTTTCGCCCTTCTGCACCAGAATGTTCATCATCGGTTTACCAACAATATTACTGCGCCCGATAACGACAGCATGCTTGCCCGACATGGCGATGCCGCTGCGCGTAATCAGTTCTGGAATACCGGACGGTGTACACGGCGTTAGGCAGTCGATACCAATGCTCAACTTACCGACATTTTCTGGGTGAAAACCGTCGACGTCTTTCGCTGGATCAATACGCTCAGTCACGCGATCTTCGTCCATCTGCATTGGCAGCGGCAGCTGCACTAGAATCCCGTGCACGCTGGCGTCTGAATTCAAGCGATCAATTTCAGTCATCAAATCTTGTTCGGACGCGGTGGCGGGCATCTCGATTTTGATCGATTTAATGCCGGTTTCCTCACACGCTTTCACTTTGCTGCCCACATAGGCTTTGGATGCCGGGTCTGCGCCAACCAACACCACAACCAGACAAGGCTGTACGCCTGCCTCGACCAACGCTGCAGCTTCAGCTTTGGCCTCATTACGAATTTCCTGTGCGATCTTCTTACCGTCGATAACCGTTGCGGACATGTACTTACCTTTAATTACGCTTCTTCGGATGCTGTCTCGGCTTGGCGCTTCTCCAGCCGACGAGCAAACAACAATCCAATTTCAAATAACAAACACACTGGCACGGCCAGCATGACTTGTGAGAATGGGTCGGGCGGGGTCATCAGCATACCAATAACGAATGCGCCGAGAATAAAGTATGGGCGTTGCTTGGCCACGCCTTCGGCAGAGATAACACCCATTCGAGTCAACAGCACAATAGCGACCGGCACTTCAAACGCAATGCCGAATGCAAAAAACAAACTCAGAGCAAAACTCATGTACGAGCCGATATCCGGCGTCAAGGCGACGCCTTCTGGCGTCATCTTGGCGAAGAATTCGAAAATAAGTGGAAACACCACAAAATACGCAAATAAAACACCGAGATAAAACAACACCGTTGAGGACACAATGAGCGGCAGAACAATCCGTTTTTCATTCCGATACAAACCCGGGGCCACAAAGGCCCAGATTTGATACAACACCCAAGGCACGCAAATTGCGAACGAGGCGGCAAACGCCAGTTTGAATGGAATAAAAAAGGTGCCATGCGGATCAACGGCAATCATATTGCCACCGTCGGGCAGACTGCGTAACAACGGTTCCGCGAACCAAGAATAAATCGTACTGGCAAAGGGTACTAAGCATATAAATACCACCAATACCGCACCCGATGCCCACAGCAACCGGTTGCGTAACTCAACCAAATGAGAGACGAACGATTCCTTATTTTGCTGTACTGGATCGGTCATGGTGTGGTCGGGGCGATAAACGTGTCGTGGTCGAAAGTGGCTAAATCAAAGTAGCTCAGCTCAAGATTCGGATTGGCTTGAACTGCCAGCATCATCTGGCTTGCTTGGTTTTTCGGCGGAATCGGCGAGGTCTCGACCGAACTGGCGGATATCGTTTTTGAAGTCCGCCATCTCGCGCTTGGCGTTTTCCAGATCTTCAAATGGTGTGCCTTCGATTTCTGACTGCATTTCGCTGCGTAGGCGATACATGCCTTGTCGCGCTTTGCGAATAAAGAAAGCTGCTTTCTGCGCTACTTCCGGCAGGCGCTCAGGGCCCATCACGATGATCAGCACAAACGCGACAACCAACAGCTCAAAGAAACCGATATCTAACATTGCGGCAACTTACTTGGTCTCGGCGTCCGACTTGTCAGTTTCGTCAACGGTTTCTTCTTTTTTTTCGGCGTCGTCATCCAAGGCCTTCTTAAAGCCTTTGACCGCACCACCAAGATCACTGCCCACGCCGCGTAGCTTCTTGGTACCAAAAATTAGCGCCACAATGACCAACACGATCAATAACTGCCAAATTGAAATTCCACCTAATCCCATGATTTATTCCTCTGTATCCAGCGTATGTCGACACATACGCGATTAACTATTTGTTCTGATTGCGAGCGTTTTTCTCATCTATACCACTGGTGCCCATTCTACGTGCCAGCTCGTCGATCACGGACTGTGGCGACTCGCCTTGTTGCACTAACAATAGCATGGTGTGAAACCAGAGGTCCGCGACCTCGTACACTACCTTTTTAGGATCACCATCTTTCGCTGCCATCACTGTTTCAGTGGCTTCTTCGCCAATCTTTTTAAGAATAGCATCTAAACCCTTACTGTACAGTGACGCGGCATAAGAAGAGCTCGGGTCTGCATCCCGCCGTTGCAAGAGTACCTCATGCAAGGCCGCCAACATATCATTCGATTCCGTTTTATCCACCATATATCTCTGCTGGGTCTTTAAGGATTGGCTCCACGGTTTGCCAGTCGCCGTCCTTGAAAACGCGGTAAAAGCAACTTTCACGCCCGGTATGACACGCAATGCCACCACGTTGCTCAACCTGAAGTTGAATCACATCCGCGTCGCAATCCAAGCGCAGCTCATGCACCACTTGATAATTTCCGGATTCCTCTCCTTTGCGCCATAAACGTTGCCTCGAGCGCGAAAAATATACAGCTCGCCCAGAGTCCGCAGTTTCCTGCAACGCATCGTGATTCATCCAGGCCACCATCAAAATTCGGCCGGAATTATAATCTTGTGCAATAGCTGGCACGAGGCCTTGTTCATTCCACTTTACTGCAGTTAACCAATCTGACATGACGCTATTCTCGGGTTCATTATAAACGCACTTCGATGCCGGCAGCGCGCATAGCGGCCTTGGCTTCGGGAACGGTGTACTCACCGAAGTGAAAAATACTGGCGGCTAAAACCGCATCTGCACCACCTAAAGTAATGCCTTCCACCAAATGCGTTAGTGTACCAACGCCGCCTGACGCGATTACCGGTATTGACACAGATTCACTCACCGCACGGGTCAATTTGAGGTCATAACCTGCTTTGGTGCCATCGCCGTCCATACTGGTAAGCAGGATCTCACCAGCCCCCAATTCGGTCATTTTTATCGCCCAGGCAACGGCGTCAATCCCAGTTGGTTTGCGTCCACCATGCGTAAAAATCTCCCAACGATCAGCCACATCACCACGCTCTATCCACGCGGTTTGCTTGGCGTCGATGGCCACCACAATGCACTGAGAACCAAAGTGTTTGCTGGCCTCACGCACAAACTCAGGCTTGAACACGGCCGTGCTATTGACCGCAATTTTATCCGCTCCGGCATTGAGTAATCGATGCACGTCTTTGAGCTCCCGCACACCACCGCCGACCGTCAATGGAATAAAGACCTCACTCGCCACATCTTCCACGACATGCAAAATCGTATCGCGATTGCTGGATGTGGCCGTGATGTCTAAAAAGGTAATTTCATCCGCGCCTTGTTGATTGTAGCGCTTGGCGACTTCGACCGGGTCACCGGCATCGCGAATACCAACAAAATTGACACCTTTGACAACGCGACCGTTGTCTACATCAAGGCAGGGGATTATGCGTTTGGCGAGCGGCATCGAAATTCTAACAAATAAACAAAGTATTAACTGGCACAGGAGTCAAGGTATGCCTGACCGGCTGCGAAGTCGAGTGAGCCTTCATAAATTGCACGCCCCGTAATCACACCGCTAACCCCAGACAACTCAATTTTTTGCAGCGCCACCAAGTCATCTAAATTCGTCACACCACCCGAGGCGATAATCGGAATCGACACCGACTCCGCTAAGGCTTGGGTCGCAGCGAGGTTGACGCCCTGCATCATGCCGTCACGTTCAATGTCGGTATAGACAATCGCTTGCACGCCGTCCGCTTCGAATTGTTTGGCCAGATCAACCACATTATGCTCTGTCATTGTCGCCCATCCATCAATCGCCACGATCCCGTTTTTCGCATCCAAGCCGATAATTAGATTGGGGCCATACTTAGCACCAATTTGGGCGATAAACTCGGGCTCTTGCGCTGCACGCGTGCCTATAATCGCGTATTGAACGCCAACATCAAGATACGCCTGAATGGTTGATTCGTCACGAATGCCACCACCAATTTGAATCGGCACCTCAGGAAACGCTTTGGCAATCTGATTAATCACTCCAGCATTGGCTGGTTTGCCGGCAAACGCACCGTCCAGATCAACCAAGTGCAGTCGTCGCGCGCCTAACTCGACCCATTTTTCGGCCATCGCAAGCGGGCTGTCGCTAAATACGGTAGAGTCTTCCATCAGACCCTGACGCAAGCGTACGCACTTGCCTTCTTTAATATCGATTGCTGGAATAAGTAACATTAAACGTGACCCTTAAGCGTGTGGATTCCATTGGGTAAAATTGGTTAACAGTTGAAGACCATCGTCGTGGCTCTTCTCAGGGTGAAACTGGACCGCAAATACATTACCGGCACCGACCGCCGCCACGTATTCATGTCCGTAATCCGCCAAACCCTGAACGTAATCCGCATCATGGCTTGGCACATTGGCGCAATAGCTGTGCAAAAAGTAAAAATGCCGTTGATCTGCGATACCGTGCCACATAGGGTGGTCTTGAGTCTGCTTGACTTGGTTCCAACCCATCTGCGGCACTTTGAAGCCAATTTTGGGTGTGTGAAATTGGTTAAAGTGGCGAACTCGTCCAGCAAACAAACCTAAACCATCAATGCCGCCATCTTCCTCACTGTGATCGAACATGGCTTGCATGCCCACACAGATGCCAAATAAGGGCTTTTGTGTTGCGGCCTCACGAATCGCTGCCTCAAGATTATGGAGACGCAATGATTCGAACCAGGTTTCTATCGCACCTTGGCCCGGCAATACAACACGATCGGCACGCCCCACCACCGAAGGGTCGTGCGTAATCTCAACCTGAGCATTGGGCGCTACTGTAATCAATGCCTGATGCACCGAGCGCAGATTACCTACCCCCAGATCAACGATTGCAATGTGCATGATGGGTACTACAAACTGCCTTTAGTGGACGGGATCACGTTCTCAGCGCGTTCGTCGTACTCCAGCGCCATACGCAAAGCACGACCAAACGCTTTAAAAATCGTTTCGGCAATGTGGTGTGCGTTCTTACCACGAATATTGTCAATGTGGACAGTCATGCGGGCATGGTTGACGAAACCATGAAAAAATTCATCAAACAGATCCACGTCAAAACCGCCGATCCGTGCACGTCGGTAATCCACACGGTGCATTAAGGTCGGACGACCAGAAAAATCCACCACGACACGACTCAATGCTTCATCCAACGGCACATAGGCATGGCCGTAACGTCGGATCCCTTGTTTATCGCCAATCGCCTGATGAACTGCCTGACCCAACGTAATGCCAATATCTTCAACAGTGTGATGATCATCAATGTGCAAATCGCCCTGACACGCAATGTCGAGATCAATCAGCCCATGACGGCCGATCTGGTCCATCATGTGCTCCAAAAAGGGCACGCCGGTTTTGAAACGGGTTTTGCCGGTTCCATCGAGATTCAATTTTATGGCGATTTTTGTTTCGCTGGTATCGCGCGAAACTTCCGCCATTCGATCTGGTCTTGAACTCATAGCTGGATAGTGAGTGGAGTGGTTTGCCGAGGCTATGTATTGTAATTCCCGAAATCGGACGCACATAGACTGTTAACTTAGGTCGCGAATTCTAACAAAGTTCCGTGGCTCGACCTATAACAAATCGCCCTACAATGTCGATATTTAAGTCATTACCATGATTCCGCCAGATTCGTGCGGCATACTATGTCTGTCGACCCGGATTGAAATGAGGTGGATTCAACATGAAAAATGCCGTTATAGTTAAATCAATGAAGCCGATCCCGTACGTCAGCGCCGTGCCGCGCAAATATCGAAGCTATATTCGAAATAAGGCCATCGATCGTGCCCGCACACGCATTATCGTCGCAGGCAATGACCCCAAGCTGATGTCGGCTGAAGACTTGGAAGTCGTGGTCAGAGAGGAAGAAGACAAAATCAAAAGCGCCATCCGCGACAAAGGTTTACTCGCCGTGCTAGCACTGCTAGGCCTGAACTTATTCAACTAGACGCTGGTACGCGCTCATGTTTAAACAGTTTTTTCGACTGGCCTTCGTTACGGTTATTTGGAAACAATACAAACAAGTTATCGTCTCCACACTCTTGTTGTTCATTTATATCTTCCTGGTGAGCAATATTCATGCGGATTTCCTGACGCATACTGAAATGCAAAAAGACACCACCGGCACCGGATTGAGCTTCATTGCCAAGTGGCTGGCGTATGCACTCGGTGTCGGCATGTATTTCGCCTACCATGCGTTTCGGGGGCGCGACAAGAAGTCAAAATCCAGTAAAAAATCCAAGCATAAAGTCTCTACCAACCCGAGCGTGATCGATGTTGATAAGGAATCAGATGAAAACGACCCGTTTGCTGAAATTCGCAAGCGTAAAACATTACGCAGTCGAGCCGATTTTCTAGAGGGCAAGGACTAACGAAAGAAAACAAGAAATTTGACTGGCATTAAAAAAGCCCGCTGGAGGGGTTGGGATCTCCAGTGGGCTGTGCGTTAGGGGCGTACTGTTCCGATGATACTTAAGAAACACGGGTTGGAGTTGTTTCCTAAAGCCTAATCATTTTTTCAATGAAACGTACCTTCAAGGTCGTCAAAGTCTAACGTTCGGCGCGGGTTGGGTGGACGCAGAAAGTAACTTATTTGTATGACGAATTTCCCCCTAGATAAGCACCATCACGAGTGGTTTGGGTGGTTCGTGACAATACCTTACACTTGACCGAGATTACGCCTCACTTACAGGGCTGTCAAGGTCCTGAAATAATAAAACACCTATATTTTATGCGGCATTCAAGCTTGTGTCTTAATTAAGACACCTGATAATCATTGGCAAATAGCCACTGCCAAAAAGATTGAAATGGTTAAGTGCATGATATAAATCATAAATTTTGCAATGCTTGGTGAAATTGTGGCGGCGCGGCATAAGCTCATGATAAGCCGAATAGAATGCGTGCGGAAAACCACCAAAAAGTCGAGTCATGGCGATATCCGCCATCGGGTCGCCAAAATAGGGCGCTGGGTCATAGAATATTGGCTTACCTTGGCGCGTAATGGACGCATTCCCGGCCCACAGATCACCATGCAACAACGCCGGACGCGCAACATCCACCTCAATCAGGCACGCCAGCTGGCTCATTAAATCGCGAACTTGAACCTCTACCTCGCGAGCCAACCCCCGTCGCACCGCCATCGTCAACTGCGGTGCCAACCGACGTTCGCGGTAAAATGTCACCCAATCTGCATGCTCGGTATTAGTCTGCGGCGTTCGCCCAATATGATTGTCTGTAGGCCAACCATAGTTGGCGGATGTGATCTGATGCTGTAGTGCCAGCAACTGACCCATCTGCGCGGCATTCTGGTCGTTTTCAGGTCGATGTAAATCGAGGTACTCAAGACACAACACAACGAAGTCACCATCCCGCTGCACCGTGATCGGTCGAGGATACCAATGCGCACCTAGTGCATGCAAAGCTTGCAGGGATGCGAACTCGGTTTCCAACGCTGCTGCACCGACCCCAACATTACATTTGGCAAACAACTGCTCCCCTTCGCCCACGGTCACCGAAAAAGCGTGATGTGAGTCACCACCCATCACTGGACTGATGGCGACCACAGTTTGACCCAAGCCCTGCTCGAGCAGCGCAGTTGCCAACTCAACGTTCATGCCAATACCACGTTGAGCTGCGGCAAAGTCAGCTCAGCGAGCAACTCCGCTGCTGAGATAGGCGCAGATACCGACGTTAAACCGAGCGCGTGAACCAATGCACCAATCACGGATTCCGGGCTCTGCCCTTGTTCGCGGACCTGTCGTAGCGAGTGTGAGCCATCACGCTTGGCCATTCGATGCCCACTGGCATCCTTCAGCAAAGGGGCATGATGGTACTGCAATGCGACGTGTTGCGGTGCAAGCAACGATGCGAGATAGCGTTGACGATCCGTGCTGTCAGCAAGGTCTGCTCCCCGAACAACGTTGGTTACCTCTTGGGCCAGATCATCGACCACGACGGCCAACTGATAAGCAAACAACCCATCAGCACGACGCACGACAAAATCGCCGCAGCAATCTGCGAGCGTCACGGGAACCCGCACCCTAATCGCGGGCGACTTGTGTCTGGCTTTGGCCGCTTGTTGCTCGGCGTTCAGGCCACGACAGGTTCCGGGGTAGACTCCAACATGTCGATGCGGTGCACTGGCTGCAGAAAGAATATCTTTGCGCGAACAATAACACGCGTAGGTTAACCCTTGTTCGGATAACCAATCCAGCGCATGCTGGTAGTGCGCTGTCCGCGCCGATTGGTAGACCACCTGACCATCCCAATCTAGGCCCAACCACTCCAGGTCATGCAGTATGGACATATCACTCCCCGGTACCGTTCGAGGCGTATCGAGATCCTCCATTCGCAACAAAAAGGTGCCCTGATGCAAGCGCGCATGTAACCATGCCAACAACGCTGTTTGTACATTACCCAGATGGAGATCACCCGTTGGAGAGGGCGCGTATCGTCCCACGTAGTTTGCCGCATTTTGCATGCGGCAAGAATAGCAAATCCGATCTAAACTGCGTAGCGCGGACTATCTAAATTGGTTTGACGAAATAGCCAGTAATCCAGCGAACAACGCGAACCGCCTTCGCTTAACAAAAAACCAAGCACCAGCATCCACCAATAGTGCAGGTGGTCCGGCAACACCAAAAACTGAATCATGGCCGTCATGATCAACAAACCCAGCGCGCTGATCCTCGCGCCCAAGCCCAAAACCAGCATGACCGGCAATATAAGCTCTCCCGCAGTTGCCAAGATCGCCGCCGGCATCGGAGCCAAGAAGGGAATCGCCCAGTCATCCGCAAAAAACTCGACCGTACTCTCAAAGTCATCAATCTTTACCAGCCCGGAACGAAAGAATACCCAGCCAATATAGATCCGTGCAATGAGATTAATTAGGGGGCCTAATGCGTGAGTACAAAATGCATTGAATTTGGAAAATAGAAGAAACATAGCGCCTCGAAGGTGGTGCCCGCACCCAGCTGCCTGCTGAGCGGACGTGTTAGCCGTTAACCAACAAATCCTGGTCGAAACAGAACCCCAGAACTGTGGCCAACGTGTGTTCTTCTATAGACCCGTGCAGCGCCTCAATAGCTTGCAGCAAATGGGTGGATTTTTTCAGCTGCTTGAAAAACAGTGTCTCGTGATCCTCAAGGCACCGATCCACGACCTGACCCCGGCACTTGTAAACGAGCACCGTATCCTGACTCTGGCCTAAATGAATCGACACAGGATCAGCGTAGTCAGGCAGCGACTGACGACGAATCTCGAAGATCGGAAACGCTGATTCGATCAAGTGGACACTGGCATTTAGCTTAACCGGTATAGTCAAAACCTCGTCCTGAGGCATCGCATGGGCATTCAGAGTGTTGTCTATGGATGCAAAGTAAGCACGATGCAGCGCCCATTCATAGGCAATCAAGTCACGCAGATATGGCATCGATGCCATACCCTCAATGTCCAAGTCGCCCAGTGCTGAGCCGTAACGATGAATGTCACCGTTTGCGGGCGGCGACAACACGATGGTTGCCTGCACCAGAGTCCGAAAGAATCCTTCTCCGACCACGCCCAAGGTTGCTGGGAAAACCTCTGCCAGATAGTCGTGTACGGCTGCCTGCACATTGTTTCGATAGATAGTCACCCGATGTTGGTGGCTCAGATCGACACCCGGTGCGCCCCGATCGCCACCCAATAAGGCGTCAAGGAATTGAGTTTGGTGCGCACCCAGCGACACCGGTGACGAGGCGACTGGCGCGGAATTAACATTAGGACGTTGCGTTACCGTAGCAACCGATCGTTGTACTGCATCCGCTTTATCGCACTCCGCACACAATTGCCCCAACGGCGGCAGCGCCGAGTCCCATTCGATCAAGGTTGGCTTGTGTCCCAGAACCGTCAGACTGTACCGATACAGAGCCCAAACATCGTCCGTAATGGTGTGATCATGGGTATCAATCAACATGGTTTCCGACCCGTCGCCCGTATCACGGGTAACCACGGTATGGCCCGCCAGATGATACTGCTGCACGCAGTCCGGGTTCAATGTCGCCAGATACGCCTTGGGGTCGCGTTGCATATTGGTTGCTGAGACGTAAACATTGTTCACGTCTACCAGCAAGCCGCAACCCGTACGCGACGCCAACTCGTTTAAAAACTCAGCTTCTGGGATTTGCAGATAATCAAACAACAGGTAGTTAGATGGATTTTCAATCAGCACCTGTCGACCAAGCACCGACTGCATTTGATCAATATGCTCGCACATTATCCCCAAAGATGATTCGGTCAATGGCAGAGGCAGTAAATCCGGAACATGACGATGCGCGTAGGCACTCCAAGCCAGATGTTCTGAGACCAACAACGGATCAACATCATCGGCTAGGCCTTTTAGTGCTCGCAGGTGAGCCCGATCTAACTCATCTGCGCGGCCAAGTGACAACCCAACCCCGTGCAAGGAAATTGGGTAATCCTGGCGCAGCTGCACGAGTGCGTCACGCGCTGGGGAAGAGCCAAAATAATTCTCTGAATGGGCTTCAAAAAACCCAAGGTCGGGTTTAGTTTCCACCACTGCCTGAAACAGCGGCGCGCGGATGCCTAAACCCGACTTCACAAAAACTAAGAGTCCGCTTTGGCGTCAGCTTTTTTCTTAGGCGCTTTCACCACACCGCCAACAATTTTCTCGCAGGTGCCTTTGGGCAAGTAAATCCACTCATTCGCATCGCCATCGGTTTTGGCCATACCAGCACAACCGTGGCCGTTCGCGCCACAATCATTCATACCGGCCTTGGCGACACCTTGACATTTTTCGTAGCCGTCTTTGCCTGCGTGCGCCAAATTGGCGTTAGCACTCAGTGCGACAGCCAGTACTGATGCTGCCAGCGCGGTTGATTTTGTATTTCTATTCATAATATTGCTCCTTATCTCGGTTTGGGGTTTGTAGGTAGTTTTGCTAACTAAGCCACGGATCTACTGCACGGCAAATACCGGCAGCATTTGAACCACGGGAACGTTAGTGTGCCATAGCCTCTGTGAGCATCAAGCACCGCAATCCGCGGTTAAATCGATTCACCGAATTTGTCGACCAGTCGACCACCAACGATCGATGCATCTTCCTGCTCGGCAATACGCTTACAGGATTTGGCCAGGCGTTTCTCATCGGTGCCAATCGGTGCGTTTGCGTCGCCGGCGCAGATCGCAACGATATTGCCGCAGGTTCCCGCGGGCACTTTGATCCAAGCACCGCGCGTATTGTCGTGTGGTGCCGAACCCTGACAAGAGGTGCCCAATGCTTTGATCGCACAGTCATTTTTACCACCTTTAACCACGTCAGCACAACGCTCTGTCGACGATCCAGCCTGAGCTAGCGGCGCAGCAGTCATTAACGCTGCAGAAAGAATCGAGCTGGCGATTGCGGCATTGAAACCTGCCGTGGTGATTTTGTTACGTTTGGCTTGCATAGTGAGCACACTCCTAATTGTAGTTACTTATCAAATGTTACACTTCATAAGAACCGCAAGCCCGGCGGATGCTTACACCTTTCTTTCCACAATTCCATTTTTATCGAGCGAACCAACATGTCTAAACATCAACCGCACGCCGAGATTGTCACACTCGATGCGCTTTATTACGAACCTGAGCTGGCTTCGATTCACCTATTGCGATCTGATAACCGCATCGCCATCATTGATACCGGCACCGTGTTTTCGGTACCTCAAGTTGAGACAGCTTTACAAACACAAGGGCTGACATTTGAACATGTCGATTTAATTATTTTGACGCATATTCACCTAGATCACGCCGGCGGCGCCGGCGCTTTGATGCAGCGCTGTGCCAACGCCACACTGGTGGTTCATCCTCGCGGTGCCCGCCATATGGCCGACCCCGGCAAACTGATCGCTGGTGCAACTGCCGTGTACGGTGAAGCTGAGTTCGCCAAGCTGTACGGCGAAATCATCCCGATTGATGCGAACCGCATGTGGCAACCAGAAGATGGAGAATCACACGATTTTAATGGTCGCAAATTGACCTTTCTGGATACCCCAGGCCACGCCAGTCATCATCATTGCATTGTGGATCACAACAGCAACAGCATATTCACTGGCGACACTCTGGGCATCGCATACCCTGCGCTGCGAACAAATGGTAAGGCATTTATGATGCCAACCACCACACCGGTACAATTCAATCCTGAAGCATTGCATGCATCCATCGATAAAGTCATGGCCTATCAGCCAGAAACCTTGTATTTGACGCACTACGGCGCCTTGCAACCAACACCCGCGCACATTGCCGGGCTGCATGAACAAATCGACGACTACGTTATGCTGACACAACAAGCGGCAGAAGCCGGTGACAATTTCGAAGCTGACCTCAGCGACCGCTTACTGGATTACTTGGTACGTCGCTGTTTGAACGAGGTTCCCGAGGTTGGGGAATCAACCGCACGCCACTGGCTAAAGCTGGATGCCGGCTTGAATGCACAAGGGTTAGCGTTCTGGTGGCAACACAAACGCCGCGCGTAAAACCGGGTTTGAAGTCTGTCTTATCCACGCGCAACGGGTTAAAATCGCTGCCTGAAATTTTAGGCTACCTTGCCAACTGAGAAACGCCCTTGAAAGACCAATTACATACGCTGTTCAGTCACGCTATTGACCAGCTCAAAGCAGACCAAGTCATCCCCGCGGACCACCAAGTTAATTTGATGTTCGAGCGGACTCGGCAGCGTGAACACGGCGATTTTGCCACCAATGTCGCCATGACCCTAGCCAAGCCCGCACGTCGCAACCCGCGCGAACTGGCCGAACTCGTCGTGGCTGCGCTACCGGCGGATGATCTGATCACTAAAGTCGACATTGCCGGCCCAGGATTTATCAATGTGTTTCTGGATACCAGCGCCCGGTATGCTGTACTAAACGATGTACTGGCAGCGGGCGACCAGTACGGTTTAGCCCGGCCTGGATCTGGCCAGAAAGTAATGGTTGAGTTCGTGTCGGCCAATCCGACTGGCCCATTGCATGTCGGTCATGGTCGCGGCGCCGCGTACGGTGACGCACTTGCCCGCGTTTTGAGTGCTGCCGGACACACCGTGGCACGCGAATATTACGTAAACGACGCCGGACGCCAAATGGACATACTGGCCGTAAGTGTGTGGATCCGTTACTTACAGGCCAACGGGATCGACGCAACCCTGCCAGAGAACGCGTATCAAGGCGATTACGTGACCGATATGGGGAACCAGTTGGCGGCAGAGCACGGTGATGCTTACGTCGTTAGCGCCGAGGACATAATCGCAACCCGCGCTGAATTAGAACTGGAGGCCGCCCTGGATGCGGTGATTGCGCTCGCCAAGAACAGGCTAGGCGAAACTGGCTTTGGCGTGTTTTTTGAGCTGGCTCTGGAATCAATTCTAAACGACATTCGCCAGGATTTGGGCGAGTTTGGTGTGCACTACGACACGTGGTTCTCAGAGCGTTCACTGTACACCAGTGGCAAAGTCGATGCGGTGATCAAAAAGCTACAGGCCTCCGGTGATATTTATGAAAAGGGCGGTGCGCTGTGGTTCAAAACCACAGCCTATGGCGACGAGAAAGATCGCGTGGTGGTACGCGAGAACGGGCAGCCAACCTATTTTGCTTCGGACATTGCCTACCACGCAGACAAGTTAGAGCGCGGCTTCGACTTGGCGATCAACGTTTGGGGCTCGGACCATCACGGCTACATTCCCCGCGTGGTCGCCGCCTTGCAAGCACTCGGCTTAGAGCCAGAAAAACTCAAAGTGCTGTTAGTGCAGTTCGCCGTACTGTGGCGCAACGGCGAAAAAGTACCGATGTCGACGCGTAAGGGGGAATTCGTCACACTGCGCGATTTACGTGATGAAATTGGGTCTGACGCTGCACGTTTCTTTTATGCGCAGCGCAAGTCAGAGCAGCATATGGATTTTGACCTTGACCTTGCAAAATCGCACAGCAACGAAAACCCAATGTATTACGTGCAATATGCGCATGCTCGGATCTGCCGAATTTTCGATACCGCAGCCGAGCGCGACATTCAGTTTCAGGCCGCAAATAACGATCAGCTAGCACGGTTGGACGGCGAGCATGAGATTGCCTTGTTGACTTTGCTGGCACGCTTTCCAGAGATGATTCAAAGCGCTGCGGCGAGTTATGAGCCACATCAAATCAGCTACTACCTACGCGACGTCGCTACGGCATTTCACGCATATTACAATGCCAGCAAGATCCTTGATGCGGAGCCAGAAGCGCGGCAAGCTATGCTCACTTTGTGTGCAGCAACACGACAGGTTTTGCGCAACGGATTGAGCGTGCTTGGTGTTGGTGCTCCCGACTCAATGTAATTTTAACTGGGTTCCCGCTTGCCATGCCTCAAGCACGACGTATTAAAAAGAAACCTGCCAAGTCCACCCGACGCAAATCCAAACCACGTAATATCCCGTGGGGATTGCTGGTGGTGGTATTGGTGACAGGGGTCATCTTAGGAAAACTACTGTCTGGCGCGCAGAATAACGATTCGGGGCTAGGTTCGGGTTTACGTGCGCTGGTGAACAATTTCGACGCCGATCCGGTTGACGACGACGAAGCCATCGCCGAACTGGTTGAGAAAGAGAGCACCGAGAAAGAGTTCGACTTCTACTCCGTGTTACCAGACATCGAACAAGTCATGCCAGACGATCTACCCGAAGCCGCACCATCACGCACGGACTCTGATTTGATCTATTACGTGCAGGCTGCGTCATTTCGACACCAGGCCGACGCTGAAAAGCTTCGTGCGCGCTTGGCACTCAAAGGGTTTAAGTCTATTACGCAGGTCCGCACATCACCCGAAACCGGCACCTTCTATCGCGTGCGGCTTGGCCCGTACCCTGACCGCCGAAAGGCCAAAACGGCTAAAAACCAGCTGCAGCGGGCGGGCGTGCGGCCGATGGTTTACTCGGTCAAGAGTTCAGCCGGTTAAGCGGGATGCTGCGCGGCAATCGCCAGCAATCGCTGCTTTAACGCGGCACTATTTTCAGCGACATCAAACGCACTCAAAGCCTGAATCCGCCGAGCCAGAACATCAATGGTGTGATTAAACGCATTTTTTTGAGCGGCTGGCTCAATCTGTTTGGACGGATCGGGGATACCCCAATGCACCTGAGTAGACTCACCAAACCATACCGGACAAGACTCCTTTGCTGCTGAATCACACAAAGTTAAAATGGCATGCGGCTTAAAATCCTCAAACTCATGCCAGGATTGACTGCTTAGCCCCGTGGTTGTTAAGCCATGCTGCGCCAGGAATGCCAGCGATAACGGGTGAACCTCGCCTTGTGGCGCACTGCCGGCGCTGGCAGCAAGCAATCGACCACCACTGCGCTGGTTGGCAATGGCCTCAGCGAGAATACTGCGACAGCGATTATGGGTACAAATAAATAGAATACGTATCGCCATACCCTACTGTGCCGCAGCCTGCTTCAGAGCATCAACGTTTCGCATCATGGCGACCCGTACTTTCTCTGCCGTGGCCTCTGGGTCTTGCTTAAACTCGTCACGGCTCACCAAAACCGGATCACCCATGCCAATATGAATGGTTGAAAAAGGCTTTGGAAACCGGTGATTGTCCCAGCTATTTAGCACCCATTGGCGACTGGCTTCGATGTGAAACGGCACAATCGGCGCATTGCCCGCCGTTGCCAGCCACAGCACACCCTGCTGCACCTGATACTTGGGACCACGCGGACCATCTGGGGTCAGTGCCACCGCCTTGCCACGACGCAAGAGCTTTAACACGGCTCGAGTTGCCCCAGAGGACCCTTTGGAACTTGAACCACGCACCGTGTCGTGCCCAAATAAAGCGCCAAGCCGGGCCACGTACTCACCATCTCGACTGGCGCTCACCATGCAGGTCAAGCCACGGTTACGCATTGCCCAGGGCGCAAAAGTTGAACAGTTGTGCCACATACTTAGAATCCAAGCCTGCTGCTGTTCAGTCAGTTGATCCAGCACCGCCTTATTGTGCCAACGAACGCGACAGGTCCAAGTGATCAAGGTCATGACCAGCTTGATCAAATACGGAACGAGAATAAATTTTAACTCAGTGTTACGTTCAGCCATCAGTCCGGGGCATCCAGCTGCGCCTGCAGTTTCCGTAATTTCTGCTCCAATTTCGCGACCTTTTTGGCGAGAGTGATAGTACGCACATACTCCTTGAGCGGCTGTGCCGGTGTGCCAGCATATTTGCCGCCAGTTGGTATGTCTTCAGTGACACCGGCACGGTGTAATAGAATAGTGTGGTCAGGTACGGTTTTATGGTCGAGAATACCGACCTGGCCCGACGTAATGACATGGCGACCAATACGACTGGAACCGGCCACACCCGTCTGCGCAGTTAACAACGTGTTCTCCCCAACCTGCACGTTATGCGCCACATGCACCAAATTGTCGATTTTAACCCCAGCGCCAATTTCAGTGACGCCATACGTGCCGCGATCGATACAAGTATTGGAACCAACGTGCACATCGTCATGTAACCTAACGTATCCGGTATGAGGTACTGGCTGATAACTGCCTTCTTTATTCGGCACAAAACCATAGCCTTCACCGCCGATTATCGCGCCGGCTTGAATATTCACGCGCTCACCGATCTGTGACTTGTAGCCGATGTTGACGCCGGTGTGTACGACGCTATCTCGTCCAATGCGCACATCATGCTCAATAACCGCATTCGCGCGAATGATCACGTTTTCATCTAATTCACAGTCTGCACCAATCACCGCGTTAGGACCGATTCGACAGCCTGACGCGACCTTGGCGCTGGCATGGATAACGGCGCTCGGGTGAATGGCCTCCCATTCGGTGTCAGCGCTTAAATACGGGTCGAACCTGCGTTTCATCAACGCCTGCGCCAGACGCACATCGTCGACACTCACTACCAGGGCACGCGTCACAGGCGCTACCTGCAGCGCAACGCGTTCTGAAGTCACCACGACCGCCACTTGATCGGGCAGGTCTTCGGCCTTCTGTAAAAAGATCAAGCTGGTGGGCCCAGCAGTATCCGGGCTGTCAGTACGCTCAAAATAGCCGTGCTCACCGGCGCTGGCTAACACAATGTGCTGAAACTCAGACACTAATTCTTGGGTGGAAAATCTCATGCCGCACATGATACGCCACAGCGATTATTAACGTCCATCCCTGCGAATAAACGATTCTTCACCACGAGGTACAACACCGACCTCATTTAATCGGCGGCTCCCTAGAGTTGGACTGCGAAGTTGGCTATAGTACCTTGTTACGATAACTCTCGTTGACGAGCGGCCTAGCCATGCCCAACTCTGCCAAATCGGCAACCATTCTATTACTCATTGCCAGCTTATTGGCTTGCGACCAGGTGACTGAAACCGCCGAGCCGACCAATGAACAAGCCACCTCTCTGCTGGCTGCACCGGACCGTTCACTGACGCATTTATTCATAGGTACCGGCAGTGTGCAGGGCGTTTACTTTCCAATCGGAGGCGTAATCTGTCGGCTGCTTAATCGGCATAAAGAACGCCACCGCATACGTTGCTCGCTGGAGAGTACAGGAGGATCTATCTACAATCTGCATGAGTTGCGCGCGGGAAATTTTGATTTGGTTTTTGCGCAATCCGATTGGCAATTTCATGCCTATCACGGCACCAGCACCTTCGAAAAAACCGGCCCCAACCAAGACTTAAGAGCGGTATTTGCACTGGAAGCCGACCCGGTAATTCTGCTGGTTAGAGAAGACAGTGATATTCAACAAATCAACGATTTACAACAGCGGACTGTCAGCTTCGGTTACACGCGTTCACTACAGCACCGCATCATGAACGACTACCTAACCGTCAAAGGCTGGAATCAGGACAGCTTTAGTGCGGTAGTCCCCATGAGCGACACCCGGCAATTAAGTCAGTTATGTGCGGGCAAGATCGATTCCGCGTTGTTGCTGTCCAGCAGTTTGACAGACCACTTGGCAACGCTCGATGCGCAGTGTAAATTGCGCATGGTCTCGATTACCGACGACGCGGTGTCGGCGGTGATAAATAAGCACCCATACTACCGTACCGGATTGATCCCCAAAGGCCGATACTTAGACGCACCGCAAGACACGCGCTCATTTGGGCTCGGTGCAACCTTTGTGGCACTCGAATCCACCTCACCCAAAGCGATCTATCATGTGGTGAAAGAAGTGGTGGAGAACTTTCGTGACTTTAAATCCCTGCATCCATCGCTATCGGAATTGGATAAAGAAGAACTATCCAACGCCGGGATTTCCATCCCTCTGCACCCTGGTGCAGTTCGTTATTACAAAGAAGCCAGACTGCTAAACTAAGATGATTGATTCAGAACTCGCACTACAAAAACTTATCGAAGGGAATAAACAATTCGTGGCCGCCACCGCGGGTACCGACGTGGCCGAAATCACCACCACGCTCAAACGCACCTCCATCCAGGAAGGGCAAAAGCCCTTTGCGATCATTCTGGGATGCTCGGACTCGCGGGTTCCAGCGGAGTTGGTGTTTAACTGTGGTTTGGGCGACTTATTCGTGATTCGCGTGGCAGGTAATATCGTTGCACCGTCGCAAATCGGCAGTATCGAGTTCGCCTGCCAGCAATTTAATGTGCAGCTGGTGGTGGTACTTGGGCACTCTCATTGTGGCGCAATTAATGCGACGGTACAGGCACTGACTGAAGACCACGATGCGATTTCACCCAATATCGCTTCTATTGTAGATCGTGTCACACCAGCGGTTCTACCGGTCGTCAACGCGCATAAAGACTGTGGCCACGCGGAGCTGATTCATCGAGCCATGCGCGCCAATGTCGAACAGTCGGTCAACGGCTTAAAACTTCGCTCCAGACAATTACGCCAACTTGTTCGCAACAACAAGTTGAAAATCGTTGGTGCGGAATACTCAATCGAAACCGGTGAAGTCGAATTTTATCTAGATGATGAAGTTTAAACTTAAAGCAACACGTTAGAGGTAACACTCATGGTCGGCAGTCCGTTTACTAATCTCTTTGGTCAATCTCCGATTCGGCCCATTCAAGAGCATATCGGTCACGCGCACCAATGTGCCGTGTTGCTGCAGCCATTCGTTGAAGCCGCGATAAAAAATGACTGGGACTCGGCCAATGCTTTGTATAAACAAATATCCGATCTTGAACACAAAGCGGACGAGGCTAAAACCAAACTGCGCGCCAACTTGCCCAGCAGCCTGATGATGCCCGTTGATCGTGGCGATCTATTATTGATGGTCAGCAAACAAGACAAAATAGCCAACCACACCAAAGACATCGCCGGCATTATGGTTGGGCGTCAGATGCAGATTCCATTAGAAATCAGCGAGTCGATGCGCAAATTTGTCGAAATCGCCATCGAGACTTCGGCACAGGCAGTCAAAGCGGTGAACGAGATGGACGAATTGCTGGAACTCGGTTTTAAGGGTCGCGTACTCGAGGTGGTTGAAAAACTGATCGAAGAACTGAACCGGCTAGAACATGAGAACGATGAATTGCAGATTCAGGTTCGCAGTGAACTGTTCCAAATTGAAGATTCGTTATCACCCGTCAATGTCGTCTTTCTTTACAAGGTCATTGAGGGGATCGGAGCCTTGGCTGACGCGGCACAAAGTGCTGGCGGTAAGCTGCAATTATTGATCGCGCGCTGAGTGCTCTTTCGCGTGCACAACACCTCACAAGCCACTAAATTGGGGAAAGACTGAATGGAAATACTTGCTCAGCATGGCCACCTGTTACTTATTATCGGCTGCATCTTTGCTTTCTTCATGGCCTGGGGTATTGGCGCCAACGATGTCGCCAACGCTATGGGGACATCGGTTGGCTCGCGCGCGCTCACAGTCAAACAAGCCATTTTCATTGCCATCATTTTCGAGTTTGCTGGCGCGTATTTTGCCGGTGGCGAAGTAACGTCGACCATCCGCAAAGGCATTCTTGATCCGGATCTAATAACTAATCAGCCGGAGCTGTTGGTGTTCGGAATGATGGCTGCACTGCTGGCTGCCGGTTGCTGGTTATTGATTGCCAGCATCAAAGGTTGGCCAGTCTCGACCACGCATTCTATTATTGGTGCTCTGGTCGGCTTTGCCGCCGTTGGCATCTCCGTCGATGCCGTAAATTGGGGCAAAATCGGCACCATCGTAGCCAGTTGGGTGATCTCGCCGCTACTAGCCGGTACGATCTCCTATGCACTATTTACCAGCGTTCAACGCTTGGTTCTGGACACAGAGAATCCGTTTCAAAACGCCCGTCGGTACGTCCCGATTTATATCTTTTTTGTCGGCTTTATGATCGCGATGGTGACCCTGTTAAAGGGTTTGAAAAATACCAGCTTGAATCTCGACTTTGGCTTCGAAAGCAAATTTCTAAACAGTATGCCACTGGCGACCGCGGTCGGTATTCTGGTCGCGATATTCGGCGCGTTACTGTTACGCCGTGTCAGCGAAAAACAACCTGAAGGCAACCAGAACCGTTATGCGAACGTCGAAAACCTATTTGCGATTTTGATGATTTTCACTGCTGCTGCAATGGCCTTCGCCCACGGTTCGAACGACGTCGCTAACGCGGTTGGACCTTTAGCAGCCATAGCCAGCGTAATCGAATCAGGCGGAGAGATTGTCAAAAAATCCGCTCTGCCAAGCTGGATTCTAATCCTCGGTGGAGTCGGTATTGTGGTCGGCCTGGCAACGTATGGATTTCGCGTGATGGCCACCATTGGTCGCAAAATTACCGAATTGACGCCAAGTCGCGGTTTCGCTGCTGAGTTAGGTGCAGCAACTACGGTGGTCTTTGCTTCTACTTGGGGCCTGCCTATTTCCACCACACACACATTAGTCGGTGCCGTACTTGGGGTAGGGCTCGCACGGGGCATCGGTGCGCTTAACCTTAAGGTGGTTGGCAGTATTTTCATGTCATGGGTCGTGACATTGCCGGCAGGCGCCGGTTTTGCCATCATCTTTTTCTTTATTTTGAAAGCCATTTTCGGGTAGAGTCGCCCCTATCCAACATACGGCAAATACACAGCCGACCGAATTTAGAACCCAACCAACCATGAAGTTACTGCAACCATACAACACACCAGTCGACGACCATCGTGTTCAAATCAGCGCGACACAAGGCAGTCAGTTTGCGAAACAAGTCGCCGGTGATTACAACCCCATACACGACCCTGAATCCAGTCGGTTCTGTGTGCCGGGAGACTTATTATTCGCACTGGCTTTATCTCGATACGGCGCTCGACAGTCGATGCAATTTCAGTTTCTGGAATTGATCGCTGGCGACTCGGTGCTGACGTTTCCTGTGTTGGGTGATGATGGTGGGGCAGTCGACATTGTCAACGATCGAAATAAGCCGGTGATGGCCATGCAAGCTGGCGGCGATGTAATTCGCGATACCGATAAAATTGAAGCCATTGTGCAAGAGTATGTCGCGTTTTCGGGGCATAATTTTCCGCACATTTTACTGCCACTAATCCAACAGCATAACGTGATGGTAAACCCCAAACGTCCACTGGTGATTTATGAGCGTATGGCGTTCGAGCTCGCGCACACGAATTTCCAAACGCTTACACTTGAACTCACCAACTCACAACTCGATATTGAGGGTAAGCGTGGTCGCGCTACGCTAGAATTTGAATTCAAAGATAAAGACAAAGTGATTGGCGCCGGGTCCAAGGCATTGCTCTTAAGCGGCTTACGCCCTTACGATGCAGACGTGATGAACAAGGTTCGTGACGATTATCTGGCGCGTGTCGCTGCCGACCGGGCCGACTGATCACATTGACAGACTCGCGTTGTGAAACCGCAAGGCGTCGCGCGCGAACTGGGCCAAACTGGACGGCTGTTCTGTCTGCACCTCATCTTCCAAGGCGAGCAAAAATAACGAACGAAGTAAATCGCGACAAGCTTGCGGGGACTCGAAGCACAATGATCTGGCACAGACCGATTCATGCCGGATCAGGATTTTCACCAGTTCACGCTGGCACGGCACAACCCAACAACCCGAGCCGGTGTTGAACACCAATTCTCTTGCTTGCCTGCCAGACTCAGCATGCCTATGGTTGGAAGCCATGATAAGACCTTCCTCGACGCTCAAATGATAATGATTCTCATTCTCATAAAATACCGGCAACTTGTCAACGCTCGAAAACACTATTCATCGTGATCCGTGCCGGTATTTTGCTCGACCTCTTTTTTTACCCGACCAACGACCTTAAAACAGATAAAAGTCATTACACTCAGGGCCAACGCAATCTCTAACCGACCTAGGCCCACAGCAATCCCCACGGCACCGGTAGACCAGATCGCAGCGGCGGTTGAGGTTCCGAATACCGAGTCCTTCTGTTTTAAAATGGCGCCGCCACCGATAAATCCGATGCCGGTCACCACACCGCCAATAATGCGCCCCTGCGCCCCGGGATCATCAAACATCGTCACTCCAAGAATGGTAAAGCTGCAAGCCGCCATGGACACCAATGGAAATGTCCTCAATCCAGCTGAATGGGATTCCGACTCACGCTCCCAAGCGGTCATTAGCGGTAGCACGAAAGCAATCACTAATTGCAACAAATTAGAGAAAAACAGGGTATGATCAATTTCAAACAATGACATTATCTAGCATCCAGGGTACGGGTAACTTTGGGTTATTGTGTCAGAATCTGTGTTAGTGTGCAGCGCGGCTAGATGCGCAACATGGAATACTAACTTCGTTTTCAGAGATCAATCATGTCGTCTTTGCTACTGCTTGGCCTTATCGGCTTCGTCGGCTTTCTTTGTCAATGGCTTTCTCACAAAGTCAAACTGCCAGCGATCCTGTTCCTGTTAATCACCGGGATCCTAATGGGTCCGGTGTTTTCTATTTTAGACCCCAACACCTTATTTGGTGAACTGCTGTTCCCATTTATCTCGCTGTCAGTCGCGGTCATTCTGTTTGAAGGTGCGCTGACGCTCAAACGCAGTGAGTTAAAGGAAATAGGACGTCCAGTCAGACGCATGGTGACGGTCGGCGTGTTAGTTAATTCTGTGATCATGGCGACTGCCACACACTATCTATTGGGCTTGAGCTGGTCACTTTCAGCGTTGTTTGGCGCCATCATGGTGGTCACGGGGCCTACGGTGATAATGCCAATGTTGCGAACTGTTCGTCCGCAACCCAAAATCGCCGATGTGCTGCGCTGGGAAGGCATTGTGATCGACCCTATCGGAGCATTGATTGCGGTGCTGGTTTTCGAGTGGATTATCGTGCAGCAATCAGCGGCTGAGTTTCGAGAAATATTTTATGTTTTCGGCGGCACTGTGCTGGTTGGTTTGGCCACCGGTTTATTGGCTGGCTACATTTTTGGTTTGTTACTGCGCAACCACATTGTGCCAGAAAAACTGCACAACTTTGCTGCTCTGGCATTGGTGTGCCTGGTTTTCGCTGCCTCGGACACGCTGATGCATGAATCCGGCTTACTTGCCGTCACGGTGATGGGCATGTTATTGGCGAATATGCGCGGTGTTCATATTCACTCCATTCTTGATTTTAAAGAAGACCTCACAGTGGTGTTCGTGTCGGCCTTATTTATTGTTTTAGCCGCGAGACTCGACGTAGATGCATTCCTGTCACTCGGTTGGGGCGCACTGCTCTTATTGCTGGTTATGCAATTCATTGCTCGACCAGCGAAGGTCGCTTTGTCGTTTTTACGCTCAGATTTCAACTGGCGCGAAAAAGCCATGGTCTCGTGGATTGGTCCACGCGGGATCGTGGCAGCAGCGGTGTCCGCCGTATTTGCATTGCGACTGGAAGAGCTCGGACTGGAAGGCGCAGAGAAAATGGTGCCGCTCGCTTTCTCGATCATTATTGGCACCGTGGTATTTCAAAGTCTCACTGCACGCCCGATGGCACGCCTGCTTAAGGTTGCGCTGCCCAAAACCCATGGTGTATTAATCGTTGGCGCCAATCCGTTTTCTATCGCCTTGGCCAAGGCGTTTGCGAAAGCTGACGTGGAGACCATTATTTGTGACTCAAACTGGGATTCACTGCGGGCCGCACGCATCGATGGCATTAAAACGTACTATGGCAATCCCATTTCAGATCACGGTTTGATGCACCTGAACACATCGACTTACGGGTATATGTTAGGCCTGTCAAACCACTTCGAATACAACGTCACGCAAGCGAGCGGCTTCCGTGAAGAATTTGGCGGACGCAATGTGTTCCTACTGCCGCCAAATCAGTCTACAGAACGTTTCAAGCGACACATCGCGAGTGCGCAAAACAGCGGTCGCATTCTGTTCGATGAAGCCATGGCCTACAACAAACTTAAAGCACGGATTAACGCCGGTGAAGAAATCCGCGTGACCGATCTGAGCGACGAATATCGTTATGCTGACTGGCTCAAGGATAATGGCAACGCCGTGTTACTTTTCGCCATAAAACCCAATGGCGATATCACTTTCAGCACAACCGAAGGCAAGCCCTTCGTTGAGAGCGGCTACAAGTTATTTTACTTAAGCGCCAAACCCAAAAAGAACGGTAAGTCGTCCGAGCCCAAGGCAAACGACAACGCCGCGAATAACGCCGACATCTAACTCTACATTTAATATCGACTCTGAGTCCGCCGGTAAAAGTCGTGTTTTTAAGACGACTTGCTAAATTTCGGTGTTAGAATCGACGAGAATCCTACAATTGACGATCACCATGGCTAGTACTCTTCTCTTTATTCAAGATCAGCACTCAGACAATAAAGAGTTGCTACCCTACCTTGAAGATCAAGCATTTAAAGTTCGACATGCCGCTTCTGTTGCCGAAGCGTTGCAGCTCATTGACGACCACGGCTACCAACCGGATGCAATTCTGGTCGATGTGGACGATCTGAATGAAACTCAGATCCAACAACTCGAAGAGATCGAGGACACTCTCGGAATCCACGAATGGGTGTTCTTGGATCGCGAATTAGCCGAAGACTTAGCGGATCGTGTGGATGAACTGAGTTTTCGCTCACTGCGCGCGCCATACTCGGTGAAACGCATCACAGTCACTGTTCAAAAGGCGATGCGCTCCACCCGAGTCCGCCGTCGCCTCGCCGAGTACTCAGCCTCATCACACAAAAAATCGAGCTTTGAATCCATCGTTGGGCAAAGCGACGTGATCAAGGAACACCGTCGCGTACTTGAAGAACTTAGCCAAGTGCCCATGAGTACGCTTATGATTCACGGTGAAACCGGTTCGGGTAAGGGCCACTCAGCCGGAATTCTGCACAGCAATGGTCTGCGTCAAGACTTCGCCTTTATTGAGATGAACTGTGCGGCCATTCCTCAGGAGTTAGTCGAATCGCAACTATTCGGGCATGAGGCAGGTTCATTCACCGGCGCTAAAGGGCGTCATCGGGGTCTGCTTGAGCAAGCCAATAATGGCACCTTGTTTTTAGATGAGATCGGCGAGATGCCACTCGAAGTGCAAGCTAAGCTGCTCAAAGCCATCGAAGAGCAGTCTTTTCGGCGTGTTGGCGGTGAACACGAAATTTCAGTAGACGTACAAATATTTGCCGCCAGCAATCAAGACTTACAGCAGATGGTGGTTGATGGCGAGTTTCGAGAAGATCTCTACCATCGTCTCAATGTATTTGAAATTGAAGTTCCACCACTCCGTGATTACAAATCCGACCTGACCGAGTTAGTACCGATGCTGGTATCCGAGTACAGCGCAAAATCAGGCAAGAAAGTCACCTCGATACCCGATGAAGCGTGGAGCGAACTGCTTGCTTATAACTGGCCGGGCAATGTGCGTGAATTACGCAATGCGATCGAGCGATCTGTGCTGCTATCACGCGACGGCGAGCTCAACGCAAACTGGCTAAACCTCAACAATACGTTGCTTGAAGATCAACTTGATGAGCCAGAAGCGACGTCTGAAAGCACCGACCCTGAATTGCAAATTGACAACGTTGCTTCGCTTAATGTCGTGCAAAACGACGTACTCACATTCAAATTGGATGGCAGTATGACGTTAGAAGAAATGGACAGGCAAATTATCGAGAAGGCATTGCAGATAACACAAAATAACATCACCAAAGCAGCTCAGTTGATTGGCGCAACGCGCGAGACGCTGCGCTATCGCATCCAAAAATACGAGTTGGAAGTTGGCGCTGAATCAGCTTGATTCAGGCATCCGCAATGCATTGGGGTAATGCCACCAATGGGCGGGGGAAAACAACCGACCAAGCTTTGATATATTCTATTCTGCCCACCATGCACCCATAGAGCAACTCAGAAATAGCTGCCTAAGTTATTGATAACTATACAAGTATAAAGACATATTGCCTGCCAGCCTGCAACACTGGCACTGAATTTGCTTGATCCCCTGCAAGACGATGCTCAGCTGACGCTGGCCATTTAACGTTTAATAAAACACAGGAGAATCATGAGCAAATTTGATTTAGAAGACCCACAAACATCCTTTGGCGCGTTCAAACCCGTTGGGAATGTCGTCGCCGTATTCAATGACGCCGATAGCGCTGCCAGAGCAAGAACGGACTTAGAAGCAGGCGGTTACCAACCAGACGAAGTGACGTTGATGCGCAGTGTGGAATTTACGCAGCTACTAGACGAAATGCGTGAGGATCAACATGCGATCGCACTGCTTGGCTCTGAATTACGTAAAACCGATGAGTTCCGCGACCATGCGGACCGTGGTGCCACGTTTTTGGTTATCTATGCACCGTCGGATGAAGAAACCAAACGTGCAATGCGTGTCGTAAGTCGTTATAACTATCATTTCGCACTGAAGTATGGCCACCTGTTAATTGAGCGCTTTGACCCGGCACACCCGGCGAATCACTAGGATCGTGCTTTTTGACCAGAGGACCATGATTGTTAGCGTGTGGACTCATTCGGATTTCAGGCGCGATCGCACACATTCTTGGGGTACGTGTTTGCGTACCCCGACGTAAACTATTCAGCTTAACTACGGTAGCACGTATGACCACACACACTCGGTTTACACTCGCTCTTTTTACCCTGCTCACAACATTGTGCGTGGCTAGTACAGCGCCTGCTCAAGCTGACGTTGCCGACTCAACTGAGTTAGCGCCGGTCGAGGCACTTACCAAGGAGCGGGCTAAAGAACAGGTCGCTGCCAAAGTCAATGCCGAAGCCATCGAACAACTACGTGACATTCAGATATCTCTGGACGTTAAGAAAGCCGAGCGAGAAAAGTTACGTGCCAAGATTAGCAAGGCTGGCGAGAACGTTCCACCCGAGCTTACTCGTGCCTTGGATGAACTCAATTCGGAAATCACACTACTACGCGAAACCTTCGAACAAATAGCGATTGGCGGGGTTGATTTGTCCGTATTCGGGGTTGAGGAATCACAGTTTGACTGGCGTGAGGAATTGGTCACTATCGTTAAACCGCTGCTTGAAAATGTCAAAGATCTGACTGAAAAGCCGCGCAAAATAGAGAATCTAAGACGCATTATTGGAGAGAAACAGGCTGCGATTGCCGCTTCCGATGAAGCACTCGCGTCGATTGATAAACTACAAGAAGCAGCAAAAGACAAAAGCGTAATTGCCGACTTGACCAGCATTGAACAGCAGTGGACCAGCCGTCGCGCGGATCTTCAACGCGCCGTACAACTGGCGGAGTATCAACTGCATAATCTCGAAGGCAAGGATGTCGCGTGGTTTCATGTTATGGCAAGCTCCACCAAGGAGTTCATACACGGTCGCGGGCTGACATTATTACTCGTAGTTCTCGTGTCATTATGTATCTGGGGTTTCACACGCGCTTTGCTGTGGTTAGTTCGCAGACGTTCAGCCAATAACGATGAACAAGAGGTTAAAACGCATTATCGTGTTGCTGCCTACGGCTATAAGATTTTCACCATCATCCTAATCGCCATTGGTGCCATGATGGTGCTGTATTTCCGTCAAGATCTTTTATTGCTTGCAATTATGGTGGTGGTTTTTATCGGGGCAGCGTTAGCACTCAAAAACCTGCTCCCGAGGTACATCGCTGAAAGCCGCTTATTGCTGAACATCGGCAGCGTCCGTGAGCGGGAGCGCATTATGGTGAATGGCGTTCCGTTTCAGGTGCTCCACATAAATATGCATACTCGACTTGCCAATCCGGAATTGTCTGGCGCACTGCGCTTGCCACTTTATCAACTGCATGAGATGAATTCACGCCCACTTCGCGGTGATAACACTTGGTTTCCGAGTCGCACGGGCGACTGGGTTCTGGACGACGATGGTCAACCACTGGAAGTCTTGGAGCAGTCTATCGAAACGGTGAAAGTACGCGATGTCGCATCCATGACGCATCTGATTCCGACCGCAGACTACTTTGCCGCTGGGTATCGAAACCTATCGACACCCGATGGGTTCCGTGTGTCCACGGTTTTCGGCGTAGACTATGAACTCCAAACCACACCGCACCAAGAGATCAGTCAGTTGTTCAAAGCTGGGCTAGAAAACTGTATCCAAGAACAACCCTATGCCGACGATGTTGTGGCGATCAATGCTGACTTTCATTCAGCCGGTGACTCGTCACTGAATTACCTCGTGTTTCTCGAACTCAAACCCGAAGCGGCAAGTCACTATAACCGTATTCGACGCCACCTCCAACAAGCTTGCGTTACAGTGTGCAACGAGCAAGGTTGGAGTATTCCATTCCCACAACTTACCGTACATCAACCTAATCTGGTTACCCGCCAGTCCAAAGACAGCTAATAAAGAATATATAACCATGACACTACGGAAACCAATCCAGATATTGATGCTGTGCCTGCTAACGGCCTGTAACTCGAACGACCCAGAAGTTGTGACGTTAGGAGTACTGCCCGACACCGGCATTACCGGTGAGGCGATCAGCTATAGTCAGGACATTAAGCCCATTCTTGAGACACGCTGCGTCGCCTGCCATGCCTGCTACGACGCTCCTTGCCAACTTAAGCTCACCGCTCATGAAGGCGTCACACGCGGTGGCTCCAAAGAGCGCGTCTATAACCACAAAAGTTTACGTGAAGGCAAGCTAAGCCGACTGTTTTTCGATGCGCAGTCAGAAACAGAATGGCGCGACCAAGGTTTTCATTCAGTGCTTGCAGACGCAAACTCAACGACCTCAAACCCAGTACCAAGTTCCACGCTTACCGGCTTACTCGACCTCAAATCTGAATACCAAAAACGGAACCCAGAGGCGCGCTACGATGAGCTTCCGATCGACGATCAGACCACGTGGCAGTGTGCCGCTGATCGTGGTGAATTTTTAAACTATGCCGACGATTATCCAGAGCGTGGCATGCCCTATGGTTTGCCAGCCCTAAGCAAGTCAGCACAAACACAGATCACTCACTGGGTCACACGTGGCGCCATGGACGACACGGACTACAGTCTGACCAAGGCAGAACAGAAACACGTCGACAGGTGGGAAAGTTGGTTGAACTCTGACGACAAAAAGCAGCAACTGATCTCACGATACATTTATGAACACTTATTCCTGGCCAATCTGTATTTTAGTCAGGAAGCCGCTGCTGACCGTCGCTACTTCGAGCTGGTTAGGTCGAGCACACCGCCAGGCCAACCACTGGCTGTGATTGCTACCCGCCGCCCATTTGATGACCCCGGCATTGAACGCGTGTACTACCGGCTGCGCCTGGACCGGGAAACACCGGTTGCCAAAACGCATATGCCGTACCCATTGAACGAGGAAAAAATGGCTAATTGGGTTCGCTGGTTTGTCGATCCCGATTACGACGTGGATCACTTGCCGAGCTATGCCATCAAAGCCGCCTCGAACCCATTTAAAACTTTCGCGCAGCTGCCACCGGATGCGCGTTATCGCTTTATGTTGGATGAAGCAAACTTTATAGTGCGCGGTTTTATTAAAGGGCCGGTCTGCAAAGGCCAAGCGGCCGTAAACGTGATCAACGAACACTTCTGGGTGTTTTTCGTAGACCCGAAGTATCAATCGGGACCCGAAATGAAAGCGTACCTGGCAACCGTGCAAGACGAACTCGACTTACCCGCGGAAAAGGAAGACACCTTGCGCTTATTTGATTCCTGGAACGAATTCGCCAAATTAGAGAAAAAATTCTTAACTCAGCGCCACGATTTCATTGGTACCAAATTGGCCACCAACGACACCCTGCCGATGGACCGCATCTGGGATGGTGATGGCACCAACCCGAACGCGGCGCTGACCATTTTTCGGCATTTCGACCATGCCAGCGTACAGCAAGGACTGAACGGGCAACCACCGAAGACCGCCTGGGTCATTGACTATCCATTACTGGAACGAATCCACTATCTCTTAGTGGCTGGCTATGACGTTTACGGCAATGTCAGCCACCAACTTCTGTCCAGAATTTATATGGACTTCCTGCGTATGGAAGGGGAATCGCTGTTCTTGACCACGTTACCGGAGGAAACGCGCAGTTCACTGCTCGCGTATTGGTATCGTGGGGCTGACCAACGGATCCACAAATTTATGTCGCTGACCTTCACAGACATTGAGCGCAAGACTGAAAAACAACGTTACGGAAAAGACCATAAACCTTCGCCGCAACAGGTGGAAGAAAAGCTTGCCGTGTACAGTGCACTGGAACAGCATATTGGCGGAGCACTCTCGACCACCTATGATTTAGAGCACCAAAAAGACAACTACAGCACCATGTTGTTCGAGCAGATTCAAGCCGTGCAATCAATCGCTAATGAGGGCTTTAAACGCTTGCCTGAGGTCAGTCTGCTGGCGGTCAATAACTCGGAGGGGGTCAACTATTTTACGTTGATTAAGAATCGCGGCCTGTTGAACAACACATCGATTCTGCTTGAAAACTTAAACCAAGTACCTGAAGAAACCACCGTCTCCATCATTCCCGGTTTTATCGCGTCACGACCCAACACCTTCTTGCGCGTTAACGAAGTCAATTTTCCAGAGTTTATTCGTGATCTGCAAACGATGGATGATAAAGAGTCGTACCATGTCTTTTTGCGCAACTATGCGGTGAGTCGACGAGATCCGCAATTCTGGACGCATTACGATGCCTTTCAAACCGGCTTCAAACAGTTCAGCCCGGTCGATTACGGTGTGCTGGATTTGAACAAACTAATTACTCATTAATTCCACTGGGATAAGCTCAGTCGATTTTGAATATAAGCGACGCAAACCATACTTAAACCGTATACTCAGGAAAATTTGCTTTCGGATAACACGCCATGCAATCCATCAACCCAAAGAATAGCTCAGTCATCGCCAACTACACTGAACTGGATGAGACCGCTCTGAACCAAGCAATTGAACAATCACACCTTGCTTTTCGTCGCTGGCGGAAAACCTCATTCGAAGCGCGTGCCGCTGTACTGCGTGCGGCAGCCGATGAACTCGAACGGCGTAAACCCTCTTTGGCGAGATTGATGGCAGACGAGATGGGCAAACCGCTGGCAGAAGGCGAGGGCGAAGTAGAAAAATGTGCCTGGGTATGTCGCTATTATGCCGACCACGCTGCGGAGCAGTTGGCCGACAAACATATTGAAACCGATTACTTAGTGAGCAAGGTCAGTTACCAGCCAATTGGCTGCGTGTTTGCCGTGATGCCTTGGAACTACCCACTGTGGCAAGTATTTAGATTCGCCGCACCAACTTTGATGGCAGGCAACACAGGATTACTCAAACACGCTGAAAATGTCTGTGGCAGCGCGCTGGAGATTCAAGCCATTTTCGAAGCTGCGGGCTTACCCAAACATGTATTTTCTACCCTATTAGTCGATCGAGAGCAGGCTAAAACGATTATTGAACATCCTCGGGTGCGGGCGGTGACCCTCACTGGCAGCACCCGTGCGGGCAAAGCCGTGGCCGCCACTGCCGGTGCAGTACTCAAAAAATGCGTGTTGGAACTCGGCGGCAGTGATGCCTATTTAGTACTGGAAGACGCCAACCTAGAACTGGCAGCGAGCAAATGTGCGCAAAGCCGCTTATTGAACGCTGGTCAGAGCTGCATCTCGGCCAAGCGGTTTTTAGTGCATAAAAATGTGATTACGCAGTTTACCGAGTTGCTAATGACAAAATTCCAACAGCAGGTGATGGGGGATCCGCTCGAAAAGCAAACAACCATCGGCCCGATGGCTAGAATCGACCTGCGCGATGAACTGCATTCCCAAGTACAGCGCTCTATCGAGGCGGGCGCAACTCGCTTACTGGGCGGCGAGGTGCCGGACTTGGCCGGTGCGTATTACCCGCCGACCATTCTGAGCAATGTTCAACCGGGGATGCCCGCGTTTGATGAAGAACTGTTTGGACCCGTAGCCGCTATTATTGCCGTGGACTCTCTGGAACAGGCAATCGAATTGGCGAATCAATCCGACTTTGGACTTGGCGGCGGTATCTTTAGCGCCGACGTCGCAACCGCAGAGCAGATTGCTAGCTCCGAAATCGATTCCGGAGCCTGTTTCGTCAATGACTTCGTCAAATCCGATCCACGCCTGCCATTTGGCGGCGTAAAAGACAGTGGTTACGGTCGCGAACTCAGTGAGCAAGGCATTCACGAGTTTGTCAACGTCAAGACCGTCTGCGTTCGAGCCAGCGACGCGTCGTAAGCGGTTTACTCTGGACGCGAGAGCTGGCATTGCCAGTAACCAACATCGACCCATTCAGCAAACTTAAAACCGACTTGCTCAAAATGCGCGACCTTGTGCATACCGAACTTCTCATGCAGCGCGATGCTGGCTGGGTTTGGTAAAGAAATACCCGCAATCGCCACATGATAATCCAGCGCGGTCAATCTGGCGAACAGTGCAGCATACAGCTTTGAACCCCATCCAGCTGCGGTGCGCTTGGCATCCAAGTAGACAGTCACTTCGACGCTGTAGCGATAAGCACAGCGTCCTTTCCATTTACTTGCATACGCATAACCGATCACCTCATTCTCGACCTCACAAACCAGCCAAGGCAACCCTTGCTGCTCCGTCTCTATAATTCTCAGTTCCATGTCATTGGCTTCGACCAGCGACTCCTCAAAGGTCACTACGGTGTGTTCTATGTAGTGGTTATAAATTGCCGCAATCTGTGCGGCATCCGGAGTCACGGCGTCACGAATTTTCATCGTCATTATAAGACACTCATAAGAGTCAAGATCACCACAGCATAGCGCAGCCCTTTGCCAATACCAACCAGGATCACAAACAGCCACAAGGGCACGCGCAGGATCCCAGCGATCAAGGTCAATGCATCGCCACCAACTGGAAGCCAAGCAAGGAGCAATGTCCAAACCCCATATTTATTGAACCAACGCTGTCCCTGATCCAACTGATTTTGTTTGAATGGAAACCAACGTCTGTCTTGAAAATGCAACAAATAACGACCCAATAGCCAATTGACCACGGCACCGGCGGTGTTGCCGATACTTGCGACCAACCAGATCATCCACGGATCCGCACCTTGCTGTAGCCCTGCTGCCACAGCAATCTCCGAATAGAAGGGCAAGATTGTCGCGGCGCCGAACGCGCTGATGAAGATCAGCCAGTAGCTCATGAGTTGCCCCGCATGATTCGTTCGTGATTCTGGTGCGCTATAGTCATACCCGTACTATACCGGCCATCATGCAAGAACCGTTGAAAAGAAAACAAACACGTTCAACGTAATACGGATCGCGCACGGCTCAAAACAACTATGGTAATCTGTGACACTACCCATCGCCTTTAAGTAGTACAACACATGATTGACCTGCTCGGTTTTAGCCTCTCCTCACTCGATCTGATACTGTTGCTCGGTGCCGCAATCTTGGTAGGCATGGCCAAGACCGGCGTTCCCGGCACAGGAATGATCGCCGTACCACTGCTCGCCATCGCCTTTGGGAGCAAAGAGTCTACCGGTCTATTACTGACTATGCTCATTTTTGCCGATGTGTTTGGCGTCTCGTACTATCATCGTCATGCCAATTGGCAGCACCTTGTGCGCCTGCTTCCTTTTGCACTGTTCGGCGTGCTGGTAGGCACAGTATTCGGTGACCTCATCAATGATGATGCGTTTCGCCTATCCATGGCTATCATCATTTTTTTTTCGCTTGCGCAAATGTTGTGGCAGGAAAAACAGAGCGAGGTGCCTTTACTTAATTCCGGCTGGTTTATCGCGATCATCGGTATTCTAGGTGGATTTACCACCATGGTCGGCAACCTCGCGGGGCCGGTCATGAGCTTGTATCTGTTGGCAATGCGTTTCCCAAAAAATGAATTTATTGGCACTGCGGCCTGGTTTTTCCTATGTATCAACCTGTTCAAGATCCCTTTTCATATCTGGGTATGGGGTACAGTTAATTGGCAAAGCACCGCACTCACGGCGATTCTCATTCCGGTGATTGCGCTTGGCGCTGCCATCGGAATCTGGCTGGTCGGTAAAATTAATGAACATTGGTTTCGCCGCTTTGTGATCGCAATGACCGCAGTCGCCGCGGCAGTAATGTTGTTTTAGTCGAAAACCGCTACACTGACGCAATGAAAAGGACGCGATATCGTGCACCACGCCGGCAGTTTCTCCGCTCAGCAGTGGCTACATCAGGCGCCGCGTGGTTAAGCGGCTGTACCGAAGAACTTCCGCCGGAACGGTATACAACAGCGGATCAAGCAAAACTGTCAACGCAACAACAACGCGACCTTGAGTTGTCTGGCAGCAGTCGATTTGGTGTGCATCGGTATCAAGGTTACCGCGGTCTGGCCAAACTACCTTGGTTTGATCTTGACGCGCAGAATAACCTGATTTGTAGCGATGAGCGGGTACCGCACGCGATTGATATCCACTGCCATCTTGGAATGTCGGTTTTATTCCGTCCTTATCTGGATTTAAATCGACCATGGCCCAGAGTGGAGCACCTGTTGGATTGCGATCACCCTAAGCAGCCGTGCGAGCTCGACCTCGATGTCTACGCAAATGGCAACTTTTCACCTCAGGCACTGGAACAATTACATTCTGAAATACGGGCACAAGGCTTATGGGGAAGCCGAGCAGCGCGCACTCAGACGATCCCAAACTTAATTGCTGAGATGGACCGTATGCGCGTAGACCAAGCAATTTTGCTGCCGATCAAAGTGGGCCTCTGGTTTGGTGACAATTTGACCGAGCAATGGCGCAGGAGCGTGCTAAAAGCAGAAATGGAGCACCGTTTACGAGTCGGATTCTCGGTCAATCCACACGCATCCAGTTGCTTGCAGGATTTTGATGCCGAGGTGGCGCGCGGCGGCCGCGTGGTGAAATTGCATCCGACGGTACAGCGTTTTTTCCCCGATGACCCGAAGGCCATGGCCATTTATCAGCGCGCACGCGAGCTGGGGGTTATTGTGTTCTTTCACGGCGGTCGCGCTGGGATCGAACCGGTCGATAATCAACCTTATGCTTTACCTCGTCATTACACGGCGGCGCTCAGTGAATTCCCCGAAGTACAGTTCATTTTAGGGCATGCTGGCGCGCGCGACCATCAGGACATGTTGGCCATGGCGCTGCGGCACTCAAACGCTTGGATTGGGATTCACGGTCAAAGCTTGCGTAATCTCGATACCATGATTAACCTTACTGGTGGCCGACAACTCCTGTTTGGCACGGATTGGCCGTTCTACCACATCGGCATGTCGTTAGCGAAAGTGTTGATCGTGACTGACTCCGAATCCCGCTTAGCGGTTCGCCATGCAATTTTACGGGGGAATGCGACGCGCTTATTCAGTCATATCAGCAAAATGGCGTAGCGCTGCATCAGGCTAGATCGAGGCTTGGTCGGTTCGAATCAAATTCGTGCACTCCGGCGGCGAACGCCTTGAACAAGGTTAGGTGGCGCGACTTCCATAGCAAGTACTCCGGGTGCCATTGCACACCAATCAAAAACGGTTGATCTGACGCCTCAATAGCTTGGACAAACCCGTCTGCATCGCGCGCGGCGACCGTTAAGCCGCCACCTAGATTCCGCACAGCCTGACTGTGTAAGCTATTTATCGCCAGTGGCCGTTCACCCAGAATAGATGCCAAGCGACTGCCCACCTCCAACTCCGCATGCTTAATCGGAAATAGACTATTGCGGTTCGGTGTATGTCTTCGTAATGGTCGTATGTCTGTATATAAGTTGCCACCATGAACGACATTCAGCAGTTGGGCGCCGCGGCAAATGCCCAACAGCGGCCAATGGTGCTTCAATGCGTGGTTGATAGTGTCGATCTCCAGCTGGTCACGCGCAGCATCGTAATTCACGCCTGCAGTGCCAGTCAAACCATAGTGGCGCGGATCGATGTCATCGCCGCCGCCAATAATGACGCCCGAGACATTGTCTGGCAACTGCGGACGATTTGGTGTGACGTAGACCGCTCGAATACCAACGCGCCAAAGCTGCAGACGCGCAGCCCACCAGCCGAATGTCAACCGCTTATCTGGCCCGGTAACGACGACCAAAGGCGTATTGTCAGACATGTCGCTAGCTCCCCAGGTTTGCACTGTGTGGATTTGGTAATGGCAGGAGCTCTTGCAGACGCTCGGTCCAGTCGTTGCCAAGCCCCGAGAACAGACTATTAAGCTTTGCACTGTATTCAGCGCACACTTCCGTCAATCGGTCGTCCTGTGCCAATTCTTCGACCGCCATCCACAGTTCGACGCTCCGGTTCAGGTTCCAATCCGGGTTATCAATTTCACAATTTGGCAACCGGTAATGAAAGGTCGGTCGCGGATTAATTCGATTGTCGTCGACCACGGAGCGAACCAAATCTTCGTCGATATACGCAAACATGGGTAGCATATCCAAACTCCGGTTACGGGTCGGATTCGCGTCCAAGTAGTCGGTTATCAAAGACTGCATTGTTGGCTGATAGCTTTTATCCAGCACCTTGAGTATGTAGTCCTGATCAAAATGGTTGATATAGGGTGTGATCCGTCGTGAGAAATCCACGTCGCCAACTTTCAAAATCCATTCATACAAGCAAAAGAAAGCCTTCAAGTGCCGCACAAGATACTCTACAGACAACACACAGGGCTCCGGATTCAAGTGCACGCCGAACGCGTAGTGCATGGCAGCGCGTGTACCACGTGCGCCAGCGGCACGCAGGTCGGCTACCAGCGGGTAGAGGCGGTGGTAATCATCCAGGGGCAGTGGTGGCGTTACGATTTCCCATGGTACTAAATTGCCTGCCAACCGCGAGACCGTTTCGATATAGGTCTTCTCCAACCCATCGGCAGCATCGACCGGGTTACCGGGAATACCCGACTTGGTACCGAGCTCCTGAATCTGTTTGGAGTCCATCTCCAACTTAAATGTACCAAGCCTTTCGGTTTCTAAGGTCACCACAAACGGAGATTGCCACTCGATTTCGCCGCCCATATTTGTTTGCATGATTTTCGCGATCTGTTGCGCGTCCATACCCGCGAATTCCAGCTCAACGCCGATTCGTCGCGGTTCACCGTTGTGGTTGGTCGCGCGGGTCAAGCATGCCTTGGCGAGCAAGTTTGCAGAAGTAGACATAATTCGAGTTCTCCATAGTTCTGTCTGAGGTTTGCAGTTCACACAGCAATATCTGTACCAGACTACTGAGCTGCTTGTGGCATCTAGGTGAAATAGCCTAACCCATTGGAAAATCAACCGATTATGCGGTCACGCTAACACTACTGCGCGTTATAAACATCGTTCAAATCTCATGGCTGGGGCTTATCCCCACCACCTTGGGGGATTGCAACCACTGGGCCGACTTTGAACTCAATAAAGCAATGAGGAGAGATCGAGATTCAGCCTGCCTATTTTAAATTGACCTAAATAAAACAAGTACTTAGAAACCAATCATCGACACTAAAACTAAACTTGGCACGGTTTCTGCTGAGTGCAAGTCACTCAAGCTTGATAGCGGTTGCGTACCGCCCGATCAGGCTTAAATACTAACCAACGATCAGGAGTTAAAAATGAATTTAGACCAACTTAAAGGCAATTGGAAACAGTTGAAAGGTGACCTGAAAAGTGAGTTCGGCAAGCTAACCGATGATGAAATCATGCAAGCCGAAGGTGAAGCGACCGTGTTGCTCGGAAAAATTCAGGAGAAATACGGTGTCACCAAAGAGCAGGCTGAAGAAAAGCTGGACGATTTTCTGGCGCGCCACTAAGCACTGTCGAGATCAACTGAATAAGTGGGATCAGCAAAGGGTTGATCCCCAAACAACGTATCACTTTAAACACGCTGCAATCTGAAACGGAGCAACCATGTTTATTAGAGCAATTACGTCACTCATTATTACCATCACAACCGGCGCAATCGAAGTATTTCGGTTAGCCGATATCGCACCCGAGATCTTGTATCTGGTGTTTGTAATAGGGTTGGCCAGTTCGCTCTTCTATCTGCTCCCGTCTCGGCACCTTGAGGCTCGCTTGGAGCCAAAATCATTACGCAGCTAACACACGACTATTAGGAGAAACAATGAGTAACGAAGTACTAGACATTAACGCAACTGAAACTGACAGTAACAACGGCATAGAGCGAGACAACCGTAAAAAGCTGGCTGAAGAACTCGGTCTGATTTTGGCGAACTCGTATGCACTGTATGCCGAAACACAGGGTGTGCATTGGAATATTGTTGGCCCCATGTTCTACAGCGTTCACAAGTTGACCGAGGCACAATATGAAGATCTGGCAGAGTCAATTGATGAGCTGGCAGAGCGCATCCGGGCGCTGGGCTTCAAGGCACCAGCCGGACTCGGTGCCATGCGTGAGCTCTCTTACATCACGAGTGACATTGACTACACCAATGCACGCGAGATGCTTGAAGCGTTGATCGAGGACAACGAAACCCTCAGCCGCAAAATGCGGGAGGTTGTTGAGATTGCCGCAGACGCTGGCGACGTTAAAACCGAGGATTTGTTAACAGAACGCATCGGTCAATTGGAAGAAAACGTCTGGATGCTGCGTGCAGTTGCTGCTGAGTAATTGATCTGCGAGAGTTATTCGCTACGAACGCACGGCAGTCACCGGACTGACCAAACCACGAAAGCGAGGCGCTTCGGATCATCGGGGGCCTCGCTTTTAGGCTGTGTTCCAGCGCCAACAACAATGTCCATTCAACTGAAATCACTGCCGTACCGCTATCACGAGCTAGAACCATTCGTGTCAGCTGAAACACTACGTATTCACTACGAGCAGCATCACAAGAGGTACGTAGATAATCTCAATAGTGACATTGAAAATACCGCTTTAGACGAGAAGGGGTTACATGAGATCATTCGTGATGCTGAGGGGCGCGTGTACCAAAACGCTGCGCAAGTTTGGAACCATAATTTCTTCTGGCAATGCCTCACTCCGCATGGCGGCCAATATCCCAAAGGGGGGCTGCTAACAGCCATTGAGGACGAGTATCATTCGTTCGCTAATTTTCAACAGTTGTTTGAGCACAGTACTGCACGACGCTTTGGCGCTGGCTGGACCTGGTTGGTCCAATTGTCTAACGGCCGACTACAAATCATCAACACACGCGATGCCGACACACCGGCCACTGACCCAAACACACAACCATTGCTGGTGATTGATGTTTGGGAGCATGCCTACTACATTGATTACCATTATCGACGAGCGGATTATGTACGTCAGTTCTGGTACTTCGTGAACTGGGAGTTTGCTGCACGCAACTATTCGCAGGCCGTATCGTAGCCACACAGTTATACTTCACGGACAGATCCGTACAAAACACCATTTAGCGAGGCCGTTATGAAACTTTGGTTGTTTCAAATCATGTTCAATATTCGATACAGCTATTGGTTCATACCTGGCGCTATGTCGGTCGGTGCGATTATGTTGGCGGCCGGATTAGTCGCAACCGATATCTATTTGATGCCCGACATCCCGCCCTCGTGGGAATGGCTATTCAACAGTAATCCAGACGGCGCGCGTGCGCTCCTATCCACCGTTGCCGGTTCAACCATTACCGTGGCTGGTGTGGTGTTTTCGATGACCATTCTCTCGGTGTCGCATGCGACTGCCAATTACGGCTCGCGACTGTTACTGCGCTTTCTGGAGGACCGTCGCAACCAGTTCACGCTGGGCATGTTCACCGCAACCTTCATCTATTGTCTGTTGGTACTGCGCACGGTGAGCAGTGGCGATGGAAATCAAGCGACGGATTTTGTACCGCACCTCGCTATTCTGATGGCGGTCACCCTATCCGTCATCAGTGTCGCGGTACTCATAGCATTTATTCACCATGTTCCAGATACCATCCACATTGGCGAAGTGACGGCTGATCGCGGCAAAACGCTGATTGGACGCTTGGAACACCTATTCCCCAATACAACACCACCGCAATCTGCAGATCTGCCCATTAATCCTGATTTGGTGCTGGGCAGCAAAGGCTATGGTTACATTCAAGCCATGGACATCGAGGGAATCCTAAAATACGCCACGCGCAGCAACCTCTGTGTCACCGCACGCAAGGGACCTGGCCAATTTGTCAGCACCAACGAGTCGTTATTCGAAGTAGCCGGGGAATTTGAAGACCGCGACACAGTGCGTGATCGTTTGTCTGGTTTTTACAATTTAGGCGCAGAGCGAACGCCGACACAAGACGTTCGCTTTTTGATTGAAGAACTGGTACAGATTGCTGCACGCGCTTTGTCGCCGGGGATTAATGACCCATACACAGCGAACACCTGTATGGACTGGCTGGGTAACGGCGTGGCCGCCAGCATAAATCAGACGCATCGAGGTGGCGCTTTAATGGATGAAGATGGGCGTATTCGCGTGCGAGTACCAACGTTCACGTTCGTTGATTTATGTGAATCTATTTTTAGTTCGATGCGACCTTACGCAACGACTGACTATAATGCCACGCGGCACATGGCCAAGGTCTTCCAAAGCATTCTGGACTGTGCAAACGAAGGCGACAACAAACAGTGTGTGTTATCACATGCTCGTGCTTTTTTGACCGATGCCTTGGACCAGCACACCAGCACTCGGAGTCGAGATGAGATACGCCGTGCTTACACTCAGTTCAATACCAACCACGACAGCACGAGCTAACAACGTTTCACAGTGAAAGCATTCCCCATCATTTTCAGTATTATTCTGGCTGTAAGCGCACCGACGGGCGCTCTGCGAGCCAACGATTCCGTACGGCCAAAGCTTGAGTTCCGAGGTATCGAAGACCCTCTACTCGAGAACGTCAGGCGCAATGTACGGCTGGCAACCCGCTTGCAAGACCCGAGCCCCATTACCACCGGTGAGATGCGTCGCCTGCAACGTCGTGTCACCAACGAGATCAAGCAAGCACTACAACCTTACGGTTATTACAACCCGACAGTGCGTAAAGACAGCAGCGAATCAACGGATACCTTGGTCTACCAAATCGAACTCAATGCGCCAGTCCGTATCAATACCTTGAACTTATCACTACCGGAACCTGGCCAACAGCAAATCGAGTTCGCAAATTGGCGTGAGACCTATCCGTTGCAGGTCGGTGACATTCTGGTACAGCCGGTGTACGACGCACAAAAAAAGAGCCTATTGTCCACCGCGCTGCGTCTAGGCTATTTTGACGCGCGCTTTACCGAACATAAAATCACCATCAACGCGCAACGTACACAGGCCGACATCGCCTTAGTGTTTGACAGCGGCATCCGCTACAAAGTCGGCAACATCTCCCTCATCTGGTCAACCGAGCAGCGGATTAGACAAAAGATTGACGACGACGTCCTCATGCCGCTAATCACAACTACGCCAGGCAAGGATTATGATGCGGATGCATTAAGCAAAACACAGCGTGAATTGGCAGGCACCGGTTACTTTTCCAGCGTCAATGTACAAACCGGCGACCCCAACAGTACCACCGGCGAAGTGCCAATCGATATTATTCTGACACCCAGTAAAAGTCGCGTTTATCATGCTGAAGTCGGTGCCGGAACTGACACCGGATTACGCGGCGGCATCGGCTTCGAAAATCGACGACTCAACCGTAAGGGCCACAGCCTCAACCTCAGACTGGGCGGGTCTGAGATTAAGCGTTCTGCCATCATCAATTATCGGGTGCCTTTGCCCCGCGATAAACTCGATAGCTTGAACTATTTTGGCTCCCTGGAAGAAGAAATCGGCGACACTCGTCAATATCAACTTACCCAACTCGGGACCGAGCTCTCCGTCGCCTGGAATGATGCGTTGCTTAATTTTGGACTCACTGCCAGTCGCGAAAAATATACGCGCCTAAACCAGCTGAGTATTGCCCAAGAGCAAACTACGGACCTGTTGATGCCCAGTATAGAATGGTCTCGCACAGTGCGCGACGACCTCTATTATCCCACTCAAGGCTGGAGTGCTTCAATTCTGCTGCGCGGCGCCGATCAACGCCTTGCGTCCGACATTGACCTTGCACAAATCATCATCGATGCCAAAAGTTTGCACAGCATTGGGAACGGCAAAATCAAAACCCGCGTTAAACTCGCGGGCAGCTTGATTGACGAAGCTGTGAGCCTACCCGAATCACTCGGATTCCTTGCTGGTGGTGACGACAGCATTCGCGGTTACCGCTATGAAAGCATCGGCGTGGAGCGGAATGGCGTCACCACGGTTGGTAAGAACCTTGTCGTTGGCAGCCTTGAATACCAACACCCTATTAAATCAAACCTTGCCTGGGCAACCTTCATTGATGCTGGTGATGTATTTGACGGCCACGCTCGCTATAAAAAAGGCGCAGGAATTGGTTTACGCTGGCGACTACCATTCGGTGCGTTGCGCCTAGACCTCGCGTCGGCACTTGACCGAGCGGGCGACCCAGTCCGAGTACATTTTAGTTTCGGGACAGATTTATGAAGATTGTTCTAAAATGGGGTCTTTACATACTGCTGGCACTGATTGCCAGCATGTGTCTGCTCGTATTCTGGCTGGCGAAAACCGAATCTGGACTGAACTGGCTGGTACATCGGTTGCCTCAAGTCAATGAGGTACGAGGGCTAACCGGAGACTTAAGTGCATTTTCGTTCGAAGTACTGCACCTTGACCTAGGCACCGGCCATGTCACGGTACGCAACGGGAAGCTGCAGTGGGAACCAACCGCACTGCGGCATCGCCAGATATTGATAGGCACAATCGAAGCTACTGAAGTTGCAATTGCCTTGCAACCAGTACAACAGAAAACACCTTTCAAACCCTGGCAAGGAATCAGCATTCCGGCCACCATTCAAGTTCAACATGCACACATTCAAAATCTAACGCTGCGTGACATACAGAGCAGTCAGAGTGGGTTGGAGATCGATGGAATCAAGGCGCAGGTCCAGGTCGAAAACAACCAACTTCGGCTTGCAAAACTCGAGATCGACGGCTTGATGGGGAACGCCAAGAATCAGGTCGACATCACCGGCACTGTTGACCTGCGCGCACGATCTCGCGGGCCAGTCGACCTACAAACACAGCTTCAATGGCAACTTGGTGAACACCAACTCCGCACGCACGGCAGGCTGCATGGTCAATGGCAAAAACTGGCACTGTCTCAAACCGTTACCAGCCCGCTACAAACAACAATCTCTGGACAGATAGAAGATCTACTGAGCACCGCGATACGCTGGGAAAGTCAACTTCAAAGCCAATCCATCCCTGGCCAATCGTTGCTCGGCAAACCCGTTGCTCTCCAGCCTGGCAAACTTAACTTTGAGGGCAGCTTTCAGCCGGATAAAGGGCTAGCCGGTCTTACCGCTACCTTACGAGGCAGCGCGCTTGGTGGGAATGAAATGCTGTCATTTTGGGCCTTAGATGCAGACCTCGCGTATGCGCAAGACCAACTGACCGTGCAGCATCTGAAACTCAAACAGCAAGGTAACGAATCGCCAATGACGGCCCAAGTCTCGGGCTCGGTTTCTCAATTAAGTCAAGGTATGCAAAATTCTATCGTCGCCTTGCAGGGGAATATTGAGGATGCCACCTGGCCCTTACTCGAAGCAAGTCCGATACTCACCGCTAACGCAAACTTCAAGCTCACCGGTCGGTACGGGGAATACGCGTTATTGACCAATGCTCGTGGTGACCTTCAATCGCGCCCGATGCAGGCTGATCTCAACGTGCTACTCGGCATCGACCGTATCCGTGTTAACCAAGCGCGTTTCAGTAGCGGACAAACCATTGCGGAAGTAGAGGGCGAACTAGGTCAAACACTGGCCTTGAACTGGCGCTTAACTGCACCGGACTTGAACGATGTATTCCCGCAGCTTCATGGCCAGATCATCAGTCAGGGAAAAGTAAGCGGTAACCAGCAATCACCGATCATCGACGCCTCGCTGGATGCCCAGGCGCTGTCGCTGGGAGACCTAGCCATCGGCAGTCTAAATGCTGAGGCACAAGCCTCTCCGTACGATCCCAACGCACCGCTGCAAATCATGCTCGATCTCGGTGGCTTGCAGAGCAACGGCCAAATGCTGGCACAACAATTGACCATTAGTGTTGTTGGCACCAGTGCCCGCCACACGATGGACCTGGACGGGACACTCACACCGAATCGCGATCTATCGATCAATGGTACCGGTGGTTTCAATGCCAGCACCTGGTCCGGACGGTTTAACACAGTACAACTCACCGATCCGAGATTGCGCGATTGGCAATTGCAGGCTCCAATGGTAGTGACGCTAGACCAAAGTCAGGTCAGTGTGTCCAACACGTGCTTTGTCAACGGCGGGCAATCTGTATGCGGGGCGTTTTCTAGGTCACCGGCCTCCACCAACGCCAACGCCGAACTGCGAGATCTGCAACTAGCCAACCTAAACCGATTCATAATGCTGTACGACTTGCGCGCGTCAGGGGTTGCCAATGGAGAACTCCAACTTACTCAACGAGGGGCAGGCACTACCGCTCAGATTAGTGGCCAACTGCGATCAGACAATGCCATAATCAGCTGGGAAACCTTGAACGACGAGCAGTTAGAAACGGAAAGCCTGGCGTTTGAGTCGATAACCCTGTCGGTAGAACAACAAACTTCTTTGTCCGTGCGCGCGGACATTGAGCTGGAGAATAGTGACGGCGGTCACCTAAAGCTCGATGTGGCAAGGCCGTTCGGCAGCTCCGACTTTGAGTCCGCTCCGATCGAGGGCAGCACCACGCTGACAATTGCTGACCTATCTGTCATGCCGCCGTCGCTGTTGAACGACATCAACCTAAACGGACAGCTCGGTGTCGATGCCATCATTGCCGGTACACTCGCCGAACCGACGATTGATGTAACCGCCGATATCGACGATGCCGTCGCCCGAGTCCATCAGCTTGGCCTCAACTTAAAAAACATCAATCTCAAAGCCCGTTCCGACGGCAGCCCACAAATCCGATTAACTGGCGGGATGCAGTCCGGTGAAGGGCAATTGGATTTCGACGGCGTGATCGATGTCCAGCAGCTCAAACAGCCAACAATCAAGCTCACCCTGCGTGGGCAGGACCTGCAACTCGCGAACACCAACGATCTGCTCGCGGTCGGCGACGTAAACATCCAAACCCAAATCAGTAGTGCCTTGGTCGACGTCTCCGGCGACATCCTGATCAGCCAGGCCGAGTTGGATTTTAAAGTTCCAGAAAGCGCGGTACTGGCATCGGACGATGTGATTCTGGAAGGCGAAGATTCGCTGCGAACTCGTAGTAAACAGCGTCTCGACCTCGTCATCGACCTTGGTCCAAAAACCCATTTTCAAGCTCAAGGCTTGGACGCTACGCTGGCCGGAAAACTACGTGTGTATCAGAGACCGAATGGCATTGTCCGCGGCGAAGGGCAAATCAATTTGCGGAATGGACGTTACCAAGCATACGGGCAGGATCTGGCAATCGACCAAGGCAAATTGGTATTCACCGGAGGCAGTATTGATGACCCAACACTCGACATTCGCGCTCAGAAAACCGTCAACGACATGACCGCCGGTGTTGCCGTAAGTGGCCGCGCTCGAAGTCCAAGACTTAATCTTTATTCCACGCCAACCATGCCGGATCAAGACATACTGTCGGTGCTCATCTTTGACAAACCGGTCACTAGTCTGGGTTCACAAGACGGCATTACGCTGCTACGGATCGCTAATTCATTGCGCGGCGATGGACAAAGCCAAAGCATGATTGAAAAAACCACGGATAAGATTCAACAGACCCTTGGATTGACGGATTTAGCCTTGGACGTTAATGGCAACAGCCCCACAATTCAGGCAGGCAAACAACTGTCGTCAAAATTTTACGTTGGCTACGGTTATGGATTATTGGATGCGACTCAGTCGCTAATTCTTAAATATCAGTTGAATGATGCGTGGTCGATTAAAGCAGACGTCGGCGCCGACAGCGGCGCCGATCTACGATACCAGATAGAACGTTGAAACGTAAAACTGACTCAATTACAGGAAATCGCGGATTCCGAGTTGGTAATCACTATCTCAGAAAACGATAATTCCAGCTTACCACGCGACCGCAATTGGAATGGCACATCGATTTTTGTCAGGTTTGCACCAGCTTCGCTAAAGCACGACAAGGCTACTTGGATTGACTGCCACTCATGTCGAGGTAAGGCGCGCAATTGCGGGGCAAGATTGACGCTGCCGTTGCAGTTCACACCGCATAACATACTGAGGGTAACATCTGAATCCGAGATTTCCCCAATTCTGATCTGCATCCGCAAGACTGCCGAATCGCCAAACGTATTCGTCAAGTCCATCGGCTGGTCAGCAGTCAATGCGTACACAGCATCCCCGCCTGTGAACTCCAATAAGCGGGCGTCTTCTTGGAGTTCACGATCCAATGTCCGAATTTTTAGCCCCGCGACTTCCAGCACATTCGAGCTCATCTCCTGCAACTCTGTCACACGACCGGCCATTCCAGTCAGCGGCAATTGCACGGATTTACGGAATAGCACACGCTCTGTTACAGCTTTTTGGTGGGGCATTGGGACCCGTAATTCACTTAGGTTATCCGCGAACGTTGATGGTTCACCGTACCGCAGGCCAAACCCGTAGGGCAGTAGCGGGGCATAGTTCTCATCGCCTCGGTTAAGCACCGTTTGATCCGGACGAGCTGGCCATGAGAAGGACAGTCTACCTGTGAAATCATAACGCACGGTCCCATCGGGGGCTCGAAATAGCACGTCCGCCACACCTATACCTTCACTGCCAGGTAACCATGCAGCGACAAAGGCATCCGATGCGTTCAGTTCCGGGTTTACCCAAAGCGGTCGACCGGAAATAAACACCGATACGACTGGAATGCCTCGTGCCTGCAATTTTTTCAACAACGCCAAATCGCGTTTGTTACCTGCCTGATACTCAAGCGTCGCAATATCGCCATTCCCCTCGGCGTAGGGCTCTTCGCCAAATACCACAATTGCAACATCGGGTTTTTGCTGGTAATCGCCGTTAACTGAAAGTTCGGCCACGCCACCAGCTTCCGATACCCAGTGCTCAATCCCTTGAAATATCGACGTACCGCCTGGAAAATCATTATTTTTGTTGCCTGTGCCTTGCCACGTGATAGTCCAGCCACCGGACTGTTTACCAATATTGTCAGCGGCATCACCGGCGACCAAGACACGCTGATTCGGATTCAGCGGCAATAGCTGCGCGTTATTCTTCAACAATACTAACGACTCTCGAACAGCGCGTCGTGCGATTGCACGATGTTCCGGCGCACCAATGATTTCCAGCTTGCCAGATAATGCACGATTTGCCGGACTCGGCTTATCAAACACGCCAGCACGTATTTTGACCCGCAATACGCGACTCACGGCATCATTAATTCGGGATTCGGAAATCTCACCGCTTTTAACCTGCGCAATGGTATTAAACAGCAACGGCTTCCACGCATCCGATGGTGCCATAAATACATCGAGGCCAGCGTTAATAGCCTGACTGCAACCTTGATTGCTACAGCCTTTGATCTGGCCATGACCGAGCCAATCACCAACGACAAAGCCATCAAAACCCATTTTGTCTTTCAGTACATCGGTCAAAAGATATTTGTGGCCATGCATTTTTTTACCATGCCACGAATTAAACGACGCCATCACTGTCTGCGAACCCGCGCTCAAACCGCCAACGTAGCCCTGGGCATGCAAGTCAAAGAGATCTTGTTCTGACGCAATATTATTGCCCTGATCGACACCGTCTTGCGTACCACCATCACCCAAAAAGTGTTTGACGGTCGAAATCACGTGGTCATCATCCAAGAAATTCGACTCGCCATAACCGCCCTGAAGGCCTTTAACAATTGCAGCCGAATAGGCTCGGACAATCTCTGGGTCTTCTGAATACCCTTCGTACGTGCGCCCCCAGCGATCATCGCGCACCACGGCAACCGTAGGCGCGAATACCCAATCGATGCCGGTCGCCATAACCTCACGCGCCGTCGCACCAGCGATTTCTTCAATTAACGCAGGGTTATTTGTCGCACCTAGGCCGATATTATGTGGAAACAACGTAGCACCGATCACATTGTTATGCCCGTGTACCGCGTCGGTTCCCCAGATCGTGGGGATTGACGAGCCGTCCAACGTATCATCCACTGAGGCTTGATACATGGCTTCCGCTAATGCAACCCAATCTTGCGGCGTGGCATGCTTATTATTATTGGGGAATGCGCCACCACCATTTAGATATGACCCAAAGCCGTAGCGCCGCATATCTTCAACCGTCACATCGCGAATTTCAGGCTGAATCAACTGCGCTACTTTTTGCTCGAGTGTCATCCCAGCAATGATCTCTTGAATTTTGGTTTCGACCGACGCCTCTTTCGGTTTGATTGGTAGCTCTGGCCAAATTGAAAGATCGAAGTTACCACTACTAGAAGCGACTTTTTCGCCGTCAAATTTAGATAGAACTTCTCCGTTGACCTGAGGGGCATCATCGCAGGCACTAATTAATAGCAGTGCGATAGAGAGACCCAAGGCTCTCATAAAGGGGGCGATTTTGTGTTTAAGATTCGGCATTATTATTTTTATGTTTCGGCATTCCAATTGCTGTTTTATGAAGACGGTCATGCCACCTCCTAAGTCAGCATGACGAGTACCGAATAGTGCGTTAGCGCACTTTCGGGTTCGACCAAGTAATTACATATGACGTAATTTGTACAAGCTCTATTGCTCTGCGTTGCGCAGGCCACGATACTTTTCTCTGGGCTTACCCGCGCAGACTATTAATCGCAATGCACCCCCTGTAGCGACGCGTCCAAGTTTAAGCAGCCTCGGTAATTTGGTCGATTATCAAATTGGGCTGCACTAAATTAATAGTCATAAAGCGCCGCCAGTAATCAGCTTACTAAACGTCGAAAGGATTACCGATAAGAGCGCATGACTAAAATAAACAGCAACCATAAAGGAGAACTCACATGTCGAATCACCATTCGATGCGCCGTCGTGCAACCCTGCTCGCTGTCAGCGCACTAACTCTACTAACAAGTGGCTACAGTCACGCTCATCAATCCGAAGATTACCAATACTGGAAGCAAAGTCTGCGTCACGAATTTATGCTCTTGAAGCAAGGTTGGCGACCCGTCTGGCGGGATGAATTTTCTGGTCGTAAAATCAAACAGCGAAACTGGTCTCACGAAGTGAATTGTGTCGGCGGTGGTAATAATGAGAAACAGTGTTATACCGACCGCCCCGAAAACTCGTACGTGAAACACGGCAAGCTGCATATCGTGGCCCGGGAAGAAACCTTTAGCGGACCGGGACGTTATGACGACGATCCAAATTATGATCCCACGGACCAATCCGTCACGTTGCCGTATACTTCTGCGCGCCTGAGAACCAAGAATAAGTTTGACTTTAAATACGGTCGGGTTGAGGTTCGTGCCAAACTCACCGGCGGTCAGGGTATGTGGCCCGCGGTATGGATGCTGCCTACCGACAATGTCTACGGTGGATGGCCTAATAGCGGCGAGATCGACATTCTGGAAGCCGTTAACCTCGGAGTCTGGCCAAATGAAGTGCATGGCACACTGCATTACGGTCTGGCATGGCCACAATGGGAAAACCATGGCCAAACGTTGACGACCGACTTCAACCCAGCCGACGATTTTCATGTGTATGCGTTGGAATGGGAGGAAGGTGAAATCCGCTGGTACGTGGATGGCAAACATTATCAAACTCAAACGGCGGAAGGCTGGTACAACTATATTTGGAAAGGGCAAACCGAAGGGTTTGATGTCGCCAACTTTAATGCGCCGTTTGATGAAAAATTCCACTTAATTATGAATCTTGCCACTGGCGGCGACTGGCCTGGCAGCCCAGACACGAACTGGGCTGAGGACCGAGAGTTAGTGGTGGATTACGTTCGAGTCTATCAATGCAAACCGCGGCGTGGATACTGGTGGTTCGGCCACCGTCCCAACAAGCAAGATTGCGCAACCGTTGATCCGGATGTTGTGGTCAACTCCGACGCTGGTGCACCCGGCGTAAACGACTATCTAATCTATGACGATGGCGTTGAACCAGTCGAACTCGAACACAATGGTGCCAGCGTGACACAAGCCACTAACCCTGGTAGCTGGGAACTCGACCCAGGCACGGTATTTTTGAACGAAGTCGTGTTGGGCGACGAACGCGGCAACGTGCTTGATGTGCTCTTCAATGGAACCGGCAACGTGTTTTTATCCGCACAGAATATGGACCAAGCGCCCGAGTTCGACACCGGAGTACAGTTGACTGGTGGCGCCGGTTGGACCAACTATGGTGAAATTGAATTCAAACTGCGCGTGTTGGATGCCGCAGCCGACAGCCAATTCGTAGTGAAACTTGATAGCGGCTGGCCTAATCAGGGCCAGGTCGTGATCGATACCCCACCGAGCGGCGAGTGGCAGCAAGTGAAAGTAAAAGTGTCCGACTTGCTGGCCAACCCGAACCCTGACGGCGGCGGCGTTAACCTGAGCAATATTCAAAACTTGTTTGTACTCGAATACACAGGGACCAACGCCAGCATACAAATCGACGACATTCGTTTGCAATGTGCGATTAATACCGAGCCCGAAGTTTGGCAGCAAGATCAACTCTGCGGTATGTCACCTAAGGCAGCGCCACTGGTGCCTGTAGGGGACACGCTGGACATTTACAGTAATGGGATCACCTTGTGGCCGATTTACGACTGTTGTGGTGGTGTCGTAATTGCCGAGATCAACGACAATGGTGATAAGCAATTACAGTTCAGCTACGATAATGACCCCAACACGAATACGGTGACATTCTTCCAATCAGCCAGTCCTGCCGACTTGTCGAACTTTGCCGGTGGTACGCTGGAGTTCGATCTTCAGGTCTTGGCTCAACCAGGGAATCCAGCCGCAGATCCATGGATGATGAAAGTGGACTGTGTCCATCCGTGCAGTACCGGCGACATTCCATTGAATCAAAGTGTGGAAGGTGTGTTACCACAAACCGGCGTATGGCAACACTACACATTTAATATCAACGATCTCGTCGCTCGCGGCTTGAACCTGGCTTCGGTGGACGCCCCATTGGTGATCTTCCCAACTTGGGGCAGTCAGGATGGCGCAACCTTCAGGCTCGATAACGTTAAATGGACCAAGGGCGACGGTGCTGGCCCGCAATTGGCAACCCTGCCAGTCGATTTTGACGACACAAGTCAAATCTACAGCTTCTCTAACTTTGAAGGCGGTGTCGCCGAGGTGGTGGTCAACCCGCTGAGTAATAGTAGCAATGTAAGCGCACAAGTCGGCCGTATGTTGAAGTACAACGGCGCGGTGTATGCTGGTAGCACGCTAGCACTTGGCGAGTCGATTGATTTCTCACAAGGCACCACGATCACCATGAATGTGCTGGCGAATCGTTCAGTGCCGGTGTTGTTTAAACTAGAAGGGCTGAATGTCGAACTGAGTCAAACCTACTCCGGTTCTGGGGATTGGGAGCAACTGTCATTCGATTTCAGTGCTGTGGCCGGGGCCGGCGCCTCGGGCGTCACCTTAATCTTCGACCTAGGTGTCGCAGGTGATGCAGCCGGCGACCCTGGCAACTGGACGTTCTACTTCGACGATATTCAAATCGGAAACTAGACCTCACTCTGCCTTTAATGCGTGGCTTCGATCATCGTGCTGGGTGATCGAAGCCAGTTTACGCGCTTGAACTCTCCGCGGCCACTTTCTCGAGCTGCTGACTTCGATACTGCGTTGGCGTACAGCCGACCAGCTTCTTAAAAAAGGTGTTATACGTCGCCTTACTGTTAAACCCGCAATCTCCTGATATTTCGATCATGGTTTTATGCTTTTGGCTTGGATCCGCCAAGACGCGTTTTGCCTCGTCAATTCGATACGAATTCACAAACTCATAGAAGTTGGTCTTAAAGTGATGCTTGATGGTCACCGATAAGGTTCTTGGGTGCATCTCCAACTGATTCGCCAACTGTTCCAGATTCAACAAATGCTTCAAATACGGCTTTTCAGTAGCCATATGGGCCTCAATCCGTTTGGTCAAGGCGTCGTCAATCTTATATTTGTCTTCTTCCGTATGCGCTGGCTCCTCGGTGATATGCCCGTCGAACAAGGTTGAACGTTGCAGACTGAAGAACATCAGCGTAGTGATCAATGCGAAGGTGAGGTAGTTCCCCGCCAATCCGAGAGAATTAAAGATCGGGTCACTCAAATTTGGTGCAAAGTAGGTGACGATCAACACAATCACCGACCAACCGCGCACGCAGGTGAAAGCGATCACCAAAAAGCTGAGCCAACCAAAATCGATTTTCTCGATATTCGAATATCGATCTCGGATCTGTCGTCTCGCTTGACGCACGTCAATGACACACAAAACACCGAATGCCACACGCAGAATATCGCGTAAACCATTCAGCTTACCCATGATCGATGGCTGCTTAGCGCCCTCTTGTTGCTGCTCTAACAGCAGTAGTTTATCCGCCGTATCCTGCATATAAAAGGTGATCAAAATATAGACGGCAAATCCGATCGCAGGCAGTAAGTAGACATAGTCCTTACTTGACCACTTAAAGTCTCGATACAAAATCGATCGCGTGTACCACAGCAATAGCGGCCCCTCAAGCCACAGACCCAACTCGAATGCATGATAATAATTTGGTGATGCATTCAGCGCGATGTACTTAAAAACTTCGCCGTAGTTGACCAGGATATGAAACGGGATCGCGACTTGCGCCAAAAAGAAGCCGACCAAAAAATAATCACTGATCTGCCGTTCATGCTTAACGGTCAAGACCAAAACCACGAACAACAAGCTCTGAAAAGCCGTTGCCAACAGCAGCGTATCGTGAATATTGAAAATAGGAGCCGACATTGAATCCGATATTTTTATAATTATTGTTGGCGTAATTATAGTTGGTCGATCTGATTATGGACAGAATTGGTTCAAGACGGGTGGAATCAGCGTATAAATAACGGAATATGCAGTAACTTAGTCGCGTCGCCACGGAAATATTCCTAAATTAGCCTGGCATAGATGACGATGTGAATAGCGCAACAGGGTTTGGGCAGGGTCATCGCTCCACCGGGTGGCTTTTCTACGTACTACATTCGCATCCCATCTTTGTGCTTTACCACTTGTTCTCCACTGTATCTGCACGTGGGCACACGTGACAGTTGAGAAACACAAAAATTAGAATATTGTCACTTATAAAGAGAGGATAACCATGACTTCATACGTTCTTAACGGCGGCAAGACCAAGCTTGCTTGTGCCGTTTCGTCAGCGCTGTCACCGGTCTCAGCATCGCGCTCTGCGATGTTGGGTATGCTGGTGTGTGGTGCGATGATTGCGCCAGGTACGACCTTCGCTCAATCCGACGAACTAGAAACTCTGGAAGAAATCGTCGTTACCGGCTACCGCAGTAGTTTAGCACGCGCCACTGATTTGAAGCGAAACGCCAGCGGCGTCGTTGACGCGATTTCAGCCGAAGATATCGGCGTATTCCCTGACACCAACCTCGCTGAGTCCCTGCAACGTATCACCGGTGTTTCAATCGACCGTTCACGCGGTGAAGGGAGCCAAGTTACGGTTCGTGGCTTCGGCCCTGAATTTAACCTAGTCACACTGAATGGCCGTCAAATGCCAACTCATAATGGCGATAATCGTTCATTCGATTTTGCAGATTTGGCATCCGAGGGTATTGCTGGTGTGCAAGTGTATAAAACGGGTGTTGCCGACGTACCAACTGGCGGTATTGGTTCAACCATTAATATCCAGACTGCACGTCCATTAGATGCACCAGGCATGAAGTCTGTCGTGTCTTTGAAGGCGGTACACGACACGTCCACCACAAAAGGCGACGACCTGACCCCAGAAGTTTCAGGTATTTATAGCAACACATTCGCAGATGACACGATTGGTATCGCCATTGCTGGTAGCTATCAAAAACGTGACAACGGCGTCAACACAGGCACGGTAGGTGACTACAACAACTTCCCAGGAACTGCCGACCAAGATTGGGCGGCTGGTACCGCAGCATGGGGCGGCCTACCACGCGATGAGAACCAAATTAATCGTCCAGCGGATTCGGATATCTACGCAGTACCACAAAGCGTTGGTTATGAGATCGCCGAGTTCTCGCGTGAGCGTATTAACGGTCAATTAGCTTTGCAATGGCGCCCAAATGACAGCGTCACAACCACCTTAGACTATTTCTACTCAGAAGTTGATTTTGAGCGTACCTTTAACAATTACTCCGGTTGGTTCAACTTCGCTGGCGTGCAGTCTACGTACTCCGACGGTCCGGTTGCTTCACCACTGATCTACACAGAAGTTAACTCTGCAACTGATTTCGCAATGGCTGCAGGTCGCGACGGTACTCGCACTGAGAACAACTCTCTGGGCTTGAATGTTGAATGGCAAGTTAACGATAAACTGGCGTTAGAATTTGACTTTCATAGTTCAGAAGCCGAGCGCGGTGCTAGCGGAAATAACGGTACAGCGTCGCAATTGGCGATTGCCAGTTTTACCCGTCAACGCACTACGGCGTATCTGAATGGTGAGCTGCCAATCCTTGAGTTGGACTTAACTGGACCACTTAGCGCCGACGACATGATCGTGACCGGCAGCGTGTTTGATAACGAAGCGGCCAAGATGGAGATTCAACAGCTGTCGGCTGGCGGTGCCTATGAGTTTACTGACACCACATCAATCGATTTCGGTGTGCAGCTGACTGAGGTAGACAATCGATCGCAATTTTCGAACGTACAACGCGACACCTGGGGCGGCACAACTCAAGCTGGTGACATCGCTGACCTGTTAACCCCGGCATCAGCGGCTGACGCCTTTGACCAACTCTCTAACGGAAACGATTCACGTCGTCAAACCCAGTTCTTCGTGTTTGATATCGACGCGCTGATCGCGCGCACCGAAGCACTTGGTGCCACACAGTCTACCGGCGGTGATTGCGGTACTGGTTTATGCCCTAGCAGCAACTTCACGACGGACCGTATCACCGAAGAAGATTCCTCCGCAGCATACATCCAGGTTAATCTTGATCGCCAACTTGGGGATATTCCCGTCAGAATCAAAGCTGGATTACGTTATGAGGAAACCGACGTAGTCTCGCAAGCCTTAGTTCCAGTCTATGCGTCGGTGGTGCAACAAAGCGATAACGAGTTCTCAGCGATTCAAGCAGTGGATGCCAACGGCGCGGTTGTTCAGGATTTTACCCGTCTAACCGGCGAATACGACTTTATTCTACCCAACTTGGATATCCGGTTTGATTTGACCGACAACGTTGTGGCGCGGGCGTCGTATAGCGAAACAATTACACGTCCAAGCTTTGTAGACATCCAAGGCGGCCTGACGATCAATTCTTTGATTCGTGTAAGCGGTGGTAACGGCAATTCGGGCAACCCGGACCTGGATCCACTGGAGTCTAAAAACATCGACCTGTCTCTCGAGTACTATTTCGGCGGTAGTGATTACGCGTCGGTTGGCTACTTCAATAAAGACGTTAAAAACTTTATTGGTACGGCGATTTTCCAAGACCAAGTGCTGTTTCCAGGTTTGATTCATCCTGCCACAGGCGCGCCAGTCACGTTTGACGTAACTGCCCCGGTGAACAATGAAGATTCAAGCATTGATGGTTGGGAAATTGCGGTTCAAAAGACATTTGGCGACAGTGGTTTTGGTGTAATCGCCAATGCAACGATCGTGAACGGTGATCTGGAGTATGAGCCAACGAGTCTCGACACACAGTTTGTACTTCCAGGCTTAAGCGATTCTGCGAACCTGATTGGTTTCTATGAGAACGATCGCTTCCAAGCGCGCCTGATGTACAACTGGCGTGATGACTTTTTCAATGGAATCGCCGGTTCAGCAGCGGCTACACCAGGCCCGGTGAATGTCTCATCCTTTGGTCAATGGGACGTAAATATTCGCTACGTCGTGAGTGATAACTTGACGGTCTTCTTGGAGGGTCTGAATATCACAGAAGAAACAGTACGCACCTATGGTCGTGATGAACTTCAGGTTATTCAAGCGCTGCAAACCGGCGCTCGTTACAACTTGGGCGTGCGCTACGAATTCTAAACGTACCCTTCTGTGGACTGATAAATTGTAATTCAATTTAATCGCGAATCAGTCCACCTTGGCGGCGGGTTTCGACCCGCCGAGAGGATAGCGCCAAGGTAGGCCCGACTTGCCTCAGCGCTATCCTTTTTTTTAGTTCTCTTTTTATAACGATTAGCCTATTGTAGCGCTATGCATCAAACCATGAATAAAGTCGTCATCGTCGGCGGCGGCACCGCAGGCTGGTTGACCGCAGGTGTTTTAGCTGCGCGTTATCAGGCGGGCGAGCACGGTGTTGAGGTGGTTCTGATTGAATCACCGGATGTGGCCACAATCGGCGTTGGGGAAGGCACTTGGCCCTCTATGCGTGCCACACTTCAGTCAATTGGCGTGTCCGAAGCTGCGTTTATTCGAGAATGCGATGCCAGCTTTAAACAAGGTTCGTGTTTTCAAGGTTGGCGCAATGGCGGCGATAATCGTTACTATCATCCTTTCTCACTACCGCAAGGCTACAGCGAGCTTAATTTAGCGCCATTTTGGCAACCCCAAGCCGAGCAAATCAGCTTTGCCGATGCCGTTTCACAACAAAGCAGACTGTGTGAACTTGGCCTAGCACCCAAACAGGTATCGACGCCGGAATTTGCTTTTATACAGAATTACGGCTACCACCTCGACGCAGGCAAATTCGCCGATTTTTTGACACGACACTGCGTATCAAAACTTGGCGTCACCCATATTCGCGATCACGTCGTGGATGTGATACCGGACCAGAGCGGCTATATCCAAGAAATCAAAACACAGCAACACGGCGAACTACGCGGCGATATGTTCGTCGATTGTACTGGTTTCAGCAGCGTGCTCATCGGGCAGCATTATCAGGTGCCCATGCAGTCCATACAGCCGTATTTATTTAATGATCGAGCGCTGGCAGTACAGCTACCGTATACCGACCCCAACGCGCCTATTGCGTCTGCAACGCTGGCCACCGCACATTCGGGCGGTTGGATCTGGGATATTGGGTTACCTTCTCGACGCGGAGTAGGTGCGGTATATGCCAGTGACTTTATGCGCGATACCGAGGCAGAAGCGGCATTAATGACGTATCTGAGCAAACAAGTCGGTGCGACTATTGCGCAACAATTGACACCACGCACCATCAAATTTAACCCTGGTTATCGCGAACGATTCTGGCATAAGAATTGTGTCGCAATTGGACTATCTGCCGGCTTCGTTGAGCCGTTAGAAGCTTCCGCGCTGGTGATGGTGGAGTTTGCCGCCAAAATGCTGGCCGAGCAGTTACCTGCAAACCGCGAGACCATGATCATCACGGCAAAACAGTTTAATGAGAAATTTAATTATCGCTGGCAGCGTATTGTGGAGTTTCTCAAACTGCACTACGTCTTAAGCCAACGAAATGACTCGGAATATTGGTTGGCCCACCGCCAGACTGAAACAGTGCCGGACACCTTGCAAGCATCTCTCGATTTATGGCGCTACCAACCACCCTGGCATCTCGATACGCCGTATATCGATGAACTGTTCCCAGCCGCCAGTTATCAATATATTCTGTACGGTATGGGGTTTGTCACTGACACAGAAACACGCCGAATTCGACAACATGATGCGATGCAAACGAAAGCACATCAGTTGTTTCGCGAAAATGCCCAACGAACTCAACAACTCGCATCCGGCCTGCCTGACAATCGATCATTGATAGAACACATCAGGCAGTCAAAATGCGCCACACCATAACAACTAAAACAAACAATACATACAATGCTATGAGCAATTTTGAACTACTCAATCCAGCGCAACACAGCGATCTGAAGGTCATCACAGAACGCTCTGCCGACTACGGAGATGCCGTCAATTATGTCATGACGTTTCCGTTTGAATTTCGCAATATTCAGCATTGTTACCCGATCTTTTTTCAAAAGGATGCCACCAGTAGTGCGTTCTTCCCGATTGCCTTACTCGGTTTTGAGCAGAATGAGAATTTGTTCCTAGATAATCCCGGCTGGAATGCCCCGTATGTGCCGCTGATGATCCGTCGACAGCCATTTCTGATTGGCTATCAAACCGATGCAAATGATCCGAACCAACGTAATCCAATGGTATCCATCGACATGGATAACCCCAGGGTCAACGAAACCGACGGAGAAGCGTTGTTTTTGGAGCACGGCGGCACCAGTGACTTCTTGCAACAAGCCACTGAATCACTAGAACTGATCCACCAAGCACATGAACATAGCGCCAAGTTTATGGCGAAACTCGCTGAGCTCGAACTGCTCGAAGCATTTTCGATGACGGTCAAGCTAAACAACGGCAGTGAAAATCAGCTGTTGGGCTTTTACACCTTGAATGAGGAGAAAGTACAAAACTTGTCAGGTGATGTGTTATCGCAGCTCAACCAACAAGGTTTTTTGCAGCCGCTTTTTATGGTTATCGCGTCGCACTCCTGTGTGAGCGACTTAGTCGAGCGCAAGAATAAACAAGTGGCATAAAGCTACCCCAAATAGAACCAATGTCCATCGCAATCAAGTCAATTTCCGAAATCAGCGTAACGGGGGCAGATGCACTGCCAGCGTATATTTTTGACGCCAAGGAACCGCTTGTACTGCGAGGACTGGCAAGCGACTGGGAGATCGTCTCGGCCGCTCATGGTTCGGATAAACACGTCGCGGACTATCTACTGAATTTTGATCAGGGAACACCGCTTACGGTGTATCAGGGCAACCCTGAAATTAAGGGACGTATTTTTTATAACGAGTCGATGACCGGCTTTAATTTCGAGCGCACGCGACAAACCATGTCGGCGGTGCTGGCCGCCTTGTTTGCCGAAGCGGATGATGCGGAACCCAACACGTATTACGTGGGATCAACTCTGGTAGATCGATGGCTGCCCGGTTTTCGCGCTCACAATGACCTGCCTATTGGTCATCGCGAGCACCTGACCAGCCTGTGGTTCGGAAACCGCAGCCTGATTGCTGCACACTACGATGTACCAAGCAATATTGCCGTGTGTGCCGCCGGGCGTCGCCAATTTACTTTGTTTCCACCTGAACAAGCTGAGAATCTGTACATAGGGCCGCTCGATTTAACGCCATCCGGTCAGCCGATTAGTCTGGTTAATGCCGATGCACCAGAACTGGATCAGTTTCCTAAGTATCGCACGGCACTTCAGGCTGCATGTCAGGCGACACTCGAACCAGGCGACGCGATCTTCATACCAAGCATGTGGTGGCATCAAGTGAAGTCACTCGACGCCTTTAATGTGCTAGTGAACTATTGGTGGCGCGCGACACCAGCCTATATGGGCGCACCCTTGAATGCCCTACAACATGCGGTATTAAGTATTCGCGAACTACCGCCAGAACAACGCGTCGTATGGCGCGATATTTTCGAACGCTATGTGTTCGCCGCAACGGAACAGGACTGGAGCCACATTCCTAAGCATGCACGCGGCGTTCTGGACGACATTGATGAAGCGCGCGCACAAAGCATACGAGCACAGCTGCGCCGATTCCTGCAATAGGCGGGCGGCAACGATATTTAAGCAAGAGGGTTAACGTGGATTATCAGAAAATTAAACGAGTTGTTATTGCGGGCGGGGGAACCGCTGGCTGGATGGCAGCAGCATCTTTAGCCAAACTGTTAGGCAAGAATCTGGATATCTCACTGATCGAATCCGACGACATCCCGACTGTCGGCGTCGGTGAAGCAACCATTCCAACCATGCTCACGCTGCACGAATTGCTAGGCATCAATGAACGCGAGTTCATGGCCGAAGTCAACGGCACCTTTAAGCTCGGCATTGCATTCGAAAGCTGGCGCGATGTCGGTAAAGATTATATTCACTCCTTTGGGTTTACTGGTAAAGATTGCTGGGCAGCCGGCTTTCAACACTTTTGGCTCAAAGGCCAGCAACTCGGCATTGCCAAAGACTTTGGGCAATACTGTGCAGAATTGCTGGCCGCACAGCAAAATCGCTTCGCCGTGATGCCGAAAGGTGGCCTGAATTATGCCTACCACATCGATGCTGGCCGCTACGCCGGTTTTCTCCGACGTTTAGCAGAGAAACACAACGCCAAACGGATCGAGGGCAAGATTGTCAGCGTTAACCTGCACAACGAAACGGGCTTTATCGAATCATTGACACTGGCTTCGGGAAAAGTCATCGAAGGCGACCTGTTTATTGACTGTAGTGGCTTTCGTGGACTGCTGATCGAACAAGCGCTGCACACCGGCTACGATGATTGGTCACATTGGCTGCCATGCGATTCTGCTATCGCAGTACAGACCGAGTCAGTCGGCCCACCCATTCCGTATACGCGCTCGATCGCCCGTGAATCTGGGTGGCAGTGGCGCATACCACTACAAACTCGCGTCGGCAATGGCCTGGTGTTCTGTAGCCGCTATATGTCGGATGACGAAGGCATCCAACAACTGCTGGATAATATCGAAGGCAAACCGATTAACGAACCTCGTGTGATCAAATTCCTTACTGGAACGCGACGTAAGCACTGGAATAAAAACTGCATTGCGATGGGGCTTTCCAGTGGCTTTATTGAGCCGTTGGAATCCACCAGTATTCACCTGATTCAGCGCAGCATTACTCGTTTGATGCAGATGTTCCCCTACGACGGTATTCGCCAGCCCGATGTCAACGAATTCAATACGCAGATGCACGCCGAGATCATCAATATCCGCGATTTTATTGTGCTGCACTACCATGTTACAGAACGTACCGACTCGCCGTTCTGGCGCTTCTGCCGCTCGATGGATATTCCGGATTCGTTGCGTCACCGCATTGAATTGTTCAAACAAACTGGCCGTGTGTTTAAGGTGCCAACCGAATTATTTGGTGAGAATTCGTGGACACAGGTTATGCTAGGGCAGGGTTTGATGCCGGAGCAATATCATCCGATTGTTAATATGATGTCGGACGACGAGTTGAAGAACTTTCTGAACGGCATCGATCAAACGGCAAATAATTTGGTGAAGCAACTCCCGCAGCACCAGGAGTTTATCAACCACTATTGCAAAGCATCCGCGATGTGATCGCCTAAGTTAATCGCTCACGCAAGTACGCCAACACTGTTGCACGCTGATCAGCCGACATCTGGGTTGTGACATCGTGCAACGCTGGCGGTAGGTGGTCCACCGGGTCGCCTGTCTGATGGAACACAAAATAGTCAAATAACGCGCGCCAGGCTTCGCGTTGCGCTGCCGGTAAGCGCGCCATTGACATCATACTGTGCATCATACTGGCATTGGGCGATAAACCGTTTTCAACCTGTCCGCCCCACCAGTAGTTGATCAGAATGTTCAGGTCTTCCAACGCTTCGACCGCATGCCACCAGGCCGCAGGCATATAAATCGCATCACCCGGTGCAAGTTCAGCCTGCTGAGCGTTGTCTAAGGCTATTTCGAATCGAGGAAAGCGTGTTAGGTCCGGGGCACATAAATTCACCAGACTGATTGGCACACCACCAGGCGAATTCAGCATCGGCCCGACATACAGGTTTGCCACCTGCTCAGGCGGAAACAAGGTAAAACGTCGACGGCCAGCCACTACAGCGGCAATATTTAGGTCAGCGTCGTAGTGCGGTGCCACCAACGCGCGATTGCTAATCCACATGGTCGGCTTCACCGACGCTGGCAGTAAGGCCATTGGGTGCGTGTCGCGCATACCCGGAAATACGGTTTCGACATCCGCCGCCTGGATTGCGATGGCATGTGGCGCAGATTGAGTTCGCATTGCCAACAATTGATCCAACGTTGGCGCAAGTTCCGCCTGGACACTTTTAAAATTCACACCGGAAAGATCATCCGCATAGGAAAACGCACCCTGTATCTCCGGCTGACCAACCACCGTGAACGCACTGTGTTTTCCCGCATAGGACTTAAGAAAATCCACAACAGATTGATCATCTTGTTGTGATTTTTCGACAATCGGCCAGTCACCAACGAGTCCACGCATGACGGCGGGCTGCTGAATTGGCAATATTTCATGCTCAAACGTTCGCTGATCTACATTGTGCCATTCCGTGATCGGATTAAGTTTTTGATGCATAAGGACGCGCCTGATAAACAATCACAATTGGGCTAAGCATACGCCATCAGTTACGCACCTCGCGTATAAATTGCCGAATTCTAGGTTAGTTAGTCGCCGTGCAATCCAACGCTTTTTATAGTGTTGATCTGTGTGCTCACTCAGTGAGTCACTTCTGTATCCACCTATTTGGAGCTAACAATAATGACAATAAAACGATTAACTCAACGCCTAATATGTACCGGCTTGCTCACTGCCTCCTGCGTAAGTGTGGCGCAAACGCCAATCGATGAGACTGTGCAATTGGCAATCAATTATGGCGGCCCGGCGCACCATGGCGCAGATGGCATTGCCTATCAAGCCGACAATATTCATAACGGCAAGGTCGGCACAGTCGCGGACATTCGCGGCGCACAAGATCCCACCATCTTTCATACCTATCGAACTGGCGAAGTAGACCTTAGCTACCCATTAGACAATGGCGAGTACACCGTAACGCTGAGTTTTACCGAACCAGACGATGTAGCGGTTGGCGATCGCGTATTCGACGTGTTGATTGAAGGCGAGATGGTGATTCCAAACTTTGACATCTACCAGGCACGTGGCACAACCGCCAAAATGGCCGTGGTGTGGTCAATCCCGGCAGTCACAGTGCAAGATGGTCAGCTCGACATCCAACTTACAGCCGTTAAGGGAGAGCCGGTGGTGAGTGCGCTCGCCGTTCGCACGACACCACCTAAACGCGATGATTGGGAGCTGGTATGGCAGGATGAATTTGACTATGAAGGTGCACCAGACCCCACAAAGTGGACGCACGATATCTGGCCAGCGGGCAAGGTCAATCAAGAAGATCAGGCCTACACGGATCGATTAAAGAACGTTCGCGTTGAAAACGGCATGTTGGTGATCGAGGCCCATAAGGAGCAATACGACAATGCCGAGTATACGTCAGGGCGTATTCACTCTGCGGGCAAGGGCGACTTACTCTATGGGCGGGTTGATGTACGCGCCAAGCTGCCATATGGGCAAGGCACTTGGCCTGCGATCTGGATGTTGTCGACCAACCCATTCAAGTATGCAACTAATTGTAAAACTGCCGCTGAGTGGCAGGGCAATAATAAGTGCGATGCCTGGCCCAACTCCGGCGAAATTGACATCATGGAGCATGTTGGCTACGACATGAACCGGGTACATGGCACCGTACATACCAAAGCTTACTACTGGGTCATTGGTAAACAACGTCAAGCCACGATTGAAGCCGACAATGTCGACAAGCAATTTCATCTTTATAGCCTGATATGGTCACCAACGCGTATCGATATTCTGTATGACAACCAGCCATACTTTACGTACTTGAACCCGAATGAAGGTTGGGAAGGCTGGCCGTTTGATCACCCATTTCATGTCATCTTGAACATCGCCATGGGTGGCGGTTGGGGCGGCGCTGGTGGCCCTACCAATGATTCGATATTGCCAGCGCGTATGTTGGTCGACTACGTGCGCTTGTATCAATTACCGGAACACCTAACCAAACCAGCAAAATAAACCGTATAAAAAAACCCGGGTTGCACTCCACAACCCGGGTTTCTCGAGACCCCACGACTAGATAGTGTGGTGGGCTCTAGCCTCCACTACAAGGATTCCAAAAAGCGTAACAACGCGTTCTTATCGCTGGCCGACAAGGCTTGGTAATTTGCACGAGAATTCGCACCTTCACCGCCATGCCATAAGATGGCTTCTTCAATTGATCTAGCCCGCCCATCGTGCAGATACGCGTGATGCGGCGTACAGATTTCACCACCTTCCGCACCACTTGGATTGGTAACACCACCGGTGACGCAGGCGTGTAAACCAAGGCCCCATAATGGCGTGGTCCGCCACTCACGACCGCTGGCATCGCCTTCACCTAGATTATCTGCCAGGCCATCGCCCATATCGTGCAACAACATATCGGAATACGGGTGAATCGTCTGGTTCCGCGCTTCGGCCATCGGGTGATACGGGCTGGTTTGCAACGTTGGTGTATGACACCCAGCGCAACCGGTATTACTGAATACTTGCTTACCATAGACGATGGTTTGGTCTTCGAAACCCGATTCCCAACCGCGCTGCGGTCGTACACCCAAACCAGTCAGGTAAGTCACCAGCTTATCGATCTCAGCGTCCGGCAACATAGCGTTGTTGTTACTACAGCCTGACTGATTCGAACCACAATCCAAGTTTGGCATGAGCGACGTACGAACACCCATATCGGTATTCAGTGCCGACACCACTTGATGACGGATACTGCTGGTTCCGGCCTTCCAGCCAAAACGCCCGATGCGCGTGATCTGAGGATTGGCTGGATCCGCGACGCGATTTGCACGCCCTGAAATGCCATCGCCATTAACATCATTCGGATCTTCCAAGCTCTCTATCGTGGATTCAGGAATCGCCTCCAACAAACCAAGACCAACCAAACGTGGTGCGATACGCGCCGAAAAACGCGCTGGCGCGCCATTCTGGAACTGGTAGTTTGGTGCGCGTAGGCCATTTGCCACATTGGACCAGAATGCAATTGAGACTTCGCCTTCACCAGTGCCACCAACTCGGCGTGGTTGTAAGACCTTGCCGTACTGCGGATGCGGATTGCCATTGGCGTCGGCCGTTTTGAATACCCAGCGATCGAGCAGCTCATTATTTGGCGCCACTGGGGCACCACCATTACGCTCGTGGCAACCACTGCAACTGGCTTTGATGTATGGCTGACTTCCCGCTAACCCGGCTACTGTATTTAACACGCCATTTTCTGGGTCCTCATCGTGCTGACCATCAATAAATGAAGAGTGCAAAATTCGACGGCCTTCGAGGAATTTCTGACCATTCCCGTAACCGAGGTTGGTCGCCATTTGCATAAAGTGATCATTCGGCTCATCGGTGTACTGGTAATGAATGGTGGTGTTACCACCCAACCAATAAGAGGCCGGAATTTCGCGGCTGTCTTCCTGGAATTCACCACCACCCGGAACAAATTCACCGGCGTTTTCGGTGTACCACGGCACAATACCTTTACCGACGATATACAGAAAGGTGGTGCCGTAGTAATTGGCTTGGCCACGTGGGATATCGTTGCGACTGAACTGCGATATCTCGAATTCCAAGCGGTCGCCATTGCGGATCTCGCGATTGAACTGACGATTCAGATTGTCGGACTTAGTGTAGTTGTAGTACGTGCCGTCAAACCCAACGTACTGCATAATGCCACCGCCACTGTATTCAGCCACGGTATTACGTCCGAGGTACCACCAACGATTCTCAGCTTCGGAATCACTGAGCGGCCACAGGGTACGCACATTCATGGTGATGGTGTCACCACCTTTGGCTACGGTGTCAATGATTTCGATATTGCTGGCGCGGTGCTCAAAATAAAACTTGATGTAGTGATCGTAGGATTGGAACTGATCTTCTCGCGCATGGCGAGTTCGTGGTCGATCAGAGAAACGTGTTATTAGCGCGCTGCCGGTGTCGACTTGCGTGTCGGGCTCCAGCGGTGTGCTGCTGTTGTACAAGGGTGTCACGGTCGATGGTGGCGGAGTGGTCACCGGGCATCCATTTGCATCCACCTGGGTTCCTGGCGCGGTGTTGGGGCATTGATCGCTGCTGTCCGGGACACCGTCATTGTCGGAATCCGGATCGCTCGGGCCGTTGCTTAAGGTGCCGAATACGCGCATCTCAAAGATTGAATAGCCCCAATCATTCCCCGCACTGCGTGCGGTACCATACATACGCAGGTAACGATAACTGCCATTCACCGTCAGATCATCAGTACGATCGCCAACCTGACCGCCGCTGTAGGTATACAGTGGCGTCCAACTACTGTCATTGTTGGAGCCTTGAATCTGGTAGTTCGCGGCATTTGCATACTCCCAATCGATGCTCACGGCACTGATATCATAGGTTGCACCAAGATCAACTCGCAACCAACTTGGGTCTGTCTGAAAATTAGACTCCCAACGCGTGGTCGGATCGCCATCGAAGGCCAGTCCGGCGGCTTGCAAGGTGGTACTACCAATGGCAGATTTACCCAAGGCGATGTTGTTATTGCTCGGCGCCAAACTACCATATACCTTAAATTCATAGATTGAGTAGCCCCAATCATTCCCAGCACTGCGCGTGAGCCCATACATACGTACGTAGCGAAATGTGCCGCTCACCGCATGGGTGTCAGTGCGATCACCAAAACTACCGCCGGTCGCGTCATTCAGCACACTCCAATTGTTGCCGTCATTCGAGCCTTGCACCTGATAGTGCGCTGCGTTGGCTGCTTCCCAATCGATCGTGACACTCGACAGAGCATACGCAGCACCCAGATCCAACATCAGCCAACTGGGGTCGGTATTGAAATTTGATTCCCAGCGGGTACTGCCATCGCCATCAACCGCCAGTGATGCAGCTTGCAAGTTCGTGCTCCCAATCGCATTACTGCCCAAGGCAATATTGTTCCCAGATGGCGGTGGCGGCGGTGCCGCATCTTGATGCGTATAGGTTTTTACTGCGGTATCAAATGCGCCATTGGCACCCGTATCCCAGTAGGTAAACCAATACGTAATCTGATCCTGATTGTTTAAACCGCTGATATCGAGGCGGTTCACGCCATTCACAACCGGCATTCGCACATTCTGTTGTGGGCCGCTGTTAATCAGATAGTGTGCATCGGCCCAGGCCGACGTATTGATGTAGAGCTGCGCAGTGTCGCCATTGATGTGAACTGTACCGTTGTCGGCGTTTTGTGCGTGTGCTGCACTCATCGCGCATAGCAACGCAAACAGAATCGCGATTACGCGACTCGGATTGGTGCGCTGTGAGTTAGTCAGCGACTTGGATAATAAACTGATCATCGGATACTCCTGTAGGGTTGACGAGTAATCTGTGTTGCCAGTGTGTAGTGGTTGGTCGGCGCCTCAGACCATGTACCCGCCACACGTTAGCCCAGGTAGATGAGCCAAAACTTGTGGCGGGCACTGAAGGTGAAAGACAGGGCTTATTGTGACCCTAAGACCTCCATTTCATAGATTGAATAGCCCCAGTTATTACCGGCACTTCGAGTGGTGCCGTTCATGCGGACCCAACGATAGTTGCCCGACACATTTAAGGTGTCAGTGCGTGCACCAAATTGCCCACCGCTGAAACTCGCGATGGTGGTCCACGTTGCGTTATCGTTGGATGCCTGTACGGTATACGCTTCTGCGTTGGCCGCTTCCCAGTGGATTGTTACTTGCGACAGATTCGCACTGCCGCCAAGGTCGATCGTCAAGACACCGGGGTCCACATTGTGATTGGACTCCCAACGTGTGCTCGCATCACCATCAACCGCAAACGCCGCCGATTGCAACTGCGACGATGCCGTTGTTGACTTGTTCAGTGCCACATTCGTCGGTGTTGGACTGTTACCATGTACATAGGTCTGTGGCGCGGTGTCGATTACCATATTGCTGACCGCGTCAAAGTAGGTAAACCAGTAGCTGACTTGGTCGCCCGACTGTAACCCAGTCAGATCGTAGGTGTTCACACCGTTGGCTTGCGTCATGCGCAAATTCTGTTGAGGTCCACCATTCTTATTGTAGTGCACATCTGCCCAGCCGCTGGTATTGACGAAGAACTGTGCCACGCTGCTCGTTTGCGCGCTGATGCCGTAGTCTTCGCCTTGGCTGACCGGGCAACCAGTGACATCCACGGTGGTACCTGCTGGCGTGTTCGGGCATTGGTCCGCCGCATCATCGACACCATCACCGTCTGAGTCACTTGGCTGTTGTGAGTTCAAGTTGAATTCAATCCAGTTTAGATTCACCGCATCACCCGTAATATCGACACGCACGGTGTAAGTCCCCGCTTGTGCGATGTTCACCTGACCCAGGTTATGGGTTTCATACACTTGCCAGCCGCCGGTCGAGGTAAATGCGTCGCTGCCGACCACATTGCCGTTCAAGCTGATTGTGTAGGACGGGCCACTGGCGTTATCGGTTGCGACACGTGCTAACAGATCATAGTCCCCAACGCCGAGTTCCACACTGTATTCCAACCACTCACCTGCTGCGGTCCAACCCACGTTGTACGCGCCATTGGTGTCAGTCGTCGCCTCAATATCGACATCGTCGTTACGAGCTTCACCACCCGTGTTTCCGGCGGTTGTATCGAAATAGGCCACGTAATCCTGTGCTTGAATACGCTTAGTTTGTGGCGTGATCACAACGATCGGGCAACCATTAGCGTCGACTTGCGTACCAGGAGCTGTGTTCGGGCAATTGTCATTGTCATCAATCACACCGTCCCCATCACTGTCGGCTGGTGGATTGCCGCCACCTTCGTAGACAATATTGTCGATCGCATACTGAAAGGGTGCCGCAGGCAGGTTCGCACCGTCACTTGAGATGGCGAACATGTATTGCAACGACTGGATAGCGACTAGGTCACCGCGTAAATCCGCAACCGGGATTTCAACCTGGCCCCAGGCACCGTTTCTTACCAGTCCGTACTTAGTTTCAAAGGCCGGGAAGGTGATCCAATTTTCGTTGGTGTAGTTATCTGTCACACCAATTCGGAACGAGACATTGGCCGGAATCTGGATATTGAGTTTCAAAACACCTTCGGCAAAGTTACTCATGTCTCGAGGCTGATTGGTCTGAACCCCACCGCCAAACCAAGTGTTTTGACTGTCGTAGCTCCAAGCAATCACGTTGTCACCTTCAAACGGTGCGATAGACCCTTCGCTGCTGGTTGGATCCCAGAGGAAGACGCTTGAATCCACACCCGGCTCGAGTTTATTGGTGGTCGGTGTGTTATCCGTAAAAACGCCAAAGGTACCGGTTTCTGGTGTGGTCAAATCACCTTGAAACACTTCGCCGTGGCCGTTGTATTTGTAAATACGAATGTAGTCCACCAACATCTTGCCATTGTCTGGTGCCGTCACCTGACCCGCAGTCGCGGCGCTGGTGAAATTACCGCCAATCGCCATATTCATAATCAAATAAAATGGTGCGCGGAACGGGCCCTCATCAGAAAGCTCGATAGGCTCCTCGTACATATCATGCTCGACCCCGTTGTCAATGACGGTAAAACGCAGACTCTCAGGCGTCCAATAGGTACGGTAAGTGACAAAACGATCGTTCAAGGGGACCGTCGATACATACGCGTTGTCTGATTGCCAGGCCGTACTCGCAGCGCAGGTCTCATTGCCTGGAACACACGCCTGTTCTTCGTACGAAATTGCGTTGGCACCGGTAAAGTTGTTGATCGGTGGCGGGTCGGTTCGACCATCGTCGCTTGGATCATCATTGTGCGCATACCACTCAAGCCGAGCTTCGGTGCGATGCCCCATTTCCATCATGTCAATCTCACCTTTACGTGGCCAGGGCAGGGTTGACGTACCCAACATCCAAACAGCTGGCCAGTAACCCGTGTCGAGATTCGGAATTTGCATACGGTATTCAATCATGCCGTACTGCAGCGCCAGTTTGTTGGCCGAAAGTATCTTGCCGGAAGTAATCGGTCCGCCTGCTGGATGTTTAGCAATCAATTGTACGGCGGTATTCGTCGCTTGGCCCGGCGAAGGTTGGCCAGAGCTGATTGGCTCAATCGACACATTCGCTGTTTCATACGACTGCAACTCTTGATTGCCCCAACCGCACAAACCTTGCGCACAGCCGTTACCGACATCCACAGTCCAGACATCGCTGTTTAAGGTATCGAAATTGTCTGCCCAGAGTAATTCTCCGACTTGAGCTTGCGCAATCGCACTGAGCAGCCCCGAAGCCAGAATAAGAGATGAAGTCGCTACTCGCACAGATGTCTGTGCAGCGCGCGAGCGAGGTGATAGGTACTTCATTGCATTTGCTCCTAATAGTTATTCTTATGTGTTCGGATTTCAGGAAGGCAGCAGATGATCGCTCCGAAGCAGGATACGAAATTACCGAAGATTTTATCTCCACTACCTTCAATTCAGTGCCTTCTGAGTACTATTTGGCACTGTAATTTGAGTTAAAAATGAAACTCAGCAGATTGAGAACAACCAGCAGTGAGAGCGTATAGAAAGAGTCAGCTTACTCCACGGTGATTGCCCATCAGCACGCATACATTACTGTCAGTTATGAATGACAATCGACTAAGTTATGGTAGTTTCAATAATTTAGACGCCTTGAATAGCGCTCCAGAGTAGCGAGCTCTCAACACTCGAAGCGCAGATCGTACTCGGCGTAGTTGAACGCAAGCCCTAGATTTAAAGCGCGACGAACTGTCTAGATAAAAGAAAATTCAGGCATTTATACAGGCCGATCTAACGTGTTACTGCACAAGTTTGCCAGTTAGTGATGTTGCCCAAAATGAGTACAACCGGCTGGGTAATCAACGCAGTGGGACCGCGTAGCGTAATTCGAGGCAGCTGCCATCAGCCCTTCCACGTGTTAGTCTGAAATTAAATTACCCACGTTTGAATCTTCTCGTTGTTACGAAATGAATCTCACTTTTCTACCCCGACGACTCAATATGGTTGAAACTATATGCCTCGAACTGGTCCCATAAAGTTTGTGCTACTGGTCCTAATATTTGGTCCTTATTTTTAATCAGGTAATAGTCAAAGGTGACCCGACTCTGTATATCCTCTAAATTGAGCTCTAACAGGGTTCCATTATCAAGGCTTTTTTGAATCTGATGCTGAGGTAGCTTGCCCCAGCCCATGCCGCTCTCAATCAACATCTTCTTTGTGGCAAAGTCGTTCACATACCAACACCTTTGGCCATCTTGAACACCCCACCTCTTGTCCTTCGAATACTTCCCGGAATCTTGCACAACAATTTGGTATTCATTAAGCAGGTTTGTACTGGTCAGAAGTTCAGGATGACGGGCCAGTAGCTGCTCAGATGCGACATTAATCAGACAACCTGAACTCAGATAGTGCATTTTGAACTTTGTGTTTTGTATTAGCTCAGTACTTACCGGCGACAAACACAGAGTCGCCTGTTTCTCGGAAAGCGCCTCTACAGCACCAGTTAAACGCTCTTGCCTTAACACAATCTGTGTATCTGGGAATTGCTTTTGCACATGAGATAAGAGCGGAATGATACCTCGCAAATCATAAGAAGCTTCTGTTGCGAGAGTAATACTGGGTTCATTCCCTGAACTGATATGCCTAGCCATGTTCTGTAATGACGTGGCTTCATTTAACACTCGTAACGCATGTTGATACAGAATTCGCCCAGATTGCGTCAGTTCTAGCCGATACCCGGAACGACTAAACAGTGTCACCCCTAGCCCTATTTCTAACTGCTTGATGCTCTGACTTATTGCTGGCTGTGTTTTGTGTAAACGATCACTGGCGCCACGTAGCGACCCCAGTTCAGCAACGGATTGGAACATCAACAATTGATCAAGCTTCATAAATACCCCAACAAATAAAGAAAATGTTTATGTCATAAATAAAAACATTCAATATTATTTATATTATCACCAGATTAGTATGCATTTTCACTAGCATTATAGTTTTTAGGATCAACCGGAGAGAATATGAGTAAGTTCAAAACAATACTGGTGTGGCTATGCCTTGGGTTGGCTAGTCTGGCTTTTGCAGCAGCAGGGGCAGCCAAGCTGGCTGGTATCGAAATGGTCCATGCGTCTTTTGCCGAAATGGGGCTACCAATTTGGTTTGGTTACTTCATCGGTGCCTCTGAACTGGCAGGCGCTGTCGGTTTGTGGTTGCGCCGCACCAGCCGATATGCAAGCGCTGGTTTGTTTATCATTATGCTGGGCGCTACCTACTTTCACATAGTTTACGAATCATTTCCCAAGGCTATCCCAGCCATCGTTCTCGCAGGTCTGATGGTAGTTGTCTTCCTAACTCGCAAGACAAACTCAAATGACGACGCTCAGTAGCCTCAGTTACTACTGAGTTAATGCCCGCAGTATACCTTTCCGATGGTGGCGAACCGTTGCAACTCAAGGGGAAGCATAATCATGCAGAGCTGACTGATTTATTAAAATCACTGGTTACCATATTATCCACACCCGGCTTTCCCGCACTCGCTGTGCAAACTAATAGAATATGTAAGCGGTGCTACCGTTAAGAAGCAAAACACCGCGACATCCCTAATATGATATTTTCGGCCTACTTTGTTTATGGAATCTTTATCACTAATGAGCCAGGATGGAAATGCCGCGGTAATTGGAAAATCAACCACAACGACGATAGTTTGGTTTGCCAATAAGTAGCTTAGAGGCTAAACAATAGCCTCTTAGGGCCAGTCCAACTTAAAACGCGGTGGTTAAATTTTCTCTGCTGGGCCCACCTGGACTCGCACCAGGGACCAATGCCCGTTGTTATCAAGAGATGAGTCCACTGCGAACGGCGGTGCTGGACAGGAAGGTAACAGTGTCTTTTCTCTGGTGGGCCCACCTGGACTCGAACCAGGGACCAATGCCCGTTGTTATCAAGAGATGAGTCCACTGCGAACAGCGGTGCTGGACAGGAAGGTAACAGTGTCTTTTCTCTGGTGGGCCCACCTGGACTCGCACCAGGGACCAATGCCCGTTGTTATCAAGAGATGAGTCCACTGCGAACAGCGGTGCTGGACAGGAAGGTAACAGTGTCTTTTCTCTGGTGGGCCCACCTGGACTCGAACCAGGGACCAATGGATTATGAGTCCACTGCTCTAACCAACTGAGCTATAGGCCCCAGAGAAAAAGACACGCTCCTCGAGCGAGGAGCGCAATGATACAAAATTAGTTTTGTTCGAGGAAGCTTTTTAAGTGTTCAGAGCGACTTGGATGACGCAATTTGCGTAGCGCCTTGGCTTCAATTTGACGAATCCGTTCACGTGTCACGTCGAACTGTTTACCGACTTCTTCCAGCGTGTGGTCGGTATTCATACCAATACCGAAACGCATGCGCAGTACTTTGGCTTCGCGCGGTGTCAGACTTTCGAGAATTTCAGAGGTAGCGAACAACAAACCCGAAGTGGTGGCGGCTTCCATTGGCGCTTCGACGTTTTTATCTTCGATAAAATCACCCAGATTCGAATCTTCGTCGTCACCAATCGGGGTTTCCATGGAAATCGGCTCTTTGGCAATCTTGAGCACTTTGCGGATTTTGTCTTCCGGCATTTCCATTTTTTCCGCCAATTCTTCTGGCAATGCTTCACGACCTTTCTCTTGCAAAATCTGTCGCGAAATTCGATTCAGCTTGTTGATCGTTTCGATCATGTGCACTGGAATTCGAATCGTGCGCGCTTGGTCTGCAATAGAGCGCGTGATGGCTTGACGAATCCACCATGTAGCATAGGTCGAGAACTTGTAACCACGACGGTATTCAAATTTATCAACCGCTTTCATCAAACCAATGTTGCCCTCCTGAATCAGATCGAGGAATTGCAGACCACGGTTAGTGTATTTCTTGGCAATCGAGATGACTAAACGTAAGTTGGCCTCAACCATCTCTTTCTTAGCGCGACGTGCTTTCGCCTCGCCAATCGACATACGACGATTGATATCCTTGATTTCTTCGATGGGCACACCCAAGGTATCTACAATCCGCATCAACTTGGTTTGTGACATCACAATCATGGCCTGATTGTCTTCGATCTCGTCTTTCTTTTTGGCCGCCGCTAACAGCTTGTCGTAGAGCTTCTCATCGGTTTCGTTGCCCACAAATATCTCGATGAATTCTTTTCGCGAGATACCCGCTTCAGCAACCGCGATATCCATGATGGTTTTCTCAAAACCACGAATCACTTCCACTTGTTCACGAATCATCTCCCAAAGGTTTTCGATAACCTTGGGTACGAATTTGATCTCCATTAGGCCTTCAATCAGCTCGGCCTGCACTTTTCGTGCCTGCTTGCTGTCGTAGCCGTGGCTTTCAAGTGCTTTGGCATGACGTGCGTGTTGTTTACGCATCAAGGTGAAACGTTCGACGGCCTCGTCCATATCTGGACCGGTATCCACCGCCTTTTCAGAACTATCATCGTCCTCGTCATCATCGGCGTCATCACTCTCGCCGTCATCACTGTCGTCTTTGTTGTTCTGCGCAGCAGAACCAGACTGTACAGGATTCGGATCGATCTCGGCATTTGGGTCGATGAACGCCACCAGCAGATCGGTTAAACGCATTTCTTCTTTTTCGATTGCATCAAACGCATTCAGGATCGATTGAATCGCAGACGGACAGGCCGCCATCGCTTCAGTCGATTGACGGATACCGTCTTCAATGCGTTGCGCCAGATTGATCTCATCGGCGCGCGTCAGCAGATCAACCGTACCCATTTCACGCATGTACATGCGCACTGGGTCAGTCGTACGGCCAAACTCACTTTCAACCGCGGTTGCTAATACAGCATCCGTGTTGTCATCGTCTTCTTCTGCTTCCTTATCCGCCGCTGCTTTGTGCAATAAAGTGTCGGCATCTGGCACGCTGTCGAAGACATCAATCCCCATGTCGTTGATCATGTTAACTACCGACTCAATCTGATCGGTGTCATTCATGTCTTCTGGAAGATGGTCGTTGATTTCTCGATAAGTCAGGAAACCCTGCTCCTTACCTTTGAGAATTAGACGTTTGAGTTCGGTTTTTTTGCTACTCGAATCCATTAATGGAACCTCATATCAGCCCCTGCACCGTTCGAACGGAACAGCACATACAGCCAAATCGTGTAATGGGTTTTAAATCAGGTTAACGCTTAATTTTATAACATATATCATGAAAATTCGCGTTTTTTACAGTGAAACTCGTGTTGTTTGGCCTTTTTAAATAGGGACTTAGTCACGAATTATCAAGTACCATCACGATTTTAGGCTGTTTAAATAAAATTCGGTGAGTTGTTGCTTTCTGGCGTGCTCGGTCTCACTCAGTTCCGTAACCTTGGCTTTCTTGATTAAGGCTTCTAACTCGCCGTTAATTTGCTCCGGCTGCGATCGATTAAAATCCTCAATAATTCGTTGATTATTCATTCGAATCAGGTGCCGCGCTTCGTCGTCATCCAGTGACTCCTTATTATTGTGCGCATGGTTTGCAAGCGCCATCAGCGTATCGAAATAACTGGCTTGACGATAACGTTCAAGCAAGATTGCGGTCGTCGGTTTGTCAGTGGCAGCGCACACCGCATGAAGCTCCTGAATCGTGCCAATACCACGTACTTGCGTTTCAGGGATTGCATTCAACACCGTGAATTCCTCATAAAACTGTGGATACTGCAGAATCAACGACAACGCACGTCGGATCGGTGTGATGTATGTGTGCTGTTTACTGTGCGCCTGTGGCTTAGCCTGGCGTCGTGTCGAACCAACAGGTGGCGCAGAAGCCGCTTTGGCCGGCAACAGATCCGCTTCACTGACCTGAGTAATTAGAGACAACCGATCGACCAGTAGTTTCTTCAACACACCACCCGGTAGCTTTTCCAGCAGGGGACGCGCCAGCTTACTCAGTTTAGCGCGTCCATCAAGCCGGTTTACATCTGCTTGCGATTTTAATGTGTCTATCAAAAAATCCGGCAATGGCATGGCATCGCGCACTAACGCTTCAAAAGCCTCTTTGCCCACTTTTTTCACCATGGTGTCCGGATCTTCGCCATCAGGTAGAAATAAAAAGCTCATCTGATAGCCGTCTTGCAGCAACGGAAGACTGGTTTCTAATGCCTTCCAGGCTGCGGCTCGACCAGCTCGGTCACCGTCAAAACTGAAGGTGATGTTTTGTGTATGTCGAAACAAGCGCTGCAAATGCATGCTGCTGGTGGCGGTACCCAAAGTGGCGACTGCGTTGTCGATCCCGGCCTGCGCTAACGCCACCACATCCATATAGCCCTCAACCACTAGCACGCCGTCTGCGTCCTTGATACCCGCTCGCGCGCCATGCAAGTTATACAATTCCGAGCCTTTGTGAAAAATTGGCGTTTCCGGTGAGTTCAGGTATTTCGGGTTGCCTGCTTGTTCGTCGGCCTTATTCAGCACGCGACCGCCAAAGCCCACCACTCGGCCTCGATGATCATGAATTGGGAACATTATGCGATGACGGAAACGATCATAGACGCGTTTTTTGTCGTTTTCAGTCAACATGCCAGTATCAAGCAAGGCTTTTTGTGCTGACGTCGTGGCGCCATGCGTCGACATTAAATTGTCCCAACCAGGCGGCGCAAAACCAAGACCAAAACGCTTGGCAATCTGACCGCTTATTCCGCGTTGCTTTAGGTAGTCAATCGCCTGTTGCTTGTGAGTGTGTGCGCGCAATTGCTGCTGATAGAACTCATTGACGGTATCCATCAACTGGTACAGATCAATGCCCTGGCTAACCTTCGGTTTAGGCGTATGACCTTGCGACTCCTCAGGAATTTCCATACCCGCCAACGACGCTAACTTTTCGATCGCCTCGCGGAATTCCATGTGGTCGTATTCCATCAAAAAGCCAATCGCGGTGCCGTTCGCCCCACAACCAAAACAGTGATAAAACTGCTTAGCCGGCGAGACGGTAAACGATGGCGTTTTTTCGTTATGGAAGGGGCAACAGGCCTTGTAATTGGCACCGGCTTTTTTCAACGGAACGTATCCGTCGATCAGGTCGACCACATCCACGCGGTTTAGTAACTGATCAATAAAATGTTGAGGGATACGTCCGGCCATGTCGATATTCTACCTCGACCAAACCAAGAATAGGTGCTTTATCGACGACGCAACAGCCGATTTGGGTACGCTGTATTAATGTACGCCCTAGCTACGCCTAACGATATGTACTAAGCTTGTTAACTACGAAACGGGATTTTACGTGCTACTGGTTCAAACTCTACAATTCGTTGTAATACATTAGCATTCCTAAATTTGGGGGGAAGGTAGTTGTATGCGAAACGCAAAATTATTGCTGTTACTCGTGATCGCATTTGGGACCACTGCGGTTGACGGAAAAATTATTACCAAGTCGGTGAAATCACCCGTTGGGCTGCCCTGCAGCGATCTATTCAGCTACGCTGGGAAAACCTATTTCTGCGCCAAACACCCGATATATGGGGAAGAGCTTCATGCGTACAGTGGAACAGGCCCTCTTGGTACCACCACAATCATCGATCTTAGCGCTGGAATAGCCGGATCAAGGCCCTTTGGTTTATTCGAACTCAATGGCTTTCTGTTCTTTTTCGCTCAAACTCCCGCAGCCGGACACGCCCTCTGGCGCACCGACGGCACAGCACAAGGAACACAGCTCATTCGCTCTATCTCGCAGTCTTTCGGTGTTTATCCAACACCGATAAAATCGATTCTTGACTCTCGTGAAACGGTGGTTGGTCAGATCGCTGGGAGTGTTTACTTCGAAGGTTATTTGGATCCAAATGCTTCTGGTAATAGCGCGATGCCTGCAAAATTGTTCGTCAGCGATGGCACTTCGAGCGGGACTCAGGAAGTGATTGGCACCACGCTTGTTGCAGGCTCAGAAACCACCGCTAGGACGAACTATCTGGTACACAATAACGTGCTGTACTACTTGAGCGATGGGTCACTGAACGCAGTTTTCGGCAGCGCCAATAGCCTGGTCGCCAGTCTGCCTTTTAGCGCACAGCTACCCAAAACAACGTTCACCAAAATAAGTCATCTTAATAACATGGTGATCGATGCCGATGGCGAGATCTGGCTGAGTGATGGCAGCACCGGCGGTACCACACAATATCGGCAAGCAGTAGATCCCGGCGAGCCATACCATTTTCTAGTACCGATTGCTTCACGTAACAATCGCCTGCTTTACCTCCAACACCAGGCACTAGAAGCGTCCCCCAAGCTCATGATCACGGCATCGCCCAGTGATCTGGTACTGTTAGAACGTGATAGCGGCTTTCGGCTTTTAAACCCGGATCAGCCAGCATTTAATAATCACATATTACTGGCGGATAAACTGGAAGCCTTCACCACAAATGGAACGGTCATTGGCACTCTCTCAGTCCCGATATCAACCCTATACTCGGCACAACAAACCAGTACTGGATTCCTCGGATTCAGTGGTACACCGTCTGTCGTTGGCGCGCCAATCAGCCTGGTAAATTTTAATCCTGCAACGTTATCTACTAATCTACTTAAAAGCGGGTTGGGCAAGCCTAAGATTCTGGGTGAATCTGGAACATTAACGTTATTTAGCAACATCAAGTTAAACGGCAGCGGCGAAATATGGGTCACCAATGGTGGAGTTGGCAACGCTACGCTCGTCAAGTCAGGGATTGGATCGGTTGACATGACTCCACTACACCGGTTGGGCAATCAAAACTACCTAATTAATACCCCAAACTCCCTGGAATCTGGTGAAATTTGGCTCTCGAACGGATCCTCCGCTGGCACCTATCGATTAGAATTTGAGTACACACGCAGTTATAATGCAGCGGCCTTGAGCGCTATTGCGTCTTTTTTATTAGGTAGCTAACCGGTGCTCTGTGCCGCTAAGATAACATCGCCACATTTGAGTACTCAGTCGATAAAACCAGATGCAGAGCCAAAACATCGTGATCGGCCGCCGCTACAACGGCCCACCGGATTCCGCAAACGGCGGCTACACCGCCGGCTTGCTCGCGCGCGAGCTAAACGGCCCAGTGCAAGTTCGACTGGTGAGTCCACCGCCACTCGAGACGCCTCTTCGACTCGAAGCAGACGATTTAACAGCCTCACTTTTCCATGATGATGCCTTAATCGCAACGGCGGCGGTTTGCCAACTTGAATCGAGTACTCCTCAGTGTCCGGATAAACAAAGCATCTTGAATGCAAAGGGTTCCTACCCAAATTCACACCAGCACCAGCTTGCCAGCTGTTTTGTGTGCGGTCCTGCCCGCGACCCGAGTGACGGACTGGCTATTTTCCCCGTTGCATTTGATGATTATGGCGTCGGTAGCCTTTGGCGACCGAATCAATCAGTTCAAGATGAAGCGGGCCAAGTTCCCACTGAAATACTCTGGGCCGCCCTCGACTGTCCGGGTTATTTTGCGCATAGGCAAACCGAGCGTTTAATGTTATTGGGTTCGATGTCTGCTGAGGTGTTTATACGACCAAAAGCAGATCAAACCTTTACCGTGTGTGGCTGGCAAACGAAAGTCGATGGGCGGAAATTTTATTCCACAACGGCGATCTTCGACCAGCAAGGTCTACTTTGCGGAAAATCAGAACAGATTTGGTTTACACTCAGGACCGATAACAGCTAGATCCGAACAATACAAACAGAGTAGGGATGCTCTGATATAACAACGCGTACAATTATGTCCCCTCATGGCGATTAGCACACAGCTGATGGCGGGCGACGCAACCGCCAAGATTGCCACTAAAGCAGTTGGCAAGCCACGTGGATCAATGTTCAACGATAAAGTTAAAGCCTGCTTTTGTGCCGAAACCACCGCGAATGGGGACGCACTCTGGCGTACTTAGGGCAGCAAGCAGGGCACCATACCAATCCGCTCATTTCTTAGATGATGAATCTTAAGTAAATGCTCGCGATCTCGTGCACTCGTAATTCGAGTGTGCGTGCAGCAGAATTGCATCTACCACATCGCATTAAAACACGGAAGCTTAAATTGGTTAGGCGTTGAGTTTTGCTCGGATCATGCCGCTGACTTTGCCCATGTCAGCTTTTCCCTGAAGCTGAGCTTTCAATACACCCATAACTTTGCCCATATCTTTCATGGACTCAGCACCAGTGGATGAAATAGCCGCGGCAATCGCAGCATCGACTTCCTCGTCACTCAGCTGCTCAGGCATGTAGACCATTAAATTGTCTACGTGCGTTTGCTCTTTCTCTGCCAAATCCGCTCGATCACCAGCTTTAAATTGACTGATAGCGTCTTGCGACTGTTTGATCTGCTTTTGCAGAATCGCCATGACGTCGTCGTCGCTCAGAGCAACCCGGTCGTCAACTTCCTTGCGTTGGATGGCCGCACGTAACATGCGAATAGACTCAAGCTGCGATGCATTCTTCTCACGCATCGCAGTTTTCATGTCAGCCAGAATTTGTTCTTTCAGCGACATCGGTTAATCCTTCTATAACGAGATAGAAGATAACTGTCTGGCTTAGTACAAACGTGTTGTACGAATTCGACCACGAGAAGCACGTTTCATTTCACGCTTCTTCGCTGCAGCGCCCTTGCGCTTACGAACTGAAGTTGGCTTTTCGTAAAATTCACGGCGACGCATTTCGGTAAAGATACCGGCTTTTTCGCAAGAGCGACGAAAGCGGCGCAGAATGACGTCAAATGGCTCGTCGTTTTTAACTTTAACTTGTGGCATATCTTCTTTTTAAGTAACCTAAATTCTCTGCGAATGACAAATTAGTCATTCAGGACGCGCGATTCTAGCCGTTTGAATTTGGTTTGTACATACCTTTGCACTAATAAATTAGGTTACACAAGTTCGAACGCTTCCTGTTAATTTGGCCGACAAATCCAGATTGCTTTCAAAAATTGATTTATTTTCGCGCACGCCTATACTCGCCATCAGCTCCCGATCATCATACTAAGCTGTACCAACAATGACAGTGACTCCCTGAATGATTTACCACAAAACACCTCGAAGAGTTCTTGGAATCGAAACCTCATGCGACGACACCGGCGTTGCGATCTATGATGACGCCGAAGGCTTGCTAGGGCACGTTTTGTATTCCCAGATCAAAACGCATCAGGAATATGGCGGCGTGGTGCCAGAGCTCGCTGCGCGTGATCATATTCGCAAGGTCATTCCATTGGTCGACGCAGTGTTGAAACAAACGGGTTGTGATCCTTCTTCTATTAATGCTGTTGCTTATACTTGCGGCCCAGGTCTGGCTGGTGCGTTATTGGCTGGCTCAGCTGTGGCCAAAGGCCTGGCGTATGCTTGGAATGTGCCCACCATCGGCGTACACCACATGGAAGGGCACCTTTTAGCACCCATGCTAGAAGAGCGCGTACCGGCATTCCCGTTTGTCGCTCTACTGGTCTCCGGCGGCCACACGCTATTGGCCCATGTCAAAGGCATCGGGGAGTACCGCATTCTTGGCCAAACCCTCGATGATGCGGTTGGCGAAGCCTTCGATAAAACTGCGAAACTTCTTGGTCTCGGATATCCAGGCGGACCCGCGATCGCCCGTGTCGCCGAAACGGGTGATGGGACACGCTTCAGTTTCCCTCGCCCGATGGTTGATCGACCGGGAATGGACTTTAGCTACAGCGGATTAAAAACGGCCGCGCTTCAAGCCACTCAGAAAAATGATCTAGATGCGCAAACCGTCGCAGACATCGCCTGTGCATTTCAGGCGGCGGCAGTCGAAACCCTGGTCATAAAATGCGAGCGCGCACTGAAACATACGGGTACCGATCGACTGGTGGTTGCTGGCGGGGTCGGCGCTAACCTGCATCTTCGTGATCAATTACAACAGACGACTCAACGCCGTAATGCTGAGGTCTTTTTTCCGCGACTTGAGTTTTGCACCGATAACGGCGCGATGATCGCCCTTGCAGGCTGTAAACGTTTGCACCAGGCTCAAACCGAGTTTTCATTTGAGGTCAAACCTCGCTGGTCTTTAGAAGACTTACCTCCGGTTTAGCCTCCAACGAAGGCCCTTCCCCAAGGTCTCGATGAGTTGATTGTTCCTGCATTGCTAGTCCTTTCGTACTAGTGACAATATGCCCCCCCAACCCTATTATTTGCATTAACTTGGGTTAATGTGCTTTATTGACATTCTAGAACCTCACGAAACAAGAAGGCTGACTGCACAGCAACATGTCGCACTAACTCGTCACTAAGGGAAAAACCGCTATGAACACTCCGATTCTGTTCACTACACTGCGTCGTTCGTTGAAATCATCTCGTATCGTCTTGCTTTCGGCCTCCTTGGTAGTAGCGCCGGCCTGGGGGCAAACTGAACATGGGTCAGCCACGGTTGGTGGACGCCTCAGTAGCGACATGGCAGAGGCCTACCTCAGCATCTTCGCACCGATCTCCTCGTCTGAAGACAGCATCTTATTTCTAAATCCACGCTTGGCACTAAAGGATGAAGGCGAGAGCGAGGGTAACTTTGGTATTGGATACCGCAAATTATTTGGCGACAGTGCAATTCTCGGCGCCAATTTTTATGCTGATCGAAGTCGCACCCGATATGACAATAGTTTCGATCAATGGGGCTTAGGATTTGAGCTGCTGACCAACAACATCGACTTCCGAGCAAATTATTACAACCCGGGTTCGGATGTCATCATTGCCGCCACAGCAGACGTTGATACATTTTCGGAGTTTGTGGAAATCCAAAAACAGATTGAAGAGATGCGTGAAATAGAACGCCGCCTCTTGAACAGCCGAACCTCCTCCACATCGAGTGACTTTTATCGAGGCAACAACCTCCTCAATCAAACGCGCTCAACCACCCGAGACCGTTACCGAACAACGACCACCGACACCAAGACCACGACCACAACCACGACGACAACCAAGACCTTTACCGACCTTTTGTTTGAAATGCGCGAAGGCGGGCTAGAAGGGTACGATCTGGAGCTCGGCTATAAACTGCCCCTCAAAGACACCTTGCCAGAAGTCCGTATCTTTGGCGGTTACTATGATTTTGAGGGCCCATTCGACAGCGAAATCAAAGGTGCCAAAGGACGGCTTGAAGTACGTGCAGGCGATTACTTGACCTTTGATGCAGAGATATTTGAAGACGAAGAACTCCACGATACCGACTACTACGTCGGCGCCCGCATCAACATGCCATTCAGCTTCAGTCGTTTGTTCGATGGTAAAAATCCGTTTCTAGCCCGCAAGGATGACCTGCAACGTTTTCGCAACCGCCCGTTGTCCGAACGATTAGGCGAAGAAGTACTGCGCGATGTGAATGTCAAAACGGCCGAATCCGAGTTTGAGGAGAATATCGCTAAGCGACAGACCAAAGTTGAAGTGGATGTCGCCAAAGAAGTGGATGTTGACGTGGTGGTAACGTCGCGCGACAGTGAACGTGTGACACGTGACGATTCTGAGACGATATACACAAACGACGGTCAAGCCATTACCTTCACCCATGTCGACAGCAATTCCACCGGCACGGACCAAGGCACGTACGAAAACCCTAACACCAGTCTCACTTCCGCCAGTAACACGCAAATAACCGATGCCAATGACGTCATCCTGATTCATGCTGACAGTAACTTCGATGGCGAATCGGTAGACATAACTGACAATCAAATGTTGATTGGTCAGGGTGGCGGCATCGACACCAATATAACGACGGATCAAGGCACGATTGTCCTGCCGGATGCAAACGATGGCACCAATACGCCAGTCATCACCAATGGTGACATAAACATTAATTCACACAATGTAGTCGTAAGCAATTTAGCCATTGATGGCGGCAGCATCTCTACCGCGGCAGGTGGACACCATTCAGATATCACGATTACCAATGTCAGTGTTGCCAATGCCAGTGGCGATGCGATCAGCCTTGGTGATAATGGCGGTCAACTCGGTGGCACCATAACGTTAAGCGATATCGTCATTTCAGATGCTGGTGACGACGGTATCGACATCCAAAATCTGGTTCCAGACACACAGATTGTTGCCAACAATATCGATATTACGGGTGTTGGCGATGACGGGTTGGATATTGACGACCCAACTGGCAGCGCCACCAATGCAGCATTGAGCTTCACCAATCTGGCTATCGCAAATAGCGGCGACGCTGGGATCACTGTGTCCGGCTTAGGAGCTAACTCCAGCACCGAGTTTGTAAACACGTCGATCTCCAACAGCGGCACAGGCGGTCTTCGTGTTTCAGAACTCGGCACCGACGCCACCATGGCGTTTACGAATTTGGATATCAACAGCAGCGTCGAAAATGGCGTTCAACTGACCGACAACTCCGGCACACTGGTTTTCGATGCCGACTCAAGTCTGCAAGGCAGTGGCGAAGTCGCATTCCTAGTTCAAGGTGGCGATTCCGACGTCCGCTACTCCGGCACCATCGACCACACCGGCGCAGACGGTTTTGAGATGATTGAGCTCGACTCGACGCTGGCGGGCAGCAACATTGTTTTCGATAGTGAAGCAGCGGATGCCTTAGTCGACACCAACCTGGGTATCTATGTACACAGCAGCGCTGGTAATTTATCCATAACCGCAGACACGGAGTTAAGCGGTATTGACGGGGTCTTTATTAACAATTCCAGCGGCGACTACGCCTTTACCAATACACATTTAACCGACATTGACGGCACGCTTGACCCAGATGGCTCTTCGGATGGTGCGATCGACATCTTCGAAAACACCGGCACAATTTTCTTCGGTGAAAATAGCTCAGTCGATCAATCGCTGAACCTTGCCGCCGTCGCCGTTGGTGTGAACGCGGCTGGCGATGACAGTACGTTTGTATTCAATGGCACGATCAACGCTACGAACGGCAACGGCCTACAATTTGAGAATGCCGACGGTAGTTACACATTCGGCGGGGCAACAACGCTCAACGGCGGCAACGCGGGCATTGATATTCTGAATTCGTCCGATGGCGACTTTATCTTTGTCGACACCGATATCATTCACCCGACTGGTGTCGCGTTGAACATCAATGATGGTACCGCCAATGTGACATTTGGCGCCGATAGCTCGATCACACAATCCAATAACGCCGCAGCGGTACGGGTTGTGGATCACGCCACAGGCACATTAACCTTTATGGGCGATATCAGCGCTACCGATGGCGTTGGTCTACGGTTTAACAATGCCGATGGTACTTACAACTTCGGTGGTAACAATACGTTGAATGGTGGCAATGCGGCCGTCGACATCATCAACGATTCAGACGGCGCTTTCACTTGGACGGATCTGAACATTCTGAACCCCAACGGTCACGCACTGAATATTAACAGCGGCACGGCGACAGTAACCCTCGGGGCTGACAGTCAGATTGAACAAGGCAATGCGTTTAATGCGCTACGAGTAGTGGATCACAGCGGCGGCACCGTTACCCTCAATGGCACCATCAACGCCACCAACGGCAACGGCATCTTATTTAACAACGCGGATGGCACCTATGCGCTGAATGGCAACTCGACGCTCAATGGCGGCAATGCTGCGCTTGATATTGTAAACGGCTCAGCAGGCGACTTCACCATTCAGAATATGGACATTACCAACGCGAGCGGTATTGGCGTCAGGATCCAGGATCTGGACGGTGGGAATGTCAACTTCATCAATGGCAGTGTCGCTACCAACGCAACCGCGCCAACGGTGGATATTAATGGCGGTTCCGGTAATATTAATTTTCTGGGTAGCGATGTCACCCAAACCGGCACCGGGCTGGTGGTTGATGTTACCGACTTCGGCAACGGCAGCTCGAACATCTTATTTGATGCCTCGGGCAGCATAACGGCCACGACCGCAGGCAACCTTGGTATCCGCCTAAACGATAACAATGCCAACATCACACTCGCTAGCGCCAACATCGCTAACACGTCGTCACACGCTGTTCGATCGACCAACTCCTCTGGTCAGATCAACTTAAGCAATGTCGACATAAGCAATGCCGGTGGAGATGGCGTTCGCATCGCCAATCTTGACGGCACACTTCAGTTCCAACAAGGCAGTAGTATCGACGGCGCCGCCGGCAACGGCATTCATGTGATCGGCGGCGGTGCAGCGACCGAAGTTCAAATTCTGGGCACCTCAGGTGCGACGGACATTGCTAACGTCGGAGGCGACGGAATTGCGATCAGCAATACCACTGGCACGGTGACCATCTCAGACATCGACACGCAGAATGTTGGTGGATTGGCGTTTGACTTAAATAATACCGGCGCTGTCTCGGTTACCAGCGGTCTGACGTTCGCCGACATCGCCAACGGACGCTTCATTAACCAGACTGGTACGCACAACATCGTAAATGCCAGCCTGACAACTTTGTTAGTGAACGGTGGTAATGCCGATATCAATCTGACAAACACGACCTTTACCAACAACACCACAGACCCAACACTGACCGTCACCAACGGACACAGTGGCTCAATCATTGCTGACGTAAACTCTAGCTTTAACACCACCAATGGCACCGGCTTCCAATTCAGTAATGCGGACGGCGTATACACCTTCAACGGTACCAATATCTTCAATGGTGGTGACGCCGGCATCAATATTGTTAACGATTCAGCAGGCAACTTCACATTTGGCGTCAACAGTTCAATTACGAACCCGAGCGGTGTGGCGTTCAACGTCAACAATAGCTCAGCAACCGTTAATTACAACGGCACCATCACGCAAAACAATGCCGCTTCCGCTGTTAACATCAGCAACAACACCGGCGGCGCAGTGACGTTTGGTGGCCAAGTGACCGCCAACACGTCTACCGCTAACGCAGTTCGTATCGTCAACAACACCAACACCACCAGCTTAAATGGCGGCCTGAATATTGATACCACTAGTGGCATCGGTCTTCGCATCAACAACGGTGGTACGGTGAATGTAAGCAATGTGGCCGATGAATCAATCACCACCGAGTCTGGCACAGCTTTGTCAGTGACTGGCGCTGGCTCTGTCGCAAACCTCGCGCTGGATTCAATTAACGGTACTAATCTGGGTGGCAACGACGGCATCGTCATCGACAACACCGGTGGCGGCGATATCTCGGTTGGCAGCATAGATCTGACCGGTGGCGGTATCGATATCGATAATCACGCAGGCACCTTATCCGTGTCCGGTACGACCAATATTACCGGGGCGGCGGCTTCAGCCATCGACATCAACAACATCGTCAATAACATCACCTTTGGTGACGTAAACATTGGTGGTTCAGTCAACGGTAACGGCATCAGCCTCAGTAATATTGATGTCGCCGATATCGACTTAACCTTCGGCAATGTGAATATTGGCCAAGGTGCAGCTGACTTTATTAATGGTCACGGCATCGCTATTGCCGAAGTCAACGCCAACGGCACAAGTATAGCAACTAGCCCTGTTATGACGTTTGGCAACACCAATATTGATCATTATACCGGTTCTGCCATCTCGGTAATCGATACGACGCTCGAAGGCGGCATCGGTCAGGCGCAGTTGAATTTCGGTGACACCCTGATTGACAACACGCTCAACAGTACAGCCAACGCGGTCGATCTACGCGGCGGTAACTTCAGGAATAGCTTTGACAGTCTGTCGATTGATAAAAATAGCATTGGCGGCCACGGCGTTTTCTTCCAAGCAAATCGCGCCAATCTCAACATCGGTGGCTCTACAAACTCTGGGTTTGACGGCGGTGTTATCCAAGGCATTGCCGCTGGCTCGGATGCCATTTTGGTTGATTCTTTGGGCGCACCAGGACTATCCGTACGCCTCCGTCATGTAGACCTCAACCCCGACGGCTCATCAAATGGCGACCACGGCTATCGAAGTACTGCTTCAAACATATCCAATCTCCAAATATTTGACTCGCGCGCGCACGGCGTCGCCGGCGAAGCATTGGATGTCAATAACTCAAGCGAAGTTCGCTGGGGCGGCAATACGTTTAGCTCCGACAATAACGCGGCAGTACGCATCACGGGTGCCGGCACTGGCGCTGGGCAACGCACCCTGGTTAGTTTTGTTGGCGACGCCGCCGCAACTGCAAGTGGTCCAACCGTGGTGACGGATGCGGCGGCAGGCGGCATCCTCATCGAAAATGCCAGCCTCGGACAATTTAATGTTGGTACCTTCGGGGCACCGGATTTGGTTATTGGATCAAGTAGCAATCGTGTCTCAGGGCCTGGGTTGTCGCTTACGAATGTGAATACTTTCCCAGGCACAGCAGGTTTCTTCGAGGTAATTAACTTCGGTGAACTGGATATTTTTACCGACGGCGGCACAGGGTTACTGGTGAATAACAGCGCACTCACACCTGCTGACCTCGAACTCAACTCACAGGGCGGCACCGTCGACACCGTTAACGGCGCCGCGATAGACCTCACCAATGTGAGCTTTGGTGGTAGCGGTTTCAACCTGGACTCCGTCATTTCCTCCGATTCGACCAACAACGGGATCGCGCTCAGCGGCTTAGGCGGCGGCACATTCAACACCACGCAGCTCACCGCGAGTGGTGCGGACGTGGCCGCAATACGCATCCAGGGCACAAACACCTCGACGATCAACCTGGGCGATGTGGACCTCACGATCAGTGATAATAACGTGACCGGATTGGACATCAGTGGCGCGATCATCAATGGCGACCTAAGTGCCAGTGATTTTGACGTGACCGCCAGCTCGTCAACTGGGACGACTGCGATCAACGTGGTCGATGCATCCGGCAGCGGCGTAGTCCAGCTGGGCGACACCAACACCAACGGCGGCGAAAATGCCACCATAGCTGGCACGAATGTCGGTGTATTGTTCTCATCCAATACCAATCTTGCCTTTACCTTCGGGGATGGTTCCAACACCAGTCCAGACGGTATTCAGTCCGAAATCGACGCCACCACACCCATCAGTCATGATGGGTCGGGGCTGCCGACCAACGGTACCTACGATTTTAATGACGTTAACCTGATTGGCGATACTTCGACTCTGGCTGGTCCAGATGTGTACTACGTAGACGCAACTGGGTTGGGTACCGGCACGTCACAAACCAACGCAGGCAGCATTGCCGGTGCGGAAACCTCTGGTGCGGACGCTATTGTTCTGCTCGACACCAATGATAATGGCACTCAAGACAGCATCGATCAGGCCAACGCACCACATGAAAGCGGTGGTTTGATCAACTCACTGGAGTTAGACGACGGCCAAATCCTGATTTCACTGGTCGATGGTCAAACCATCGACCTCGGTGCCTTCGGTCTGTCTGGCGGTGCGCCAGCAAACTTTGAAACCAATGTGGGCTCCTCATCACAAATCACCGGCGATTCCAGCTTGGACTCGGTCACCGCAATCCTGACAACCAACAGCGGCGATACCGTGGTGATGAACGGTTCTGCAGTGGTTAACGGCAACACCATCACCAACACAGGCACAGGTAACGCCTTGTCTTCAACCCAACCGGCCACCAATGTAACGTTACAAATTAACAACAACACCTTAACCGGCGGCAGCAACGGGGCCGGTCTTTCAATCGACGGTTCTGGTACGGGTACCGTTACTATCACCGAGTTCAATGGAAATAATATCCGTGGCGCTGGCGGTAATGGAATCGACATCACTGATGTCACCTTTGATGCGGATCTCATGACCGCAGGCTTCCAACAGGTATTGGCTGGCAACACAGTTGTTGGCATCAACGCCGCTAACCGCGTACAGGGCGATGGCGTGCGGCTCAACAATGTTCTGGGCGACATCAGTTTTACCAATTTGAATATCTTTAATGACAACGGCACCGGCTTATATGTACGTGACGCGGGCGGCAAAACTGGTACCTTCTCTATTGCGATTGCCGGCGGTACCGTCGACACCACCAACGGCACAGCACTGGACATTGACCCGGTCTTGGCCAACATCGTATTAGGTTCGGTTTTCTCCACCAATGCCAATGGGCAGGGTTCCAGTGCGACTAACGCCGGTGGCGTGTTCCTAGATGGTGTAGATGCACAAGGCGGTGCGGGCGCAAACGCCGTTACAATCAATAATCTAGCGGTGACCAATTCCAACGATGCTGGCGTCAATATTCTGAATTCAACCGGTGCCTTCACATTTAACAACGCAGTGATCAACAATACCGGTTCCGCTGGTGGCGGCGTCGATCTGGACCTAGGCTCAGGCGACACGGCCACGGTTAGCTTCAATGGTTTGGACATCGTCACTAACAGCGGTACAGGGTTCGATGCCAATGGAACTGCAGGTTCACTACTGACGCTAACCACAACTGGTACCAATAGTATTAATACCGCTACCGGCCAGATTTTAAATCTGAATGACGTAACCCTGGGTAATAACGTTACGTTTACTAACCTAACATCGAGCGGTTCGGTAGCCAATGGAAATGCGATCTTTCTTAATTTAGTGGTTGGCAACACATTGAATGGTGGCAACGTGACGGTCGCAGGCACGAGTAATGGCGACGGAATTCATATTGCTAACTCAAGCACCAACACGACCTTTACTTCTATTGATATCGACAATGTCTCCGCCAATGGTATCCAGCTAACGGCTGCCGCAGATGCTGGCAACACCGGCAGCTTTACCGTCAGCGGACTAACTGACATTAATGGCACAGGCGCGGGTCAGTCAGCGATCGATATTAGCAACCAGGCTGGCGCAGTAAACTTTGCGAATGTAAATATTAATAATCGCGGCGGTGCAGGTATTGCGATTGATGGCTTCAATGATGGATCTCAAGATATCGACTTCGGGACGGTAACCATTAATAACCAATCAAGCTCCAACACCAGTGCTATTGCGATTGATAATATCAATGGTGCAGGTAGTACCGTCGACATTACCAACGTTGCAATCAACGGCAACGGTACCGGTGGGGCAGGTATTGCCTTGTCAAATAACGACGGTGCCACGATCAATATTAATGGCGGCTCTATCCAAAACGCCGGTGGCGCTGCGCTCAGCATCTCAAACAGTGCAGGCGATGTCACCTACGCAGGCACGATTAACAACACCGCGGGCCGCTCAGTCCAAATTCTCAATAACGAAAATGGCGCTGACATTACTTTATCGGGCGCGATTACCGATACAGGCACCGGTATCTTAGTCAACAGTAACAACATAGGTGGTAACGCCACCGTCAACTTCACTGGCGGCATGACACTGAATACCGGAGCCAATGATGCGTTTACTGCGACTAATGGCGGTGTAATCAATGTCACCGGTACCAATCAAATTGGTAATGCCTCACCTGTTACCAATCGCGCAATCACAATTACCGACACGCTGATCGGCACAAATGGTGTGACGTTCCAAAGTGTTAATCAAACCGGCGGTGGATCTGCCATCGTTCTATCGAACACAGGTAGCGGCGCCTTTAACATCACCGGTAACGGTGTAACGGGCGGCACTCTGGCAACCAATAACAATGGTTCTGGCGGCTCTATCACAGGGTCGACTGGCGACGCGATTTCACTAAACAATACTGGCCCGGTAACACTGCGACAAATGAACATTGGCGCAGCTGGCGGCTTGGGTAACATTGGTGGCAGTGGTGTTCGCGCCAATGCGGTGAACGGCCTGATCGTGGCGAACACCAATTTCCGAAACGTGGGCAACCAGGCAGCACCAGATGAAGCGGCGATTTTTATTACAGCGCCGTCTACCTCGAGCAATGTCACGCTTGCCAACAATCTGTTTAATCGTTCTTTTGACGACCATGTCCGCATTGAGAATCAAGGTAACGTTCTTGGAACAATCAGCGTCACCCAAAATAATTTCGACGATAATACCGCCAGCGGAGTCGGTAACGATGCCTTACTCTATATCGGTAATAATGGCTCGAACACCACGCTGAACGTCACTGGCAACCGCTTTCATCAAAGCGCCGGTGATCATATACAGGTTGGCCTAAATGGATCGGCTTCTGCGACGGTCAATATTGGTGGACCGAACGCAGCCGATGGCAACACCATGACCGCCAATCTCAACACGGTTTTGGGTTCGGGTATCACGCTTAGTTCAGGCGCATCTGGCGGTGGTTTTAGCGGCACCTTAAACTATTTGATTCAAAACAACAGCATCAATAATGCAAATGCTGCCGCGATCAATCTCAACCTCTCTGCCACATCGACAGCGACAGCCTTGTATACCGGTTCAATACTCAATAATCAAATTGGGACTGCTGGCAGCCCTGAATCAGCAGGGTTTGGTATCACGCTCACCGGCAACGGTTCTGGCACCTTGGAGGCCATCGTCAATAACAATACCATTCAAGAACACGATGGTGATTTTGCACTCACTATACAGGCGCGTGACGGCAATAATACAGTCGCCGTATCAGCTGCAAATAACACGTTTAGAAACACGACCAACGTAACCGGGTTCGGCTTGATCGGTATCAGTGCAGGGGCCACGGCCACTGATGCTGTCACTGTGTGTGTCGACCTCCAGAACAATGACTTTGCGGGTCAAGCGCCTTCTGCTGGCGGTGGCGCCGACTTCTTCATTCGTGAAGGCACCGGAACTAACACATTAATTTTACCGGGTTATGCTGGTGGTGCCACAGACAACGCGGCCGTGACCGCATTCATACAAGGTCAAAACACCGGTACACCGACTGGATTTGTTTCGAGTGGCGATGGTATCACTGGCACTGCCTGTCCATAGCGGGCAGTGCCATTCGGCTACTGGAATACAGAATTAGAACGAGGAGTAAGCACTAATTTTTTAACCACAGAAATGTGATAACACAGGAGACGTTATGTCTGAACCATTTTTAGCAGAAGTGCGTATGGTGGGGTTTAATTTCGCCCCCAGGGGATGGGCGTTTTGCGATGGGCAAATACTACCGATTAATCAAAATCAATCTTTGTATTCGCTGTTAGGGACGACCTATGGTGGAGATGGTCGAAGTAGTTTCGCGCTCCCCGACTTGCGCGGGCGTGTCCCCATGCATACGGATAATGGGGTTACTGAAGGCCACAAGAGCGGGGAAGAAACACACACCTTATCTGCCAACGAGATACCTCAGCATCAACACTACGCCCAGGCATCTACGAATAATGGCAGTGCGGTAGATCCGACTGGTCGGGTTCTTGGACAGGCGTTAAACGTATACGCCAATCCAACGGCCACCACGACACTTCGTGCCGGCTCCGTAACCAACGTTGGCGGGGGACAGGCACACAATAATATGCAACCAAGTATCGTAATCAATTTCTGCATTGCGTTGAAAGGGTTGTTTCCGAGTCGCAACTAAGGAGGGGAAAGAATATGTCACAACCATTTGTAGGTGAAATTCGAATGTTCGCCGGAAATTTTGCGCCGCGGGGCTGGGCTTTTTGCGACGGTCATTTGCTTGCAATAAGTCAGAATGATGCCTTATTTAGCTTACTCGGAACAATTTATGGTGGCGATGGAAGAACCACGTTCGGCTTGCCCGATATGCGTGGCAGACTACCCATTCATGCTGGCACTGGACCCGGCTTATCGCCACGCCGACTCGGTGCAAAACTAGGTAGCGAGATCGAGACGTTAACGGTCAACCAAATACCGCCTCACACGCACCCGATGCGCGCATCAACCACAACCGGAACCGACAATAGTCCACAGGGCAAGATGACTGCCGAATCACCATCGCTTGACATCTATGTAGAGGACAGTCAAACGGTAAATTTAGCATCAAGCGCAATAACGTCGGTCGGTGGAAGTCGGAGCCATAGCAATCTCATGCCATTTCTTTGTATCAACTTCATCATCGCCCTGTTCGGAATATATCCGAGCCGAAACTAAGGAGGGATTCAGTATGTCAGAACCATTTATTGCAGAAATTCGGATTTTTGCTGGTAACTTTGCACCTCGCGGTTGGGCTCTTTGCAATGGCCAACTGCTGCCTATTTCTCAAAATACCGCTTTGTTTTCTTTGATTGGCACAACTTACGGCGGCGATGGGCGATCTACTACCGCTTTGCCTGATCTAAAAAGCCGTGTTCCCATGCACCCAGGGCATGGACCTGGACTTACCTCTAGACGACTAGGGCAACGCGGCGGGACAGACACCGTCACTTTGAGTGAAGCGCAAATTCCTAACCACAACCACACCATGCGCGCAGGGAATATCCCCCTGGCAAGCGTACAAGCGCCGACCGATCAACGTTCACTTAATCGATCTGCCAATGGCAACGCCTACACTGCGGCACAAAACTTAGTCGTAATGAATGAGCAGACACTGCCCAGCGCCGGCGGATCGCAAGCCCATAACAACCAGCAACCATTCCTCGCCATGAACTTTATCATTGCGTTGGCTGGATTGTACCCAAGTCGCTCATAAGGAGGGAAATACAATGACTATCAATAAACACCGACGTGCCTTACTTCAAGGTGTCTCTTTAGGCGGCCTGGCAAGCGCGATCCCCTTAGCATCGGCAGCCACCGCAAAAGCTGCCGCTGATGCCCTTCAACGTAATGAGTTCCCCGTCCCTGATTTCGACAGTTTAATTGGTGATCTGGTCACCATAGACAATCAATCTGGATACCGCGTGAAAGCCGAAGTTGTTGAAGTGGCCGATCTCGCGTTTGACTCTAATGCTCACCAACGACCCGTTTACTTGCGACCCCGTGCCAAGCTCGTCAGGCTAGAAGTTCAAGGCGATGAACATTTTCAGGGCGACTTGTGCACGGTTAGCCATAAAAAATTGGGCCAACTTCAACTCCTGTTAACGCAGGTTCCAAATAAGCATGGAAAATTAGGCTTGGAGATTATTTTTAACTAGCTTGATACATGCTTTAACTGTTGCGCCATCAAATCCCCCACAGGACGGCGCAACCTTTGCTCATCCTCCGGGAGGTTAACGATGAATAAAGGAATATCCCTACTCGCCAGCGTCATAGTTGGCGGAATCTTTAGTATTTACACCACCAACACGCTTGCAGCTACTCATTACGCCTACATCGTCGATACTGGCTATCAGGTGCATTACGTCTCCTCAACCGGGGAGTCGACGGTTAAATCGAAACCGTACTTTGCCCTCAGTGTCAGCGCGACACCAGATGGCGGAGCTTGGGCCGTCTCGACAGATAGCGGTGATCGCGACCGCGGCGGCAATCTATTAAAATTACTCCCTAAGGGCAGCACTGAATGGAAGACCATTGCCATCGAAGGTGACATTGAAGTGTCCAGAGTCAGTAGTGACTTCAAAGGTAACGCCTATGTGATCGACGGCGAAACACAACAGATTCATCACATTGATACAACTGGCAAGATTCTTAAAGATTACGTTGATGAAACCCCATTTTTTTCCGTCAGCGCAGCCTTCACTTCCAACAGCCCGATCAACAACCAACTCTGGGGCGTCTGCGCTAAACCAGACGGAAAAATCGATAGCCCGCTTTATTACAAAGTGGATGACCAGGATTGGCGAAAGCGCGGACTCGGCGCGCGTGCGATATCAGGTTACTGGATGATCAGTGACGAAGGTCGCGTTGTGATGGCCGGAACCAACAATACCAAACCACAACCAAAGTCCCCACGCGACATGGCGAGCTCAATCAGCGTAAGTAGGAGCGGTACCATTTGGGTAGTGAGCCAAGAACCCAATATGCAAAAAGGTGGCGCGATGTTAAAGATCTGGGACGCCAAAGGCATCGAATCGAAGAATTGGATCACGGTGCCCAACATCGGTGCTACCTCAGTGTCCGCCCTATAGCGTCGACTACACGTTGCCGGTACTCCGCTTCAGTCTAATAATCAGTTTACTGCTAGCGCTAAGTGCCTGCGCGGTCACAGGGCATCATGCAATTTCGCTTGAGCAAACTTCCACCGTCGGCTTTGAGTTGTCGGAAGTTCTGCAGCTCGGTCAACTTGTTGAGTCTGCGTACGCCCTGTTTCACGAAGCTCAGTCCAACCCCAGCCCCGCAGCCCCCAAGCTGGCTGGGTACCGACCACTCGCAAACTTGTCTGGACGTGACGACCCCAAATCCAGTAAACGTGAATTCTACGGACATCTGCTTGAACCCCTTAATACACCCAATTCACTCATCATTTCAGTCCGGGGCACCAGTGATGCACAAGAATGGCTAGACGACATTAAATTTGAACATCGTCGCTTTTCAGGCGATCCGAATTTAGGTCACGTGGAGCTTGGCTTTAAAGAAATCTATCACTCCTTCGCCGTTCATGACTTTGGTACAACCGACGGTATTTCAATTGAGCAATATTTACGGCATCGACCTGATCTAAACCAAGTGACCTTGGTCGGACATAGCTTGGGCTCCTCATTAGCCACGCTACTGGCACTTGATATCAAAATAAAACGTCCCAACACGCAAGTCCGTCTGCTCACGTTTGCCTCGCCTCGAACTGGCGACAACCAATTCAGCGATGCATTTCAACGCCATATTCCAAACAGTCTCCGGATCGTTAACAAACCCGACTTGGTACCTCGCGTTCCGCCACGCGCATTCAAGTTTCTACACATCTGGCATGAATCACAAATTAATTCCAGACCATTAAGTCACATCAAGAACAGCGTGACTTGCTATCATAGCTTGAATACCTATTTACACGTGCTAACACACAACAACAAATTACCCGGTGTCGCCATCGACCACGGGTGTCACGCTGAATGAGTAAACAAGAATTACAACAACATGGCATTGTGTTTCGTCCAGAGACTGGGGACGACCGAGAGTTCTTGCGTATCTTATATGCTTCAACTCGTGAAGCTGAAATGGCGATGGTGCCTTGGACTAAGGAGCAAATAGAAGAATTTCTAGATATGCAGTTTGACGCGCAATCCAAGTTTTATGCCGAGCAATTTAAAGACGCTGAGTTCAGTATCGTGACTCAGGGTGGACGTAACATCGGTCGGTTGTATGTTGATCGAAGACCAAATGAAATACGCATAATTGATATCGCCTTGTTACCCAAGCACCGAGGACGTGGTTACGGTGACGCCATCCTGAGGCATGTTATGCAGATCGCTGCACGGGACGGCTTACCCGTTACCATTCACGTCGAGAAGAACAACCCCGCAATGCGACTGTATAAAAAGCTCGGTTACACCCTTCTTGAAGATCAAGGTGTGTACGATTTAATGCAATGGACGCATACCTCACCCTAATCGAACCATATCCTATATTGTGACTTCGGCAGATTGCGCTATTATTAGCAGCGATTGTTTTCACACCATTGTAGATACCTAAATGGAAAAGTTTTTTGAGCGACTCATGTACCGGTCCCGTTGGGTGCTGGCACCGATTTATTTTGGTTTAAGCTTGGCAATAGTGGCGTTGGGCATCAAATTTTTTATGGAATTAGCCCATTTATTGGTCGATATCGTCGTGTTATCTGAAGCCGATATGATATTGATTGTGCTTAGTTTAGTTGACATCGCTATGGTTGGCGGACTTCTCATTATGGTTATGATGAGCGGATACGAGAATTTTGTGTCCCAAATCGATATTGATGCCGACGAAGAAAAACTCAGCTGGCTTGGCAAAATGGATTCGTCGTCACTAAAAGCCAAAATCGCAGCCAGCATCGTCGCTATCTCATCCATCCATCTACTCAAAAAGTTTATGGCAGCAGAGTCTATCGACAACGACAAATTGCTCTGGTATGTCATCATGCACATTACCTTTGTCACGTCCGCTTTCGCCATGGGCCTGTTAGACGTTCTTTACGCCAAAGCAACAAAACACAAAAACGGTGACTAATAATAACGGGCTCTGATACTGAATCAGAGCCCGACACGTCTACTTCAGATTATCACCTGTTTCCAGTTGCCACGCCGTATCACCCAGACCGCCAACGCAGCAAACACCGTTTCCGAGATTAGAATAGACCAGAATACACCGCTGGGACCCAAATCGACCTCGACGGCCAACCACCAGGCTAAGGGGATTTCTAATAACCAAAAAGCAACAAAATTGATCACCGTCGGCGTTTTAGTGTCCCCCGCACCGTTCAAGCTCTGCAACGCCACCATTCCAAGCGCCATCAACGGGTAGCCATAGCAGAAAAAGCGCAAGCCTTCGGCACCAATCGAAACAATCGCAGGATCTGGGTTAAACACCGCAATCACAGTCTCAGCAAACACAACTAGCAAGATTGCAACCACCAATAAGGTCACAAAATTGAACTGGGCAGCCCGCCACAAGGACCGTTCCGCTCGATCCGGCCTATCCGCCCCGAGGTTCTGTCCAACCAGGGTCGCAGCGGCGTTTCCCAACCCCCATGCGGGCAGAAATGTGAAATGGATAACACGAACCGCAATGGTGTAGCCAGCAATCGCAACACTCCCGTACGGTGCCATGATTCGCATCATAAATATCCAACTCGATACCGCGATTAAAAACTGACCTATACCACCCAGTGATACCTTTGCCAGTCGCAACGCGACGTCCGTATTCAATCTCAATTGGGACGCACGTACTCGTATCCGCCCGCGCACATCAAATAGATGGTAGAGCTGATACGCAATCCCAATACTCCGACCGATCGTAGTTGCAATTGCAGCGCCAGTGACACCGTAGGCCGGGATCGGCCCCCATCCGAAAATCAATATGGGGTCCAGTATTAGGTTTACGCCATTCGCCAACCAAAGTGAACGCATCGCAATCGCGGCATCACCCGCGCCACGAAAGATTGCATTAAGAAGAAAGATATAGATGATGCTGATTGACCCGCCTAACATGACACTCGTATATCCAGCACCTTGGTCAATAGCCTGCGACGAAGCGCCCATTAAAACGAGAATCTCGTGTGCGTACAAAGCGCCAACAAGACCAATGGCAAGCGAAACTAACAGCCCGATCCATAAGGATTGCACGGCCACCACAGCAGCCGCTTCAGGATTTTTTTCTCCAACCCGACGCGCTACCATGGCGGTGGTGGCCATACTGAGGCCAATAGCGATGGCATAACACAGTGTGATAACCGCTTCTGTTAGACCAACAGCCGCAATCGCATCCGCACCAAGCTTGGCCACCCAAAACATATCGACGATGACAAATACTGATTCCATCAGCATCTCCAACATCATCGGTATCGCCAACAAAATGACAGCCGTGTTAATCGGACCGCGCGTGAAATCTCGTTCTTGATCTGCCAGACTGGTTTTTACGACCGTGCGAATCCACTGGATACGCCGACGAAATCCGTGTTTAGAAACTCTCATCTTTTACCTCTTAAGTCACCAATACCCATGCTTGGTCACTTTTTAATTCCTGTAATTCCCCACGTACATTAGGGAGATTCAGCGGCCTTTGTGTGTGTTTAGAGGGGACAACGGGGACCGCTTTGACCTGACCATTCCTTGCAGGTAAAGATGGATTTTCGTAAACGCTAAAGGTTAGCGCAAACCAAGCCTAACGGAGAAGACTACTTGGTGGCCGGAAACAGATTTACTTGCATGGTATCGACAGAACCCGTGTCGTCATTAGCAACACACTCTCTTGGGTAACTTTGTTCATGACGCACCTGTTTCCTTTAACGTTGAGCTGTCAACACAGCATTGAGATGACAATGATTATAGCCAGTTCACGCTAATGGGCAAACGTTGTTAATTAGAAAAGATGTTTTCTTATTCAATCAACCAAACAATCCCGGCCGGTTTTGTTCTGCCGTAAAGTTCGCTGAACTATCATTTGTGTATGTAAACGATAGATCAACAGGCTTGCCGTTTTTGGAAACAAAAATGGAAAAAGTGCATGCACAAAACAACAAACCCCAGCCACGAACAGTACGCCACTAAATCGAAGCGCGGTTAACAAATGAGTCCAATAAGTTTCTCCCACGCTTGCGGGATGTTCAGAAAATAAACGCATAAGTGTTGGTCAGTCCAAATCTGATTATTGTTAGATTATCGCGTGACGAATCGCAGCATCTTTCCCAACCCATGCTTTTCTTTTCATATTAGATAGAATATATATTTACGTATGAAAGAAATTATAGAAATTGATGCTATAGATCGAAAAATCATTAGTATCATGCAATCTGATTCGAGCAAATCCATACAAACGATCGCCGATCAAGTTAATCTTACGGTAAACCCCTGTTGGCGGCGCATCAAGCGATTGGAACAAGCAGGTATATTTGGCAAACGTACGGTACAACTTCATCACGCCAAACTTGGTCTGCGCATAACTGCATTTATCATGCTCAGAACCGATCAACATAGTGCGGCTTGGCTAGACCAATTTACACAAGCGGTAAACGCCGTTCCGGAAATCGTGGAATGTCACCGGATGACGGGGTCGGTGGATTACCTGTTGAAGGTATTTGTCCGCGATTTAACGCACCATGACCAAGTTTATCAGCGTTTAATCGGATTGGTGCCAAGTCTGGTCGATGTTTCATCAACATTCTCTATGGAGAACCTAAAACCTGGTGCGATCATTGAATCCAGCACTTACTGAGCAAAAAAAAACGGTAGCAGGTGGGAACTCACTCCACCGACTACCGTTTAGGTATATATGCTCAACTCCACCAGGATAATATAGAGCGAACAACCCTTGTTTCACTTTGGACTCTGTAACCCGCAGCTGAAACAGTGAGTTTCCTTTAAAAAGCTACCCAAATCCGGTTTTCCGAGCCTTAGTCCTCTCCTACAAAGTCCTAAGGTCAGTCACCAGTTTGTGTTCTTGAACGATAACTGGCAGCTTTTTCACCACATGTTCTGTAACTGCGTTTCCAACCGTTTGGTGTTGAAGGGGAAGGAGCAACCATTCCAAAAACACCGTACTCTCCGCAGCCACCCTACATTTAAATGCAATGTCGGGAACTCACATCGTTATTAGAGCAGAGTGACGTTCTACAATCGTCTGACTTTAGCGGGAAGGACAAATTTACCCAGATTGGGAGACCTGTCGAAAACTCGTCGGTGTCTGCCCGGTCACTTTTTTGAAGGCCGAATAGAATGATGAGCGCGAATTAAACCCAACATCGTTCGCAATCGTCAGCACCGTTTCGTCCGTGTTGATCAATCGCTCCATAGCCTCCATGACCCGTAATCGATTAACATAATCAAAAAATGTCTCTTTAATATCAAGACTTAAAGCTTGAGTAACATAATTTGGCAACACCTTGATTTCTTCTGACAAAGCTCGCAACGACAGGTTTGGGTCGCGATACTTACATTGCTTTTCCAATGCAAAACGTATTTTTTGCGACACGTCAGCTAACTGATCCGCAGACAATGCCGATTTTTGGTACTTACGCGTTTCTTCGTTGTCGTCCTTCTGAGTTCGAGCAATTTCAATGCGTAAATCCGGTCGCTGACGAAGTCCCCATACGGCAAAAAACCACACCAACGCCAATCGAGCAAGCCCGTGCCAAGGGTAGGTCGGGTTCGGCACGTGATACACCGAATTCGCAATCTCAGCACCCAACTCCAAAGCGATATTTAAAAGAATCAACCACAAAGCCCATTGAAACCACCTTAATTCTAGGTCTTCGGTGCTGGCAAATAGATTCATTAACTTACGTCGATAACTGGCCAGCCGGATCATGACAAACACGATATAGACCGTAAATTGGATTAACGCTGCCAGATTCAGAATGGTATTTAGAATCTCTAGAATCAAGGCACCACGCGAACCGCCAAACGTCGGGTTCCAGCTAACAAGACCCAAGATCACCGCCAGGATCGCCACGGGTACAACCGGGATTATAAAATGGTATTTATCCGTTCTACGCCAGCCCCGTGCATGCTCAGACGTCAATTCACGCACATACATCCAGAATAAGGGCGGCAACATGAGTTCGACCACGAGCTTAAACAAGGTCAGCTGCGCTAAGAACGGGATCCCGTCCGTGTAGAAAACCGGTTCACGAACAATAAAACAAAACTGCGCCACCGCATTCAGGGCAAAAAATACCGCCAGCGGCAGATACACATTGGAATGCACAATACGACGTGCCAATAAATGTGAGGCGAGTATTGATTGACCCATGGCCAGGGCCGAGATAACGACTGCGATCATAGACGACATAGAGCTACCTCTGTGCCGACTACGATGACAATGGCTTTAGGTAAAAATGGCCTCGTAGCACATTCCTTGATCATCTGGTCCAATCGGAACCAAAAATATGTCCGTACCTTCGCCGTCATTGCGTAAAGTGTAAGTACCTTGTTCAAGAATATCGTGATTGTCGGCACGGAATACGGCAGAAAATGGTTCAGAGCGGCCATCTTCGGCCCGTTCTGCCCGCACCGAACTGACCTCAATCAACTCCAATATTAATTGTGCTTGCGCTAATTCAAACTGTTGGTTTAGTCGAGCTTCGAAATCTTGTCTAGTTTTCATTTGTCTGTTATTTGGAGATTATATGAGAGTATATTCAGATCAGGCGATCAACGCACGTCCAATTACGCCAAACTGGTAAGCGCAGTGACATACTCCACCTAGCTAACAACTACGATTTCGGATTATTCACTGGGTGGACATCGCTCGGTTTACCCCCGTTCTGCCAATTCGAAACCGCTTTTCCGTCCCGAAAGGTGATGATGTTAGTACCAGAAGTTGTGATCTCAACACCATCGGAGCCAGTCCCCGTCATCGTCCAACGGATCGCGACTCTATGACCCTCACCCAGCAGATCATTAATTGTAAAATGCAAATCGGGATACGATTTTCGTAGGGATTCAGCCCATTTTATGGTGCCGTCTACCTTTGAGTGATGACCATTGTAGGTGTAGTCGTCGGCTAAACTGAATTCAACGATTTCGGTCAGCCCGTGATTGAACACGCCATCAAAAAAGAGTCGGGTGGCCTCTTTGTTTATCTCTGCGTCGACCACTTTCTGTACGCAACTACTGCTAAGCAGTACAACCGTCATAATAGCGCATACGTAGGTTTGTTTTACCCTCATCATGTTCTCCAATTATCGATATTCGGGCATTGCTGTGACAATCACATGGTCACAGCAATGCCTTACATTAGTTAAAATTGTAGTGCGCTATTAACGTCGTGGCAGCTTAGCCGTATGCACGTCCAAATTTGCGGGTTTAGGGTCTGCCAGATGTTGTTGCCATTGCATCCATTGCACAATCGAGATTGAAGTCTGAAGTGAATAATCTAATGAGATCCAGTCGGTTCTGTCGGAAGCCGCATAGTCCGGTTGACCGGGCAGGATATTCACCGGCCCCTGATCCGTATCCACAGTGGCGTTAAAGGGCTGCGCGGCCGGCGTACTCGCGAAGTAGATTGAGTCGATCTCTGAAAAGCCAATGTCCACTCCGTCTACTGACTTAATATTCGCCTTTACACCACTGGCATCGATCCACTTACCTTCAGCCGTTTGCATCGCACACTCAGACGTCAATCCACCAAATTGCGGCGCGATCGGGGGCACCTTGATATTTTGGTCTGCGACGGATGCGGTACCGTGGCATGACATACACGAACTGTACGCCTTGTCAGCTGGACCGTCTAACCGCGAATTACAACCTAGGTGACCCGGGTGGGCAAACTTGTCTGCACCACCATACGCATTCAACATATCGACAGTGTCCCAGTTAATCACCATGTCCTCGAAACCGTTTTGTCGGGGATTCTCGGGATACGCTGAAGCCAAAACACCGGCTGGTGGTGTGGAATTACCCCACATCAAGCCCAACAATGAAATTCGATTCCAAGGGTTCGGCTCATCAGCCTTACGTTGTCCATCCGCCACAAAGGTACCAAACACCCATTCCGTGCCCCTAGCACGTGGCTCTTTCACCGCAATATCAAATTGCAATAGCGTAACCGGTCCATATTCATCTAAGCTGCGTGGGCATTGCTGACTCTCTTCGGCCATCGTGCATTGCGCGGCGCCCGTGGTGGATTTGCAGCCACAGAAATCAGGCGATGAGATGTTCGCTTTCCAAGCTGGCAGATTGCTCAACATGGGCATCTGCGCTGGCGATAGGGTCGTGAACAGCGGTTTACCAACCACCGCCCCAGTGGCGAACGACACATTCTGAGTTGGGATTTTCGCGGTGCCATCTGCCTGCCAGATTGTGCCTAAGGTGTACGCCGCGGTGGGGTTAAAGTATCCAACCGCCCACATGGTGCCTTTCGCAGCCTCGGGCGCGGTGTTCACACTAAAACTTACGGGTGCTTCACGTGTAAGACCGTGCGTAAACTCTCGCCCAGCCAATACGTTATACGTTTGAAATGGAATGTTGTACCAAGCCCGCACCCTGTTGTTACACACATCCCAGTCAGTTTCTACATTGCCACTGTTGATGTTGCCTGCTTGTATATACTCCATCACCAGCCAACTGTACTCTTCACCCAGTTGTTGTTTGGTTTCAGGGTCTGTGGCCGGGTCGAACAATGCATCAAAGCGTTCTGCTCGCCACGGCTGTGAAGCCGACTCATCCACCAACTCACGGGGGAAATCATCGCTCAATCGAAACACCGGCCCCTGGTAGCCTGACGGCGGCTGGTCACTCACTAGTTGACCCTCATACATCTCAGGAAACTTTGGATCCTGCCAGTAGCTAGGATACGTTCCCGTACAAGTCCCCGTGTCTGCGACTGGCTGCGCTACAGGCGGTTGTACCGGTTTCACTGGCTTCGATTCCGTTGTTACTTGTGGTTGTTCTGTTTGGGCATTACAGGCTAAAAGCAGCGAACAGAGTATCGCTAGTATCAGCATTCGTATTTTCATGATCATTCTCCTTGCGTGGTTATTTTGACTGTAGGCTGGTTGAATTTGGCGCGAGTGGGGCAGTGTCACCACGAATGAGGTCAGCAAGACTGGCGGCCAATTGTGCGTTCTCGACCACGTAGAAAGTGCCTCCTCGACCATTCTGGCTACTGGAACATTTCTGATTTGGGTAAGCCGATCCAGGTGCCAGTGCACCTTGCTGGTTCATGTCACCGAAGATCGCTATCGATGGCCTGGCCCCATCGTTGACCGCAAATTTTGCGTGATTAAACTCGTTACCAAGACCACCTTTGAGACTAAAATCCGTACCATTCCACGAGCCACTGGTGGCAATACTCACAGCGCCGGCTGCTCCCAGTTGATCATTCCAGCAACGCAACGGCGTGCTTCGATCCGTCGAAGGAATGGCGGGGTCAGTCCACCAGGTCGCGGTCCGCAGATCAATGCCTCCAAGCTGGGCTGACACCAATTGCCAGGGCGGTACATGCAGGGCAGACGGCTTTGATATAAAACGCACGCCACTGGACAAAGTGACATTGATCACGTCGGTACTGTTCGACTGCTTACCCAGAGTTTGCACCAATAACTGGATCGAATCCGGTCCGCCATTTCGCACCAGCTGCGGTTGCCCGACATCTGTGACCACACTGGCGTTCGCTAATCCCGCGATCACATGAGCCAAATCTTCCGGACTGAGTCGCAATGCAAAAAAGTGCTGTGCGACTGCGATATCATCGTCCAGTGATACACAACCTAAAGTATTTCCTCCAGCTTGCCGAGGATGCTGCTGATTACCGGCACCAGGCCAGGCCGGGGTCGTGACCTGCAGCACCAAACCTTCACCATCGTCATTCCAAGCGACCACACCTTTGGCGTGACCCCAAGGCGCTGAACAGGAATTTTCACAGCCTACGATTTTCGGCTGTTCATAGAATTGATCATTCCAGACAACATAATAATAGTTGCCCTCATAGATTTGTGCGAACGTTGCCCCCAGCGGATCCTGATCGCTGTCGCCTAAGCAAACTTGTCCTTGGCTCAACGTTGGGGCGGTACTGTTAGCCGCAACAAATTGCTGGCTGTAACCGTAACGATAGTTCTGCGGTTGGCCGCCAAATGGACAAGCACGACTCGCTTGATTAGCGCAACCGGGAAACTTAGCGGCATTGAACTTAAATGAAAACCACCAGTCCACCGCCTTGTCTGCATGAATGAGTGGCTTCGGCGCGATTACACTATCTAATGCAACGCCATCTAAGGGCTGGTTTGTGCTTTGGTCAGCACTGCATGCTTGACACAGGGCAGCAATCGATAGAATTATCAACCAAGCTCTTGCTAGTTTCCTTATTTCAGCGTGATATTCGTCCATTGCTCCTGTCTACAGTAATGTCGCTCATTGACAACTGTAGATCAGGTTCGCATATTCACGTTGGCGCTGCTATAGCACGATTGGATTAGACTGAGTTGGTTCAATCGACTGTTCAGTCCGCTTTCTTGGCACCTATTTTGGTCTCCGTACCTTGGCGAAGTCGATCAATATTTGCACGGTGGCGCTGGAACGTAAACGCAACGATCCAAAACACGGCACCAACCAGTTGCAATTGATCCGGTTGATTAAATAGTGCAAAACTCGCCAAACCGGTAATGGCACTGGCAACCAACGCGGCGAGTGATGAGTAACGGCTTATCGCTGCCGTCATCACCCAAACCAGTATAAAGACCAGCACGAGCTTCCAGCTCAACGCCGCAAACACGCCGATCGCCGTTGCGACCCCTTTACCACCTTTAAAACCAAAGAACACCGGAAATAGATGCCCCATAAATGCGGCAATCGCAACCAGTGCCAGAATACCGTTCGACACACCGGCATATTGCGCCATTAGCACCGGAATCAATCCCTTTAATAGGTCGCCCAGCAGCGTCAGTATCGCTGCTGCCTTACTGCCACTTCGTAGCACATTGGTGGCACCGGGGTTGCCACTACCAACGTTGCGCGGATCATCCAGTCGAAACAACTTCGACACGATAATCGCACTCGAGATAGAACCCAATAAGTAGCCAAATACAGGCCATAGGAAATGAGGGATAGCCGACATAACAAGCAAGGTCTTGATCTAGTTTGTACTAATTGTACTGTGTTAGAGTTACGAAGGTTTAAAATTTAACTTAGAAGATCAACATTGGACCTAATCTATTTGAACGGCCTTGAGCTCAAATGCACCATCGGCGTTTGGGATTGGGAGCAAGCAATTCAGCAAACACTGCATGCCGATGTTCAGGTCGGCACGAATACCAGCTTACCAGCTAAAACAGACGATTTAGCTGACGCAGTGGACTACCATAAAATGACGGTCCGGCTTCAGGAAGTTGCAAAAGCACAAAATTATGCCTTGCTCGAAACACTGGCGGAAAAGATTGCTGACTGCGTACTCACCGAATTTGCCACCGATTATGTCAAGATTAAGCTGGACAAAGGCGCTGCGGTCAAAGGGGTTCGTCACGTTGGTGTCATAATCGAACGAAAAAGCGCGCATCGTTGAATCCAGAAACTGGGTATTCGGTCGGACTGAATACAGTCTCTCGATGATCTAGGCCAAAACCATAAAACCATGAATAATCAAAATGTTATAGAATAATCCCATCAATAACTCTTAACTGTCACATAACCGTAAAGATTTATATATCAACACAAACATAACCACAGGTAATTTTTGTCATAAAAATTTGTCACTGGTCGACAACGGATCTACGGCGGTAAATTAGTCATCGCTAACTGATTGCATGTGCAACGGCGTGGATCAATTGGTTTTGCAATAAGTCCCTTGTAAACCTGATTGTTGGAGTATTTGCCATGATGACCAAAGCCAAAAAATTATTGTTAAATTGTTCTCTGTTCGCTGGTGTGATTCTCACATCCGCCGCACACGCTACCAGTGTGGACGCCGATTTAAGTATGTGTGCTGAATCCGCGCTCGCGGCCAAACAGTTACGCGCTAAAAAACTCAGCGTGGAAGTTCCAGATGATGCTCAAGGCAGCTTGGATCACAGTGAATCTCGTCGCTTTCGGGAATACTACATCAGCCTAGCTAATCCGCAGTCTGGTGAAGAACTCGGTCTGGCGAAATGCCGTATCGGGGATAAATCCGAATCCCCAGTCGTCGAATTCGTCGCCAGCCTGTAATGCCTGATGACGTGCAAAAAAAAGCCCATGTCTTAAAACATGGGCTTTTTTAATGGTTTAATAGAACTGTTTAGAGATTAAATTCTATGCCTTGTGCTAGCGGCAAATCTGACGAGTAGTTCACCGTCGATGTCGCACGGCGCATATAGCCTTTCCACGCGTCTGAACCAGACTCACGACCACCGCCTGTTTCCTTTTCGCCGCCAAATGCGCCGCCAATTTCGGCACCACTGGTACCAATATTCACGTTGGCGATGCCGCAATCACTACCGACTGCTGATGTAAATTTTTCAGCTTCACGCACATCGTTGGTGAAAATAGCGGAGGACAATCCTTGAGGTACATCATTATGCAAGCTGATCGCACGATCCAGATCGGTGTAGCGATACACGTACAAGATCGGGGCAAACGTTTCGGTTTGTACCGTCTGATCAGCTTCTGGCATCTCCACAATTGCTGGGTTTACGTAGTACGCATGCGGGTAGGTGTCTTCAAGCGCACGTGAACCACCAACGACCTCACCTCCGTTCACCATTGCCATGTCCAAAGCAGACTGCATGGCATCAAATGCTTGCTTATCAATGAGTGGGCCGACCAAGGTTGATTGTTCCATCGGGTCGCCAACGCGAATTCCACTGTAGGCTTTCTTAAGCGCTGGCACCAGCTCACCATAAATATCGTCGTGCACAAACAAACGTCGTGTCGACGTGCAGCGTTGCCCGGCAGTTCCAACCGCACCAAACAGAATGGCGCGCACCGCCATCTCCAAATTCGCGGTTGGCGCCACGATAATCCCATTGTTGCCACCAAGCTCAAGAATGGATCGGCCAAAGCGTGCTGCCACTGCTGGACCCACTTTACGTCCCATGGCGGTACTGCCTGTGGCACTGATGACGGGTACACGTGTATCGTTCACCAGTTGTTCGCCAACGTCAGCGTGACCAACAATCACCTGCGACAAGCCGTCCGGGATATCTCCGACTTCCGCCGCCGCCAGATCAAACAGTTTTTGGCAGGCTAGGGCAGTGAGTGGGGTTTTTTCCGAAGGCTTCCAGATCACACTGTTGCCGCATACCAGTGCCAGTGCCGAGTTCCAACACCAAACCGCAACCGGGAAATTAAACGCAGAGATAATGCCTACCGGGCCAATTGGATGCCAGGTCTCAGTCATACGATGACCAGGACGCTCTGAAGCAATGGTTAAACCAAACAACTGTCGTGACAGACCAACGGCGAGGTCACAGATATCAATCATTTCCTGAACTTCACCAAGCCCTTCCTGGTAAATCTTGCCACACTCCATCGACACCAGTGCGCCGAGTGCTTCTTTATGATCGCGCAGCTTATTTCCAAGTACGCGGACCAACTCGCCGCGTTTCGGAGCTGGCACATTTTTCCAGTCTTCAAACGCTTGCTTCGCTTTACCGATGGCGGTATCGACTTCAGCGGCACTGTGCGTTTTAACTTGCGCAATCGCGTTGCCATTAACGGGGCTGGTCACAACCAGGTCGCCATTATTTAAATCATTTTCACTCAAACCGAGTGCGGTAAATACAGATTCGATGTTCATGTTCTCACTACTTTTTGGGAGTTAGAAGTTTAGGTTTGGTACTCATGGTGACGACCTAGTGCCGATCTAACGATGCTCTCACTCGATCAAGACCGGAAAACAATGCGAGTGCAGAAGACCGCGTCGCAGGTCGTCAATAAAAGGCTTGGATACCAGTTTGTGCGCGGCCCAAAATCAGTGCGTGGATATCATTGGTGCCTTCGTAGGTATTCACAGTTTCCAGGTTTAGCATATGACGCATCACCGGATACTCGTCTGAAATACCGTTACCACCATGCATGTCACGCGCCTGGCGCGCGATTTCCAGCGCTTTGCCGCAGGAGTTACGCTTGAGTAGCGAAATCAATTCAGGCGCTAACTGACCTTGTTCTTTTAAACGGGTGGCACGCAAACAGCCCTGCAATCCCAGCGATATCTCGGCCAGCATATCGGCGAGTTTCTTCTGAATTAGCTGATTCGCAGCCAACGGGCGTCCAAACTGTTTGCGATCTAAGGTGTACTGGCGCGCTGCGTGCCAACAGGCTTCAGCCGCGCCAAGTGCACCCCAGGCGATGCCCAGACGCGCACTATTCAGACACGACATCGGACCCTTCAGGCCACTAACGTTTGGTAACATATTGGCTTCCGGCACAAACACATTGTCCATTACGATTTCGCCGGTAATGGAGGCACGCAATGAAAGTTTGCCCTGAATCTTAGGTGCAGTCAGACCCTCGTGGCCTTTCTCTAAAATGAAACCACGCACAACGCCATCGTCGGTTTTGGCCCAAACCACAAACACGTCGGCGATCGGTGAATTAGAAATCCACATCTTGGCACCGCTCAAGCGGTACCCACCATCGACGGTTTTAGCGCGACTTACCATACTTGACGGGTCTGATCCGTGATCAGGTTCGGTTAATCCAAAACACCCAATCCACTCGCCACTGGCCAGTTTAGGTAAATATTTTTCTTTCTGCGCATCTGAACCAAAAGCATGGATAGGATACATGACGAGACTGGATTGCACGCTCATCATTGAACGATAGCCGGAGTCAACACGCTCCACTTCGCGTGCAATCAAGCCATACGAGGTATAGCTCATACCGGCGCAGCCATAGCCTTCGAGCATGGAACCGAGTAGGCCCAATTCACCCATTTCACGGAAGATCGCAGGATCGGTTTTCTCTTCACGAAATGCGTCGATGACGCGGGGCTGCAGTTTACCTTGCGCGTATTGATGCGCCGTATCGCGCGCAAGGCGCTCTTCGTCAGTTAACTGTTGATCAAGATGAAAGGGGTCTTCCCAGTCAAACTTACTCCACTGTGATTTGGAACTCATACTGTGTCAGGTCTCGCTTATGCCGCGGCTTGTGTTGCTTCAGGTCGCTTATAGTATTGCCCAAACCGGTTGTTAATAAAGTCTTCAAACAACACGTCTTCTTGTTTGACAAACCCTTGCTGCGGCAATTTGCCTTCAGCCATCAGGTCCAATGCCGTACAAATGCCTGCTGCGGTGGTGATTTGGATCGCACTCCAAAGCTTACCGTTAATGGTCTGACTATAATTTTTGCTGGCGTAGGATTCTTGCACCAGCTGACCATTTTTCATGCCGCTGACATTGATGAACACCAATACCACATCCTGATAAGTGAGTGGCAATGAATTTTCGAAGATTTCTTTGAGCAGATCGCGATTGTCTCGCATCCGCAAATCATCTAACAGCATTTTCATGATGTCACGGTGACCTGGATAGCGCACAGTTCGATAGTTTAGGTTTTTTACCTTACCCTCTAAGGTCTCACACAAAGTACCTAGCCCGCCCGAAGTGTTAAAGGCTTCATACGCTACTCCGTCCAGGGAGAACGTCTCTAACTCTTCGAGCGGGGGTACCTGCATCAACTTTCCCTCAACGATTGCCTCGCAGGGATTGCAGTACTCATTGATCAACCCATCGGTTGACCAAGTTAAGTTATATTTCAACCCGTTCGACGGGTATTTGGGCAAAGCGCCAACACGCATATGGACATTGTGCAAGGTGTCGAAGTGCTTACACAGCTCATAGGCAGCAATAGTAATAAACCCCGGCGCCAAACCGCACTGCGGCATCAACGCCGACTTGGCATCTCTGGCTAATTCTTTTACCAAGTTTGTGCATGCAACATCTTCGGTCAGATCGAAGTAGTGTACGCCCGTGGCGGCGGCAGCTTCAGCTACGTATTTGGTGATATGGAATGGACATGCACTTAACGCCGCGTACTTATCTTGCATCGCCGCATTTAAGGCATCTCTGTCGGTCACATCCAGCACTAGCGTGCTAAGATTTTTATGTGGTGTTAGACGATCTAAATTGCTTTGTTCCAAGTCCGCGACAGTTACGTGGTAGTCCCCACATGAAGTCAACATTTCAGTAATAATTGCGCCGATTTTACCGGACCCTAGAAGCAACACATTTTTCATTATACGTACTCAATAAACAGGCATTAATTTTAATGTCCATTAGCTTATTGGCAATTTATGTCGATGTGGATAGCCAGATTGTGCATATTGATTGTTTAAAATGATCATTTCGACAATAATATAATCATTATGATCATCGACGGCAAAGATAAGCAGCTCATTGCATTACTCAGCACCAATTCTCGCGAAAGCACCGCAAATTTGGCCCGCAAATTGGGTATGTCGCGTACCACGGTCACCAATCGCATAGAACGGCTTGAGAAGCGCGGCATTATCAGCGGCTACACCGTGCAGTTCAGCGAAGACTACGAGCGCGGCCAAATACAAGCGCACGTGATGATCAGTTCCGATCCGAAGTCCTCTGCCAAAATCGTCAATGCGCTAAAGTCGATCCCAGCTGTACGTGCACTGCATGCGGTGAATGGCAGCTATGAACTACTCGCTATGGTAAGCGCCGAGTCGACCCATCACCTTGATGACGTGCTGGATCAAATCGGCAACACCGACGGAATTCTCAAGACCACCACGTCTATTATTCTGTCGACTAAATTCGCTCGCTAACTGACAAGCGTGTTAGATCACTCCGCTGCGTAGCGGTTTCAGGTAACACCAGCTGTGTCGCAATACCGAGTCTGGCCAGACCACTCAAGATCCACCAACCAGGGTCCCACTGACCAGACTCCAGACCCATACGCGCGGAATACGGAAAGGCGTGATGATTGTTGTGCCAGTTCTCTCCCATCGCCAACAATGAAGTCCAGCGTACATTCTGGCCTTGCACGGCGGCCTTCTCGACATGCCAGCTCCGGTGCATGTGCTTACTCAACTCGTCATTGTGCGCGAAGTAGCCGATTAACCAGTGCCCAAAAATACAGCTGATGACACGAGCGCAAATACCCCAACAAACCCAGGACCAGCCACCAAAATAGAAGAACAGCACGGCCCAAGGAAGTTGTTGTAGCATCCAGGTACGCTCCATCCATTGTACCGCTCGGTCTTGTGCAATAGCGGGCTCAGGAACAAAACACGGCGGTGTCGTTAACTGAATGTTGCAACATACCTGCCACCACAAATCTCGGTACCAAACACCGCTCTGAGCGAACATGGCATGGCAGTGTGTCTGACGCTGAGCCCAGTCGCGCAGATCATGTGTATACAGCATGCCCATCGGACCCGCTATTCCGGTTACCGTGCCTAAGTGAATCAATAACAGGCTCAACCAGCGCGGTACGCGATAGGCTCGATGAATAAATAAGCGGTGCATCCCGAGCGAATGTCCGAGACACAGCACCAGCCAGGTTGATACCACATAAAGTACCAGCCCTGACCATGAGAAAAACGCAGTGAGGCCAAGCGACGTACCGATCAACATAGACAAAGCCCACATTGATTTGGTAAACGACGTAACGACGCGACCATTGCTAGCGTCAGCGATCTGGCCAGGGTGATCAATGCGTGGGTTATGGTATGTATGCATAGTGTATTCCTCCTGTTTTTTTCAAGTCTATCCAATCTCACCCTTTGCAGTCTTATCCATCTATAATTCGTGAATAAACTCTTTCAAACCCCGCAACAATTCACGTTCAGCTATTTCCTAAGTTATAGATTTGTATAATTGTGCTGTGTCTGGTCGCCATATACTTAAAGAGCACCCAGAGACCATCTATAATCAGGCAGAGGCTCCTCAACATTCAGACTATGAACTTCATTCAAAAATTAGAAGCACAATGGGCAACAAGCAATTCGCTACTGTGTGTCGGACTAGACCCCGATTTGACTCGCATTCCGTCGCATTTACAGGAGCACGCTGAACCGATCTATCAATTCTGTCGCGCCATTGTCGATGCGACTCATGACGTGGTGTGTGCATACAAACCACAAATCGCCTACTTCGCCGGTGCCGCCGCAGAAGATCAGCTACAAAAACTGATGGAGTATATTCGTCTTGAATACCCGCATATTCCAATCATTTTAGACTCCAAGCGCGGTGACATTGGCAGCACCGCCACTATGTACGCCAAAGAAGCCTTTGATCGCTATCAAGCGCACGCAGTAACCATTAACCCTTATATGGGGCGCGACTCTGCACAGCCATTTTTGGATCGAGCGGACCGTGGTGTGGTGCTGCTGTGTCGCACCTCCAACCCAGGTGCCGCCGATCTACAAGACCTTGAAGTCGATGGTCAGCCGTTGTATGAGCGGCTCGCAAGCATGATTGCACAGGACTGGAACGCCAATGGAAACTGCAGTTTGGTGGTCGGAGCAACCTGGCCAGAACAAATGCGTAAACTGCGTAAAATTGCCGGTGACATGCCATTTTTGGTACCTGGCGTCGGCGCCCAAGGCGGCGACGTCGAAGCCTTGGTCAATGCCGGGCAGACCGCCAATGGCACGGGCTTGATAGTAAACAGTGCGCGCGGCATCATCTATGCTGGATCCGGATTCGACTTTATGCAGCACGCACGTGATGCCGCAATCGAAACCCGTAATCTGATTAACCAGTATCGTCATCAATCATAGGCTGTGAAGGCTCTCAGTGAACAAACCTTCAAAACCCTGGCTGGTGACGCCGCGTTCCAACAGGGACACCACTTTTACACTCAAGGGTTGGTGCACGGCCTACAAATTCATCAGGATCGCATTACCGCACAATTGGGTACAGAACCACCATTTGCGGTCGAGCTGCGACATACCGCGCGCGTCTTTGAAGGCAGCTGTGGCTGTCCAGAGTCTGCTGGTTTTGACTTTTGTGCGCACTGCGTAGCAACGGCACTTGCGTACTATTACACTACGCAAACCAATCAGGAGTTGAGTGAGGTACCTTCCGATGACCTACTGCGGCGGTATTTGGATACGCTCACGAAACCGCAATTGGCGACAGCGCTCTACGACTTTTTGGAATCACACCCAGACATCCTAGCGCACTGGCAACTCAAAGCTTCGATCGCCTCTGGTCAGCTCTCTTTTTCAGAGATTCGCAAACAAATCACTCGTGCACTGCCGTATCGATCCGGTGGCCTGTGGCGCCCCAAAGACGTCAATGCATACTTCTCTACAGCTGCGGACTTACTGCGCATGCTCAGCGAACCAGTGTTGGCATTGCCGCCAGAGAAAATCGATAAGCTGTTGACCTACACACTGGAACGGCTGGAAAAGGCACTCAAAAATATCGACGACACCGCCGACAAACGGCAAATTGTCATCGTATTATTACGCACTTGGTTACGCGCCATGTTGGCATCCAACACCTGGAGCGACGACGATAAAATTTCGTTCCTGAGCGAACACCTTCGCGCGCAATCTTTCGCCGCACAAACGCTCGACTTGCCGGAAAGCGTCGACGACTTAATCAGCAGCGACGCCGCAACCAAGGTTTACTCACAAATAACTCGATACTGGGAATCCCTAAGCCCTCCGGGACATGCTTTCAGTGATCAGGGCACGCACTATCACTATGTTGAGCAGCTACTAATCAATCGTGCTCGCCAGCTGGGCGACACTGAATTGGAGTTCGATGTATTGGTCAAAGGCGCCACCACGGTCGACCGTTGCCTTCAACTAGTCGACTGGTTGCTTAAGCACCAAGACTTTAGTCAAGCAGAAAAGTGGTTACATGTCGCTGGCCACTTCGATGAACCCGATGCGCGCGAGTTACAAGATATCGAGTTGATGCAGGTAAAGCTATGGAAGGCGCAGGGTAATTTCCAAGCCGCACTGGCCGCGGAAGTTGCGCGTTTTGATGAAGACGAAGATCTGGACACCATTCTGAACGCAATCGAAACTGCCACACACCTTGATCTTTCCGAGCAAGTCCGTGATCAGGCAATTCAAACTTTGCAAGCGCGTCTGCGAGAAGGTGACAGCAGCCTTCGCAACCGGCGACGCGCTGACACATTGGTACAGCTCTTTCTGAATAGTCACCAAGTTGCGCCTGCTGTCGAGCTGGCAAAACGCACACCACTAAGTAACCAAAGCCTGAAACAAATCATCGTGGCCAGCCACCAACACCATAGCCCTGCAGTGTCGTTAATACTGGACCTCACACAACGATTAATCGACACCGACACCGATCGACAATATCAGCGAGTAGAGCATTTTATTCGTAATCAAATGCGTGTCATCGATCAAGCAAAGAAGTCAACCTTCGCTGATTCGATACGAGCGCTCGCGGACAAACCAGAGAACAAACGTCGACCAGGCCTGTTAGCCAAGTTAAACGCAGCGCTTTAATCAGTTAACGGTGTAATGGTCACATCAACTAGAGTACTAACCACTCAAATGCCTGCAGGTAGTCTTCTGCTTAGATCCTCGTTTGAGTACCGCGCGGCCTTCGATCAAGCAAGAAGCTGCACGCAATTTCCCGGCAGTGCAGTATCAAACCACATCCAAACGTATTTTGGTGATTGGTGCCCAGTACCCGTTAGTTTGATATAAAGTCGAACAGCCATCGGCACTCAGGATGTACACCAGAACCAAGCAACAACATGAACCAATTTTCCTCAGCTAAAACTTTCTTGATCATGGCGCACCCAGGCCACGAGCTTCGAATTCATGGCTGGCTTGCAGCGAATCGACCCGATACGTGTTTTCTCACTGACGGTTCTGGGCGCAGTGGTATAGACCGGCTGTGCTTCTCACGTCGGACACTGACAAAGGTGGACAGCCTACTCTTGGGATCTGATGATGTGTGGAGCGATGACCAAGCCTACACGGTGATATTGAGCGGTGATCTCGACGCTGTTACCCGCAGAATAATCCGTATGTCGGATCACATTCATCGGGCCGGAATACATACCGTCGTATGCGATGCCATCGAGGGCTTCAATCCGGTGCATGATCTATGCGCCGTCATGGCTGCGATAGCCTGTCAACGGATTCAACGTCGCCATGGCACTATTATTACGTTATTGTCCTTTCCATTGGAAGGACATCCGCAGTCGATGGCAAATACTGAATCTATGCAATTGTCACTGAGTTCGACCGCATGGAATCGAAAATTGAATGCCATTCACAAGAACACAGCACTGCTTGACGAAGTCGCGCGTAGTTTTAAGCGACACGGCCAAGAAGCTTTTCAAACAGAAGTTTTATCACCATTTGATCTGGAGTCCGAATTGCGCGCATTGAGCATAGAAAAGCCGTTCTACGAGTCACATGGTGAAAAGCGTGTAGCAACTGGCGCGTACTCCTTTGTCTTGAGATTTAAACAACACTTTCGACCCCTGGTCACTCGTATTCAGAACTGGGCGGCAACTCAATGAGAGTCCTGCTGACCAACCATCGCTTGTCATCACGAACCGGTACCGAGCTGTATATTCGTGACATCGCCTTAGCACTGTTAGCTCAAGGTCATGAACCGATTGCTTACAGTCGGTTATTGGGGCCGATTGCTCAGGAACTACGTGCTAAGTCGGTCCTCGTGATTGACGACCTGGCCACACTGCGAACTCCGCCCGACATAATCCATGCTCAACATCATCTTGAAGCCATGACCGCATTGACACATTTTCCCCAGGTGCCGGCGATTTTAGTGTGTCATGGCTGGCTGCCCGCCGAGGAAGCGCCGCCATCCCATCCGCGTATTGTGCGCTATCTTGCTGTAGATGAACTGGTACGACTGCGATTGATCGAAGAATGTGGCATTGCAGCCGAGAACGTAGCGACCAATCTGAATTTTGTCGATCTAGATCGTTTTAAACCCCGTACACCACTGCCTGCTAAACCACGACGCGCACTGGTATTTAGCAACTACGTAAACCGAGAGAACATTCTTCCCAGCTTGCATAATGCGTGTGCGAAAAACGACATCCAACTCGATGTCGCAGGGCTTTCGGCCGGCGCTGATCTGTCTGCCCCTGAATCCGTTCTGGGAAACTACGACATCGTGTTTGCCAAGGGTCGCGCTGCGTTAGAAGCCGCCGCCGTCGGCTGCGCGGTGATCGTCTGTGACGCCGCCGGTCATGGCGATATGGTCAACAGTGCAAACTTCGATCATTATAGAGCCTACAATTTTGGGTTACGGTTACTGCGAGAATCCGTTAGTGTGGCGACGATATCCACGCAACTGGCACAATACAACCCGGATGAGACCGCTCGCGTAACGGCAAGAATGCGCACCGAGGCCAACTTGCTGGATGCTGTGAGGTCGTTAATTCAACAGTACCGAGAAGTCCTTGCTGAGTACGATCAGCACGAACATGATGCGTTACAGGACGCGCATGCCGTTTCAAACTATCTGCGCCATGGTCCGATAACGGCCGATTTCAGTCAATTTAAATACGCGCAATTTTCACATGAACTGGCGCGAGCTAAAGAATACGTGCAGCACCTGGAATCCCAGTTGATGCAAAAACAGGCGGGATTTGAAAACGCACAATCCGTATTGGCAGCGCAAGCTGACCAACTAAAGATGAGCCAAAATGCACTGGATGAGGCACGACAAGCACTACAGCAAGCACAAACGGCGCAACGAGAGGCAGAACGGCAACATCAAACTGCGCTCGAACAAGTATTGCTATCACACCAGAATGAACTCGCCAAAATAACAGACTCTAGGGTGTGGCGTGCTCGTGAAAGGCTGGTATCCATTGCCTGGCTTCGCACGCTTTATCGACGCCTGGTGGTACGCAATCGTTAAGCTGAAATTCATTCCCGCTTTAGTCTCAACGCTGCCGTTCGATACGTAGCCAAAATTGGCTGTCGCAGTCCATGCCATCCAACTCAGTCAGCACCAATCCGCGCTCTTTGCATTGTTGTTGGATCCACACTAGCGAATGACGCACGATACCCGGTGTGGTGGATTCATGACTTGTCCCCACCCAGAGGTCACCTTGATAGTCATCCTCGGAACCCAACGGAGGTAAATACGAGACGATGAACTTGGCGTCACGGACGGTGTTCTCCAGAAACCCATCCAACATCACCTGAATATGTCGCTTACTGCAATGCGTCCAGATTGAACATGCCAGAAAATAGTCAAACGGCTCGGCAAATCCACCGGTGTCAAACTCAGCATTAAAATTAAATCGCGGTTGCTTATCCAACAACATTTTTGGCTCGAACAAAAAGTGCCGTCCATGTTCAATGCGTTTCCGAGCCGGATCAAACCCGGCGTAACCGCCAGTATCCAGAAACCGAATCAACCAGTAACCAATCCGCAAACAGCCACAACCAATTTCCAACACCTTGGATTCCGGACACAAGCCCTGTTCGAGTAGACGCACAAAGTGCGATCGACCGGCCGTTTCAAAGGTTTCCTGAGGCACTCCCAAAAAACCATTTGCTTCAATCATTCTATCCGCTCGCTGACGTAAATCGGATACCGGCATAACGTTCTCCCGCACAAGAAAATCATCTGATACTGCCATGACTGGCATAAAGGTATACTGCGATTTACACTGTAACCATTACTTGGTCACACATCAATCTAACCCCTGACAGACTCCTTCGAATATGAAACAACGCCGTATCGAAATCTATTCTGACGAACCCGATAACAGCGTTGTGCGCATCCCTGACAATCCATTCCCCGCGTCGGCCATCCAAGGGGATTCTTTATTTCTACTACACGGTGAAGCGATGGATCTGGTGGACGAGTTAAAACACAATCCTGGCAGCGACTCGTTTTATCGTGCATACCGTATCGCGAGCGAACTGGAACAACGCCTACGCCACTACATCGAGGTATGTGAGCAACACGATATCGAACTCAATTTCGATATCGTGTGCAGCGTCGAGGATTACCAAGAACTGTTATTTGACTGAACTCCCCGCGGCGGCCACTGACTCAAGGTACGCATCAAACGCAGCTTGATGGCGTTGCTTTAAGTTGACACACTGCTCGGAACTAGCCTTGGCTATCTCCCAGCCTCGCGTCATTCCTTCATACGAACTCGCTACTTTTGAATACAACGCATCCGCTAACTGGATGGTGTCGGTGTCACAGCTACGAGACACATATTGCGGTATGCGTGTCACGTGATAATCCGGTATCTTGTTTGCCAGTGCATCCAAGTTTTTACTTAACCATGCGTAGAACGGGGTTGGATCATCTTGCACGTTAACGACCGCGCTGATCACAGACATGGTATCCGCTGGGTTAATCGTATCGCCCATCGCCAGATCTAGGACTGCCAGCATAAGCTTCTCACCCTTGAAATTCAGCGCTCTTTGAATGACCGACTTTACGTTCGCATCGCGGCTCGCCGTGAGTGCTTTCTCGTAACGTACCAACCACTTTTCATCACCGCGTTGGGCTACTGCACGCAGAGCTCGTGCCGCCATCTGACGTTGCTCGAGTTGAGGGCTGGATAAAAACCCGGTAGCCAAGTGTGCGGCAGCTTCGTGCACATCCGCATTGTCGGAGTACGTACTTAGCAAGCCAAACGCACTGTGTCGTAATCGGAGCTGATCATCCGAGTCTTGTTCACGGTCGACCGTACCCAACGCGTTAAACCAGTGGATCAAACGCGATTCTACGAAGTTACCAAACGCCGCCTCGTTGTTCGAATCAATCAAGTACTCAAAACCTGCCAGTACGCTCACGACACTGCGCGCCACGGCGGGGTCTTTTTGTGCTGACAATGCTTCAAGCACCGTCATAAACTCGGTGAAGCCAAGCTCGCCTGCGTTCAGCAATGCTTCGCTATTGTACAAAAGCGCTTTTTTTTCGCGCACCGTCAGGGCATCTAAATCCATCAACATCGCAGCAAGCTGATTACTAGGAATACGCCAGCGGTAGTAGCCATTGGCTTCAGTATTTGGGTATATCCAATCTGCGCCGGCCAGAGCTGGAAAGGTCTGTCGCTGCGCATTCAGTAACACCTGCTGGCTAACAATTTCTCCATCTCGTTTAAGCTTGAGGCTCAGTGGTACGGTCCAACCTTGATCAGGGACATCGGCGCCAGTAAGGTGATATCGTCGCTGCTGAACTTGACCCTTGGCATTAAAATCTACCATTGGATAACTGGGCTGTTCCAAATAGGTACGCATCATCGACCCCACATCGGTCTTAGACGCATTGCTAAGTACCCGCCACAAGTCATCTGCTTTGGCATTCCGCCAGGCAAACTCCGCCATGTAATCACGGACTGCCGATTGAAACGCCGCACTGCCAATCTGTGACTCGATCCAATGTAAGATCGCCTCGCCCTTGCTGTAATTCAGCCCCAGGCCATCCATCACGTCAGCCGCGACGCGGACGGTTTTCTTCACTGGCTTGGTCGTTTCTGCTGCATCTGGGCCAAACGCACGTTCTGCGACCAACCGAGTTTTGTAGTTATGCTCTGGGTACAGATCCTGCATCAGGCGCGCCGCCATAAATGATGCGAAGGCTTCATTCAGCCACAGGTCGTCCCACCACGCCATCGTCACTAAGTTGCCGTACCACATGTGTGCCAACTCATGCGCGATCACCATTAGTGGTGTGGATTGTTCAGCCAGTACCGGGGCTTGACCACGCAATAAGATTTCACTTCGATACGTCACCAAACCGACGTTCTCCATTGCACCATGTGTAAAGGTCGGCACCGCGACGAAATCCAGTTTTTTATACGGGTAGGGCTGACCAAAATAGGCTTCGAGATAGTGGAGAATTTCAGCAGTGCGTTCGGCAGCAAACAACGCTTCCTGGGCCTGGCCTTTCGGCGTGTAAATGCGCCCCGGAATAGACAATCCCGGTATCGGCACCGAATCGAATTCGCCAACGGCAAACGCCACCAGATAGCTTGGCATGGGTTTGGTTTTTTCGAACTGTACGGTTTGAACACCGTCATTGACGACACGTTTTTGCACCGGCGTGTTGGACAACACAACGTGCTTCTCCGGCGCAGAGATGGTTACCTGGTAGGGAATTTTAGCGTCTGGCTCATCAATACCCGGGAACGCTTTACGCGCATGCATGTCTTCAAACTGGGTAGAAATATAATTGCGGCCATCAAAGCGTGACACATATGCACCATCCGATGTGTTGTTGATCTTGCCTTGATACGCAATCTTGAGCACGTAGTTTCCCGGCGAAATGGTGGCACCGGTACTGGCATGTTGAATGTCGTGTTGCGCCGCTTCAACCGTCATTGGCCAAACTTGGTCACCTTGGGTGAGCACCACCCGATCCAGCACCAAACCAGACTGATAAAATTCGATGTGCGAAACTTCGGCAGCGACCACCAAATGGATCTGCGTATTGCCCTGAAAGGTCGCAACGTCCGGGTCCAATGTCAATGTGATCGCCTGAAACTCAGGGGTCACATCATCGCTGACTCGATATGCAGATGATTCAGCGTGTACGCTCACGGAAAAAACCACGAGCGCAAAAAATAGGGTTAAATACTTCATAATGTTTAGGTGATAGGGGTTATGAGTTCAGGTCAATGGTATCTGTCTGATCGTATAAACGATCAAGCAATGCCTCGAACAGCGCCTGTTCTTCGGCGTTGAAACAGGTCAGCAATTGATCTTCGTAATCGTAAGAGACAGGAACGATTTGTCGATACACGTCCGCGCCCGTTTTGGTTAGCGCTAAGTTCTGACGACGACGATCCGCACTGTCGACTTCTCGCACCACTAGGTGGCGAGCCAGCAACTTTTGCAATGAGCGGCTCACAATCGATTTTTCGATTTGAATCTTCGCCGATACTTCGTCAGCCGACGCGCCAGGGTATTCGCCAAGCACCGCCATGATGCGCCATTCCGTGACGGATAAACCGAACTTATCTTTATAGGTCTGTGCAATGATACCGCTGATTCGATTCGACAAGGTTGCCAGTCGATACGGCAAATATCGTTCTAGGGTAAGGATATCGGGGCGGGGCTTGCTCATTCAGTGTGCTCGTTGGTGGTATCAACCTTGGCCTGTCCCATAATCGGATAGGTTTGCAATTAGTTGCAATACCAACTATATTAGTTGCAATAACAACTATTCTAGCTCGCGATCGATCAAAGCGCAAAGCATGGTTTCTCGATTGCGCAAGCTATCAACCTTAGAGACATAGTCATGACTGATTTATTCGACAACCCAATGGGCCTGTGCGGCTTCGAATTTATCGAATTCGCGTCCACCAAGCGTGGTGTACTGGAACCGGTATTTGAAATGGCCGGGTTCACCAAGGTGGCCGAACACCGCTCCAAAGATGTGCACTTGTATCGACAAGGCGGGATCAACCTGCTGATCAACTACGAGCCCAAGAGCGTCGCGTACTACTTCGCGCAAGAACACGGTCCTTCGGCCTGCGGCATGGCGTTTCGCGTTAAAGATGCGCAATTAGCCTATAGTCGTGCACTGGAACTTGGTGCACAGCCGGTTGATATCCCTACCGGCCCGATGGAATTGCGGTTACCAGCGATCAAAGGTATTGGTGGCGCACCGCTGTATTTGATTGACCGATTTGAAGAAGGAACATCAATCTATGATATCGACTTCAAGTTTATCGAGGGCGTAGACCGCCATCCAGAAGGTTGTGGTTTTAACATTATCGACCACTTGACCCACAATGTTTATCGAGGTCGCATGCAATACTGGGCGGACTTTTACGAACGCTTGTTCAATTTTAAAGAAATTCGGTACTTCGACATCAAGGGTGAATACACCGGTCTGCTCTCTAAAGCACTCACCGCGCCAGACGGCATGATCCGTATCCCATTGAACGAGGAAGCCTCTAAGGAGACCGGGCAAATTGAAGAATTCTTAATGGCCTATAACGGAGAGGGGATTCAACACATCGCGTTTTCCTGCGATGACCTACTCGCCTGCTGGGACAAACTCAAAGCCCGCGGCATGCCGTTTATGAGCGCACCACCAGAAACCTACTACGCCATGCTCGACGAACGGCTACCGGGTCACGGTGAACCGGTCGACGAACTTAAAACCCGTGGTATCTTATTGGATGGCAGTACCGAAAATGGCGATCCGCGACTGCTACTGCAAATCTTTTCTGACACGTTGATTGGCCCGGTATTCTTTGAGTTTATCCAGCGCAAAAAAGATGACGGATTCGGCGAAGGCAATTTTAAAGCCCTGTTCGAGTCCATTGAACGTGATCAAATCGAGCGCGGCGTAATCGCCACCAACCCATAAATCAGTAGAGAAACCATGATGAGTGTCAACCACACGCACAACCCTGCGTTAAAAAGCTGGGTCGAGAGCGCCAACCAACCTGACAGTGACTTTCCGATCCAGAATCTGCCATTTGGTATCTTTCGCCGCAGAGGCACATCTGAACCTTTTCGCGCCGGCATTGCGATTGGTGATCAGATTTTGGACATGCAAGCGGCGCACGCCGTCTCGGCATTCGATGTCGCACTCGATGCCAGCTTGAGCGCCTTGAGTTTGCCAAAGTTAAATACATTCATGAGCTTGGGACAGGGGGCGTGGTCGGCGGTGCGAGAAGCGGTATCCGCAGCCTTAGCGGTGGGCTCATCGTTGCAGGACACCTTGGCTGAATGCCTGGTTGCACAATCTGAGGCCGAATACGACGTGCCTGCCCACATCGGCGATTACACCGATTTCTACACGTCGATCAACCACGCGACCAATGTAGGGAAATTGTTTCGTCCAGACAATCCACTGTTGCCAAACTATCAATGGATTCCGATTGGGTATCATGGACGCAGTTCATCAATCGCGATTTCCGGCCATTCGTTTCACCGGCCGAACGGTCAGCTCAAAGCACCCGATGCCGAGGTCCCGGTTCTGGCACCGTGTAAACGACTCGACTATGAACTCGAAGTCGGTATCTATATTGGCACAGAGAGCCCATTGGGCCACCCGGTAAAACTGGCCGACGCTGAGCAACACGTGTTTGGCTTGTGCATGTTCAACGACTGGTCAGCGCGCGATATCCAGGCTTGGGAATACCAGCCGCTGGGGCCATTTTTATCCAAAAGTTTCGCTTCCACGGTGTCACCTTGGATCGTTACCATGGAAGCATTAGCACCGTTCCGTCAAAGCTGGACCCGCCCTGCGGAAGATCCGCAACCTCTGCCTTACCTCGACTCACACGATCATCGCAACACTGGCGCCGTGAACATGCATCTTGAGGTGTTAATCCAAACCGCCAAGATGCGTGCCGATGGGGTATCGCCCGAACGCCTTGCCCTTAGCAATTTCAATCAATCTTACTGGACAATCGCGCAAATGGTCACGCACCATACCGTCAATGGCTGCAACCTAAAACCAGGCGACTTTTTTGGCAGCGGCACTCAATCCGGCATTAGCCGTGACAGTGTCGGTGCCTTAATAGAGGCCACCGTTGGTGGTCGTGAACCGATCACCTTGAGCAACGGCGAACAGCGTACTTTCTTAGAAGATGGCGATACTGTGACCCTGAAAGGCTGGTGTCAAAATGACAGCGCGGTTCGCATCGGTTTCGGAGAAGCGGCTGCCACGGTGTTACCCGCTATCGACTATTAGTTCCGGCACCCAGCCGACCTAGAGGAGGAGACATGCACATTGAGAAAATCCATCACGTTGCCTACCGGTGTCATGACGCCAAGGAAACCGTTGAATGGTATGTAAACAACCTTAAAATGGATTTCGTTCTAGCGATAGCCGAGGATCAGGTACCGTCTACTAAGGAGCCTGATCCGTACATGCATGTCTTCCTCGATGCCGGGCAAGGTAATGTATTGGCCTTCTTCGAACTCCCAACCAAACCGCGTATGGCACGCGACCCGAACACACCGGAATGGGTACAGCATATTGCGTTTAGAGTGAGCGACATGGAGACTCTATTGGCCTACAAAGAACACTTGGAGGCCAATGGTGTTGATGTTCTTGGCGTCACTGACCACTCCGTGTTTCATTCTATCTATTTCTTCGACCCGAATGGTCATCGCCTAGAACTATCGGCACCCGACCCTGAGGAAGCAGCCAAGTTGAAACGACTCGACGCGGTTAAATGGGACATGCTCGAAGAATGGTCGAAAACCAAACGCGCACCCAAGCACGCCGAATGGTTGCACAGTAAAGAGTTTACCGAGGAACCATCATGAAGCTGGCGAGCTACTTCCGCAGCACCGCGGCGTATCGTGTACGAATTGCGCTGAATTTGAAGCAAATCGATCACTCATTGGTGCCGATTCACCTGCTGCGCAATGGCGGCGAACACAAACAACCAAATTACCAGTCCCAAAACCCAGAGGGCTTGGTGCCGGCACTGTTTATCGAGGACCGGGTATTGTCGCAGTCACTGGCGATACTGGAATATCTGGATGAAACCCATCCGACACCGCCGCTGCTCCCTGGCGACCCGCTGGATCGCGCCTATGTCCGTGGGCTGGCACTGTCAATTTGCTGTGACATTCACCCATTAAACAATTTGCGCGTTTTGCAGTATCTAAGCGGCGATTTAAACGCGTCAGATGAACAAAAAAACGCCTGGTACCAACACTGGATCGCGACCGGCTTCTCGGCACTCGAAACACGACTCGCAAACCATGATTCAACGGGCGAATTTTGTTTCGGCGACACACCCAGCATGGCTGACCTATGTTTGGTTCCGCAGGTCTACAATGCTAACCGTTTCAATTGCCCTTTGGACGATTACCCGATCATTCAGCGAATTAATGCGCGTTGTTTGCAGGAACCCAGTTTCACTCTAGCCGCTCCCGAGAACCAAGTGGACGCGGAATAACACAATCACAGGCGAACCTCACCATGACTGGTATGTCGACCCCCTTATGGCAACCCGACCACGCTCGAATCGAGCAAGCCAAACTCACTCAATTCGCTCGACAACATAACTTCGAAGTCAGTGATTATCAGTCGCTGTGGCAATGGAGTGTCGACCATTGCGACGCGTTTTGGTCTTCGCTCTGGGACTTCTGCGATGTAGTTGGGAGCAAAGGTCAGGAAGTGATGCTTAGCAGCGCGGCCATGACGGACACCAAATGGTTCCCTGCCGCGCGTTTAAATTACGCTGAGAACCTGCTTAAAGGCGCACGTACGTTACCCAGCGACCAATCCGCATTGGTGTTCTGGGGCGAGGACAAAGTCAAACGTCAACTGAATGCCTTGGAATTGCACGCTGCGGTTTCACAATGTCAGCAACTTTTGCAAGCCAAGGGCGTACAGCAGGGTGATCGCGTCGCTGCCTTTCTCCCCAATTCCATAGACGCGATCATCGCTATGTTGGCTACCAGTTCGTTAGGCGCCATCTGGTGTTCAGCCTCACCGGACTTTGGGGCCGATGGCGTACTTGATCGATTTGGCCAGATTGAACCCAAAGTCCTGTTATGTAGCGACGGCTATTATTACGGGGGAAAATGGCTGGATTGTCGTGATAAGAATAGGGCAGTCGCTGCGGCATTGCCAAGTCTGACCGCGTCGTTTTGTATCGACTATCACGCACGCGATGAGTGTGCATTTCGCACCGAGTTAGCGCAGTTTCCAGTAAAGGAAATTGAATTTGCACAACTGCCGTTCGACCATCCATTGTTCATCATGTTTTCATCAGGCACCACTGGAAAACCAAAGTGTATCGTACATGGCGCGGGCGGCACCTTACTTCAACACCTCAAGGAACATCAGCTCCACAGCGATATTCATCCCGGTGATCGCCTGTTTTATTTCACCACCTGCGGCTGGATGATGTGGAACTGGTTGGCCAGCGGTCTCGCCAGCGGTGCTACCATAGTACTTTATGATGGCAACCCGTTTGCCGGGCGTAAGCAGGTTCTATTTGATTTAGCCGAACAAAACCAGGTAACGCATTTCGGTACCTCAGCGAAGTTCATCGAAGCGTGTAACAAAACCCAACTCAAACCAAAAGAAACACATGATTTGTCGAGGTTGCGGGCGGTTTTCTCCACCGGCAGCCCACTGGCACCGGAAAGTTTTCGCTATGTGTACGAACATATCAAACGGGATCTGCACTTAGCATCGATCTCTGGTGGCACGGATATTATTTCCTGTTTTGCATTGGGCAATCCCACCCAAGCAGTGTGGCTCGGCGAACTGCAATGCTTAGGGTTAGGTATGGCGGTGAACGCCTTTGACCATGAGGGCCAGCCCACCAAAGGCAAGGGAGACCTGGTTTGCACCAAACCGTTTCCTTCCATGCCGGTTGGATTCTGGAACGACGACGGTGGCCAGCGCTATCACAATGCCTATTTTGCCACCTACGACAATATATGGTGCCATGGTGACTTCGTCGAACTAACCGATCACGAGGGGCAAACGCATCCCGGCATGATCATTCACGGTCGGTCCGATGCCGTACTAAACCCAGGCGGGGTACGGATTGGCACCGCTGAAATTTATCGTCAAGTCGAAAAAATTCCCGAAGTCGCTGAATCCATCGTTGTCGGTCAGGATTGGCAGAACGATGTCCGCGTGGTGTTGTTTGTGAAGCTGCAGGACGATACGGAGCTGACCACCGAGTTACAACACAAGATCAAACAATTGATTCGCGACAAAGCCACGCCTCGGCATGTCCCGGCCAAGATTCTGACAGTAACCGATATTCCTCGTACCAAGAGCGGCAAAATAGTCGAGCTCGCGGTACGCGATGTGGTGCATGGCCGAGAGGTCAGCAACTTAAACAGTCTGGCGAACCCCGAAGCCTTAGCGTATTTCAAAAACCGGTTTGAACTCACCACATGATTAGCCAACAAGACGTCATCGCGCAGCTGCCTGCGCATTTACAACCGTTTATCGCCATTCAGGATTATTCGGCCTATTCACCACGCGACCACGCGGTTTGGCGCTTTTTACTGCATCAACTGCGTTACAGTTTGCGTGACTCAGCACACCCGACTTATTTTGAGGGACTGGCGAAGACCGGCATTGGTCTGGAAGCGATCCCTCGAATTGAAGAGATCAACCTTTGTCTAAACAAACTCGGCTGGCAAGCGGTTGCTGTTGACGGCTTTTTACCGCCCGCAGTATTTATGGAGTTCCAAGCGCGTAAAGTGCTTGCCATTGCCCTGAATATTCGCTCCTTCGAACACATGCTGTACACACCGGCCCCGGATATCATCCACGAGTCAGCAGGCCACGCTCCGTTCTTGGTCGACATCGACTATGCAGAATTTTTGCAACGCTTCGGTGAACTTGGGATGCGGGCGATCGCCAACGATCATGACATGGCGATTTACGAAGCCGTGCGACAGCTATCAATTGTCAAAGAAGATGGCAATTCAAGCCAAGCAGACATTGCTACCGCTGAGGCCGAGGTCGAACGACTACAAAACATGAAAGTCGCTCCATCCGAAGCAAACCTGCTGGCGCGACTGCATTGGTGGACGGTCGAATACGGTCTGGTCGGCGAGCGAGATGACTACACCATCTACGGCGCAGGCCTGTTGTCTTCTTTGTCTGAAAGCCAAAGCTGTTTGGACGACCATGAAGTCGACAAACGGGCACTCACATTACACGCCCTCAACACCGCGTACGACATCACCGCGCCGCAGCCGCAATTGTTTGTCACGCAATCCTGTCGTCACCTAAGTCAGGTGTTGGAAGAATACGGCCGCCACATGTGTTGTTTTCGCGGCGGCGCCAGCGCGCTGGAAGAGGCGATGTCCGCAGGCACCGTGGTCACCATACATTATAACTCGGGGTTGCAGATTGCTGGCAAAATCAGCCGTGTAATCACGGATCCAGTAGGCAATGCCATTTATATCAATACCGATGGTCCAACTCAGCTAGCCTATGAGAATACCGAGCTGCCAGGTCACGGTATTGAATATCATGCACAGGGCTTCGGCTCACCCATCGGACGCTTGCGTGCCATGGAACGCTGCTTGTCCGACTACACCGTGGATGAACTCAAACGTCACCACATCGAAATAGATACCAAGGTAACCTTACATTTCTTGTCCGGCATCACGGTACAAGGCACGCTGACATCGATAATTCGACGGCGCCAACGTAATATCTTGTTTAGCTTTACCGAGTGTACGGTGACGGACGTCGACGGCAATGTCTTATTTGATCCGAGCTGGGGTACCTTCGATATGGCCATCGGCGACGCGGTTGTCTCAGTGGCCGGTGGTTCGGCAGATCAAACTGCGTATCCGATGTATAAAGCACCGTCATATAACGTGACCGCGGCGCAAAACGTGAGCGACGAAGCGCGTGCGCAATATGAATTTTATACTCGATTGCGCACCCTACGCGAGGCGCAAAATGACGACCCGCAGCTAATCGACCAAATCCTGAACGACGACACGCTGGATTGGCTGATCAAATTCGAAGCCTATGAATTAAGTCAGTCTCACGCGCTGAAACAACAATTAGAGCGCATAGCATCCAACAGCACGGACGATATTCGCGTGTTGATTCAAGGCGGGTTACAACGATTGGCGGCGACGGCTAACTGAACGGATGTTATCAGAATAAATTCTGCTATCACCGACCTGCAAGCTAATGTAGAATGATTCGCAATTGCATTAACTGTTTTCCTTCACACACTCATGAAATACATATTCTTGGCTCTTCTGTCGCTTTCAACCTTAAATTTCAGCTTAGCCACACATGCCAATGAACAAGCCGTTCAGCATAAGATTGTGGCTGACATCACCGAACTAGAAACGGCCAAATCGGTGTTTAACCGTACTACCGCTGAGTTAAAAACCAAACAAGAGCTCAGTGCCACCGAACTGCATGAAATCCACATGATTACCTACTCTTTGGAAAAAGCGGTGGCGTATTTTGTTGACACCAATCAGGGACAAGCACAAAAAGACGCAGAGCAGCTGGCAGGCGTTGTTGAGCTGGTTCATATTGCGTCTGAAAATAATCGTAGTGCGGAAACCCGCGTGTATCTAGATGAATACTTTAAACTGGCGGATGCTTTTTCCACCGACTGGTGATCTACGATCTTATTGTTTTACGGGCTACGCATCGAGCACACCGTGTAACGCCAGACCGACCATCTCATTGAGATCAGGCCATGAGTAACCGCTGATAGTCACACGGTTGTGAATAATTCCCTGTAGAAAGCACAGCAAGGTATCCAGTTTTTGAGCAACCACCGCCGGTGGAAACGCATCCGCACAAACAATACCGAAAACATCGGCAAACACCTGGTACCGCGTCATCAAGTCCGGGTCATCAATAAACACACTCACGTCTGACTGACTAACGCCTTCGGTCATATACACCAAACGGTAGTGCTCTGGGTTGTCGACCCAATACGATGCGTAGGCCGTAGCCAGCATCTCAAGCTGCTTGCGGGGCGGCTGCGCTTGGATATCCAACCCCGCCAAACCGCTGAATAGCTCTTCAAACACGGCGTTCCACAAGGTGTGCAGAATATCCAGTTTGGAGCCGTAATACTGGTAAAGCGTCATGGGCGAACAGCCAACCTCACGCGCAATGCGTCGCATCGAGATAGTACGATAACCCTCGTCCTGAAATAAACGCAGAGTTGCCTGTGCGATGTCGTTACGCATTCGCTGGCGTTGCGCGTCAGACAGTGCCGGTCGACCGCGCTTGCCGGTGGTTAAATTTACTTGCTGCGTGTTGGTGTTACGTTTCATATTTTCTGTTCAAGACAAACAATCGTCAGGAATTACTTGCTTCTTGGTCGACCTTTTAATAAATTATACGCGTATATTTTAATAGTGGGAAGCCTCGGAGCACCGCATGATTGACCTTTTGACTCTGTTCACAACCTTGATGCTTGGACTATTCGCAGGGAGTCTGTTAACCGAAGCCATGATCTTGGTTCCGTACTGGCGACGCATGGAACCTACTGAGTTTCTCAGACTGCATGGCACGCTTGGCCCCAGGTTGTTTCAGTTTTTCGCTCCGCTGACTACCTGCGCCGTGGTCTTGGCCATCGTAACTGCCGTGCTGGTCGGCACTGAGAATTCAGCATGGTTGCTCGCTGGTGTGTTGAGCGCAATCGTGCTGTCGCTCTTTTTCATCTACTTCCGCAAAGCGAATAATCGTTTTGCCACGCACACAATCACTGCTGAGGAATTGCCTGATGAACTAGCACGATGGTCTACTTGGCACTGGCTTCGAACAGGAATACTCATCATTGCCTTTGCCAGCTCCATTTACGGTCACACGGCTTAAATCGAGCTTAAAAATAAATCGACAATTGCGCAAGCAGGTGATAATCGCTCGCGAGATAGGTCGGCTCGGTATTGGTATCGGTAAGCGCAATACCGCCATTCTCGGTACCGTCCGCGCCAAACGGCAAATTCACTGACACAACTAGATCGGCGTTCTGCAACCAGTCGTAATTCGCCGAAAGCTGCACTAAGCCGGATTGATCGCGCACATTCATAAACAGGGAAGGGGTCAATATCATTCGCGGCGACATCTCGACATTCGCAACTAAGGCGGCATAGTAGCGGCCCAATGAATACAGCTCCCCGCGCACGATTCGATCGGTGAGTTGAGTGTCAACGATCAAATCTATCGTCGAGATGGTACTTTTATCCAGTCCATAACCATTGTAATAAAGTTCGGCGCTGCCACTCCAATTTCGACCCGCCAAGACCCACGAATAGCTGACACTCGCAACCGCTGACGCCACCCAATCTGTGTCAGTTTGCACCCAGGTGATATCGCCACGCGTGATCGCATCACCAAGGTGTGAGACCAACCCGATTCCCAGCACGGTGTCGTCATAATGCTGTGCTAATAACAGGTCGTACTCATATTTGTCAGTCAACGCGTGGTATTTAAGTGCCAGTGACGAGACCGACTCCGAAAGCTTGCCAGTCGAAGCCTCACGCCGCGGGACCATGACCAATTGCCAGTCGTTTCCGGACTCTAGCAACCACTGGGCATACACCATGTCATCACCAGTTTTATACTCTTTGTCGACGGCAGCAGGGTCAAATGGATTAAAGATATCCATCGGATTAAACACCAGGCCATTGCCCCAACTGACCGCCTGTCGACCCAAGCGCACCACAGCCGCCTCTGCGGTGTAGCCTACGTTCAGCCGATCCAATCGATGCACCAGTACGTGATCAGCCTCGCGCTGCTGATGGTTTAAATCAAACACACGGGCGTCATCCTCGCCGATGCCACCCGAATTTAAAAGTGGCCCCAAGTTGGATTCAAAGTAGTCCGTCTGGTGGCTGTGCAGCCCAGAAAACTGGTAGTCCATTTGCAGATCCCACGCGCCTTGTTTTTTGTGCAACTTTCCACGCAAATCAATGGTGCTCAAATTGACGCTGGTGGTGTCGTACAACTGCGGTGACGCATCGGCACTGTCTTGCGGATACCCTGTCACACTGTGAGACAACTTTACGTGGCCACCCAGTTGAGTTTGACTGGCAAGCGCCTCCGGACACACACTTTGACCGAGCAGCGCGGCGACCCCGGTGATAAAAGCCGTCGCTAACTTAGCGGGTCTCATCTGCCACAATCTGACCATCGACCATTTTTATCTGGCGTTTAGCATAGGCCATCACCCGTGTGTCATGCGTGGCAATCAGAAACGTCACCTTGTGGTTTTGATTTAACGCCACAAACTGTTCCATTAGCTTTTCCATACTGCGAGTATCCAGATTGGCCGTAGGCTCATCCGCCAACACCAGTTTGGGTTTACTCACAATTGCACGTGCCACTGCAACGCGCTGTTGCTGACCACCCGAGAGCTGGGCGGGTAGCCGGTGCTCCATGCCCAACAATCCAACTTCTTCCAGAATGGCATTCGCTTTTTCATGTCGCTCCGAGGCTGGGATACCTTGAACCTGCATCACGAACTCGACATTTTCTCGCGCAGTTAACACTGGAATCAAATTGTAAGCCTGAAAAACAAAACCAATTTTGTGCAATCGGATATCAGCCAACTCGCTTTTGGACAGGTTATCGATCCGCTGACCGTCGAGTCGCACCTCACCGCTGTCCAACTCATCGAGGCCGCCAATGGCATTCAACAAAGTGGTTTTGCCTGACCCGGAAGGCCCCGACAAACAGACGAACGCCCCTTGTTCAAACGCCACGGACAAATGATCCAACGCTTTAATGACGCTGTCGCCTTGTTGAAAGTGTTTGCACAAATCAAGACATTCAATTGCAGACATAATGCACCTGTTAGGTTTTGGCCAATGCTTCGACGGGGCGATAACGTGATGCCTTCCAAGCCGGCATAAAACCCGCGAGTAGGCCTAAAACGATGACCACGCTGCTGGCCAAGACAAAATCCAGCGTCGTCAGTGACGGTGTGAGTACCGTGCTCATACCCGCCATTTGCAGACCCTGTGCGATACTCGACAGATCGATGCCATCCATCAAAGGCAGAATCGTCGCCAAGGCCGTCAGATTACCGATGATCAGCCCCAACACCAGTAGAATAAAGGTTTCACACATTACCTGATACAAAATCGTCGCCGGTTTCATACCCAAGGCTTGCATGAGTCCGATTTCTCGTACCCGCTCGAACACGGCCATCATCAACGTGTTTACCAAGCCAAACGATAATGCTAAAAAAATGATAATCATAAACACCAGCACGAAGCCGTCCATCACATTGGCCATCAAGCCGAGATAAGAATTCAGTGCATACCAAGGAAGGCTAACTTGTTGCGGTGAATCGTGCGCGCTGATTTGCGTGAATAGTGTCTCAATATCGCGTGCATCCTCACCATTCACCGCGATCTCAGACACCATGCCCGGAATACGCAACATGGATTGCGCGGTCAACTTACCGGTAAACACAAACATTTCTTCGTCAGCAACGACGCTCGACTTAAATACACCGACGATCTTGAAGCCCCGATCTGCAACATTGTTCTGCGGGTCCTGCGACATAATCACCACGCGTTTGCCTACCTGGGTTTCCAAGGTCGCCCGCAGTTTTTCACCAATGACAATACCTTGCTCGTTCGGGTCTGCAACAAAACGTCCACGCTGAATCACAGAATTACCAAATCCAAGCTGCGGCTCGTACTCCGGATCAATACCCAGCAACATCACACCACGACTTTCTCGCTCACTGGTGATCATGGCTGGAACACGAACGCGTGCCGACCAAGCCGTCACCGCGTCACTATTTAAAACCGCACGTAGCTCTTCGTTTGGTTCCGGCATACTGTTCTCAATATTCGGATCGTCCACATAATCAGGGTGATGTATCTGAATGTGCCCTGGCAGGGAGTTCAACCCATCAACCAACATGCCGTTCACCATCCCTCGCATAAAGGCACTCATAAAAATCATCGCCCAGACGCCGAGCGAAATCGCCACCAGCATAATGGTGGTGCGTCGACGATTCCGCCACAAATTCCGCCAGGCAATCCGGACTATGATTTTTAGGTTCTGGTGTGTCATGTTGCGCGCATCGCCTCAACGGGATGTAAACGCAAGATCCTCAGTGCCGGGTACAAAGTCGCCACCAAACTAAACATCATCACCACGACGGGCCCCATCAACACTGACAGCACACTGATCTCGGGGTAGAGTCGACCCGGCAGATTAAAACGTTGTGCCATTTCTTCCATGCCAGGAAAATACAAGCCCACATGCTGAAAATACAACACGATTAAGCCACCAAACGCGACACCAATCACTAAGCCCAACATACCCATGAGGAGCGATTCGAGCATCACCAAAGCTGAGATCATACGCGGCTTCACACCGAGCGACATAACCACACCAAACTCTCGAGTTCGCTCCAGTACTGACATCAATTGCGTGTTCATCACGCCCAAGGCCACCAGCAATATTAAAACACCGTACATAAACCAGGCACTGGTGAAGTCGGCCTGAATTGCCTGTTCCAGACCCGGATTGAGCGCGCGCCAGTTATGTACCTTAAGCTTGGACTCTTGGTCGGCCAACAAAGCTAACTGCTGACGGATCTGTTGTGTAGCGTCGACATCGCCCTCTAAGGTATCGAGCGATACCACAATGCTGTGACCATCGCCGCGCATAGCAAACGTTTCTTGAAAATAGTTCAATCCAACCAACGCCATCGCGCGATCGGCATCCGATAGCCCTGAATCAAAGATCCCTGCTACGGTTACAATGCCGGCAGCGAAGGAACCGTCTTTGCCGCTCCCGAGAAGGGTGACCTCGTCACCCAAACTGACTTTAAGGTTTTTCGCCATGACCTTGCCCAACACGATTTCGGGGGCGCTGCTACTATTAAGATATCGGCCTTCAGAAACCAATCCCGACAAGGCTGTCACCTGCGGCTCGAATTCTGGTTCCACGCCAGTAATCTGGATTCCAAAAGTTCGTTCTTGGCTTGATGCTAAGGCGAAAGTTGACGCGCGGGCAGCGTATCGATACGGCGTTCGTTGTCGTAGTGACGATACCAGCGTATTGATGTCTGACACCGTGCGATCCAATTTTGGCGCGTCTAGATAACCTTGCTGCTGGATTTGCAGATTGCCAGAAAACATTTTTAACGTGTTGCCAATCATCATGTCGTACTGGCCCAGCTGTAACGAGATCGAGAACACCAGCAACATGTTAGAAAAAATCATGGCCATTGCCGTTAGCCAGGTGCGACGCTTATGTCGCCAGAGATTCCGCCATGCTAGTTTTAATGTCAGCATACGCGGTGGCCGATCTTAGTCTCGCGGATTGCGCAAGTTAGACAAGGTGAATAGATTGCCTGGAATGTCGATATCGAAATCTATCGTGTGTGTCTCAATCAGCGTCCATTCGTCAGGCTGGTCGACACGGCCCATGCGAATTTTGTTCGCCACCGGTTTGTCATCCATCATGGTCACCTGCTGCGCCTGCATGACCTTCACTAATTGATTATCCTGATCCCAAAATTCGTGACGCGTCATTACAAAATCGTCCCGCACAGTGATCACCTCTTTACCCCAAACCACGGGTGCGTCCTCATGCGGTGTCGAAGTGATGGTGTAGTAGGTGTGTGCGTCCTTCGTCTCGGTTTGACTCAGAACATGATCATAATGATCAAGAATATCGGTCGCTTTGCTAACGTCACGATTAGAAAAATCACTCCCCATCCAACTTTGATTCATCATCGAGGATGGTATTTTAATAATACGATTTACCTTCGGCGAATAGGTCCACATATTTTTGCCATTCAGCAAAGTGCCGTTACCAACATCGCGCTTCGGCGCAGTCACTCGCACCAAGGACTGATCATCTCCCTGGCTCCAAGCACTCATCGTGGTGCTACGCTCCCAGTCGGGTCGGTGCACGGTCATTGTCATTTGCGAGTACGAACTCAATCCCCGCCAGTTATCCATGGCTTTTCGAACCAAGGCATCGGCCGTCACCGAGGCCGGTTGCTCGGCCATGCTTGCATCGTTGGCACTGAACACGCTGCCTGAGCACAAGCACAAAGATAAGTTCAAAAAGATCAAAAATGCGCGCATCAGTATTACCACGGTCGGTTGATAGAGAGCCGATCCGGGAGGAGTTGCCCGGTAACTCGCCGTTTTAGCATGTCAACACCAAAACGACTCTCCCCTATGCTACACAAAAAAACGCTCCGCCACATTAAAAACGCCCCACCGAGGCAGGGCGTTTGTATTTAGGGCTGGTCGCCTAGTCGACTAACCACTTTCCCTCGCGCGCATCCAGCGCCGCCATTCTACTTTGATCCAACAATTGCACACTCTGGACCACATAAGGTGCGGACAACCCAGACTCTTTAAACAACGCTTTGTCGATCGGAAAACTGACGGTCTGCAATCCACGTTCCAACCAGTCCGCATAGTAGGTCAGACTAATCGGCTTCAGACTCCCGTCACGAGCCGTTCCGGCGACCAACGCTCGCACCTCGAAGCGGCCTTTTTGCTGCACATTCAGACCCATCACCATGTGGCCTTTACGGGTTTTAATTGACGCTACTGTTGCGGTGGCATCGTGAATATCCAGCGCCACCTTGGCAATGCGGCGTGTCTCAACCTGCTGATCATTGATTACCGTTGATTCCACTTCCAGCTGCCACAATTCTCCCGGCGCGCGCTGGGTATCGATATCCAGCTTCCAATTGCCTCGAATTCCGCTACCTTGGCCCATCGACTTAATCGGAAAACGTCGTCCATCGGGCGCTACCAACACAGACTTCATGCCCACGGTCTTCACTTTTCTGGCGGATGTCACGTGTGCGTTGAAGTCCAACTTTTCGCCTTTAGCATAGGCGTTTTTACGGCTATTCACTTTCAACTTAATGTCACTGTTATGATCTAGCACGTAGAGCAAGTAACGATCATCTTTCTGGACCGGCGTTTTAGCCTTAAGTTTAAAGCGACCACGGCCCATGTCAGCCGGAATCTTCATCACCTCAGAATGCTTAAACAAGGTTGGCGCGGCCCCGCGCAAGGCCTCCGAGGTCTGCTTCATCTGAATACTTGGATCCGCTACCGAACGTTGGGTCTCACCTTTATACAACTCCAGATCGAGCGGCAGCGGCGGCAGGGCATTGCGTGACGTGGCCTTTCTTAATGCGGTGAGCTTCACTACCGCGCTATCCGCATCGGTTGCCAGTTCCACACCTTGGTTAAGTTCCTGACCAGACACTTCTCGGTAATACACCTGGCTTTCCTGCGATGCACCATTGCCTTTAAGACTCTGTTTTTGGGTGCCGTCGACAAGATGGGAATACTGCACTTTGTCACGGGATACCGGCAATTCACCGGCGGCTTGAATGGAGGTCGATATCGTGAGTACGCAAGCGACCAATACGAGGTTTGACTTTTTCATGATGGTTCTCCTTACAGATCGTTACGTAGAATGACGTCGAGATTAAAGCATTGGCGACGACTCTGGTTGTGACTCAAAGGTTCACCACCAGCGGTGTATGTGGTGTCATAAAACCACAAAGAACCCGCTGCGTTCTGCGAGGTACAATCGACGAATCCGTCAGCACAACTGTTCAGCCATGCTTTGGTAATTTCAAGGCCGAGGTTTAAGGTGTAACCTCCGCAATAGCTGTCTGAATCCCACACGGCGGTCTCGACATCTGAGCCAACGATGTTCCAAAAGCCAACCGGCAGCGTGGGCCGACCGGCGGTACCGAGTAGCCAATTGGTGTTGTAGTAGTCCATCCAGCTGGTCTGCTGCATACGCACCGCGTCTGACTGATATCCGAGTAGCCAACCTAAGGACGCTTCGAAAACGTTGCCTGACATTACCGCATCCGCCAGTGGTGTTCCTGCGCTGGTGGTGCCAATTGCATTCACCCAACGCACTGAGTTGATGATGGTTGGATAGCGACTGTCCCAAGTAGGATTGGACAGTATCCAGCGCATCACGTTACCCCCGTTGGAATGGGTAATAACCACAAGGTCGTCAATATTACGGGCGTTGATAAAGTTATACAGCTGAGTGGCCAAACAACCCGATGATGCGGCATCCCACATGTACTCTTCGAAATCACAATTCACCACAAGCAGATTATTGCTGTCTGCCAGGCCAAGTCGGATCGACTCCACCATGCCAGATTCCCAATAGTCATCGTAGGCGTTTGTTTGTGCACCGGTTCCGTGCACCAGGGCAACCCCAGTTACCGAGAGTGCTGATCCACTGCTGATCATTAAGGCAAATGCCAAAATGTATTTAGTAATTTTCAATTTAGAAATCACTGTGCTCCTCCAAAAATGGTTTTTGTTATTTGGGTACGGGAACGTACTGCAGCTCCCCCCATCAACAGTCTTACCAAAATGTTAGACAAATGGTCAAATATTTGGCAACGAAAGATGCGTTAAGAACAATTGCATGACGGTTCATCGCATCAGGCAACACCTGAAACCAGCCAAACTTTAGAAATCTTTAGCTTTCTTTAGCCAAGCGTCAGGCACCCAACAATGCGAGTAGCCATGCTGATAACTCGATCAACCCAATCCTAGAATCGTAAACGGTATGACAACCCAACAACGCGTTTTACTCGCCACCATATTCGGCCTCATAGTTACTCAGCTTGCACAAGCGGACCCACAGCTCACAGAACTCGAACAAAAGATTGCCTCTAAAGAATTTAAGTCCATTAGCAGTGTACTTGTGCAACAGCAGAACAAACTTCAGTACGAGCAGTACTTCAACCAAAGTGATGCCGACCAGCTACACGATATTCGCTCAGCCAGCAAATCCATCACTGCCATACTCTTTGGTCAAGCTATTGCTCTAGGACTGTTTGAATCTGTCGACCAGCAAGTACTGCCCATATTCAAAGACAAGTTACCGATGCAGAACCCGTTTCCAGCAAAGACAGACATGGCATTCGCAGATCTACTGATGATGAGCTCGCCGTTGGAATGCAATGACATGGCACACTTCTCTGCTGGCAACGAGGAACGCATGTATTTGCGCAAGGACTGGGTGCAATTTGTACTCGACCTGCCCGAGCGTGGCACGCCACCCTGGGGCACTCCGGATCATGAATTACCGTTCGGTCGCAGTTTTTCTTACTGCACAGGCGGTGTGTTTCTGGTCGGTGCGGCGATTGAGCGACAAAGTAAACAGCACCTGGATCAATTTGCGCAGCAGCATCTGCTGGACCCGCTCGGTATTACGCAGGTCTACTGGCCACGCTCGCCGCTCGGCATTGTTCAAGGCGGCGGCGGTGCACGGTTTCGCTCACAAGACTTAATCAAGCTCGGACAATTAATACTGGACCGTGGAGAATATCAAGAGCAGCAGGTGATACCCGCCGACTGGGTAGATGACATGCTGACCCGACGCGTCACCGCTATGCCGGACCGGAATATCGATTACGGCTATCTATGGTGGATATTTGAATTTGAGAAGAATGGTGAAAAAATCATCGCCTATGCGGCATCGGGTAATGGCGGTAACTACTTGTTTGTGGTGCCACGTTTAAATGCGGTTGTTCTAATTACGTCGACCGCGTACAACACGCCGTATATGCACACTCAGTCACAAGCTATTTTCGCCGAGCACATACTCCCAGCGCTGGCGATGCCACCACAAGTCAATCCTCAATAGTCTTCGTGATATCCAAAAAGCCAGCCGGCAGCCAGTCTGCGCGAATGACTGACTGCCGCTCGGCATTGATCTGGTTTTGTAGCGTGTCCATCAACTGCTGAAACTGTGGTGTTTGGTGGAGCGGACGAAAGGGGGCAAGACGCCGTAAAAGCCCGATGTCGCGATAACCAAGTTCGACCGCTTGCTGCAACGCACGGATGGCCGTATCCGCATCTTGTTTCGCCATATGGTAAACCGCTATATCGATCCAAGCACTCGGCCAGACCGGCCTCTCATCTGCCAGGCTTTCTAGTCCCAAACTCGAATTCGGTTTAGATCCGGGTAACAACTGCGCGGTGAACCAGTACCGCCAAACTTGAAGATCCAACCGCTGCGCAAACGCTGGCAGGATCGCGTCTAGTCGCGCCATAGCCGCGCCGTGTTCACCCGCGTCCCAAGACACCATGGCACGGATCAGGTGCAGTTCCGGTCGATTCACTCCCCGCGCAATTGCTTCTTCCGCTAACTGATCCGCGCTTTCCAATCGACCAATAACGTAGAGAAACTCGGCGCGTGATTTGGCCGCAAACACGCTATCCGGGTTCAACTCATCGGCGACCGTATACCAATGTTCTGCCAGCAGATCGAACTGCAATAGACGCAGCGTATGTGCGAGTTGCAGATAGCGATAGTGTGCATCTGAATCAAGAACCAAGAGACCGGTTTTCATTGCGTTGGCCAAGTCACCTTTAACGCTAAATAAGTACGCGAGACTACCAGCTACCCGCGAATTTTCAGGGTCAGACAGCAAAGATTGTTGGTAAGCTGAAATAGCCGCATCCAGCTCGCCAGCTGCGTCCAAGGAAAAGCCAAGCGCCCAAAGGGCCGTTGCAGACTCTGGCTCGAGTTGAACTGCGCGCTGTGCGAGTACGCGCGCTTGATCTAGCGTTTGTCGGTTACCGTTAAACTTTGTGACTTCCTGCGAGTAAGTCGCACTCAACCCAACCAAGGCCTCAACACTATCGGGTGTTTCAGCCAACACACGAGCAAATAAATTACGAGCCAGACCATTGCCCTTGGCATCAAATTGATCGTAGTAACGCCAAGCCTGAGCAAGTGCTGCTTCATTCAGCGACAAAGCTGGTGCACCAATTCTGACGCCTTGTGGCTCTCGACTCGAATACGCGTACGCAACAACAGCGCAGATCATCAATCCGACTACTGCGATCAGATCATTTCGCCCTAAACTGGGTTTACGTACTACGGGGTTGGCATCGTCCACCAACTCAACTGCCGGTATCCATCGGTACCCACGTGAACGCACCGACTCAATGTACGTGGTAGGGTGGCCATCCAATGCCAGCTGCTTTCGTAGTATCGCCACACGTTGGGTCAGCGTTTCTGGGCCGACCACCTGCTCAGACCACACTTGAGTTAATAAGTCATCGCTATCCGCCGTGGCTGGTGCGCGCTGAATCAACGCCAACAGTAGATCAAACGTTAGTGGTGACAGCGTCATGAGCTCGCCAGCGCGATGAACGGTGCGTAGCGAAGGATCAATGAGCAGGTCTGCTGACTGGTATTTTTTCATCGGAACGAGTCTAAGCAGGCGCTACCAATCGGTCAAAATGAATGCAGAAGTGACGACGCCTACGCAAGCTGAACTAACATTTCACCATACAACGCCAGACAAAAACCACAAACAGCGCCGATTGGTGGGGCCCAATGCTTCTCGAGACGCGATTGCGGTGCTATGTCCTGGAAAATCAAATAGATGATGCCGCCTGAGGCAAACAACATGATCGCCCCCAATATCGCCAGGTAATCCGCCAGCACATAAAACCCCAACAGCCCGGCAATCGGTCCCAAGGGCACCAGCAACACCATCGTGGTTAACGTTTTTGAGGTACTGCCGTGTTTGGCACCGTTCAATTCACGAAACGAATTGAATCCCTCCGGCAAATTTTGCAGCCCGATCAACGAGGCGAGTAACAACGCCATTGGCGACCCTGTTGCCACCAAACCACCCAATGCGATGGCTTCTGGCACGTAGTCCAACACCATGCCCATCAACTGCGGTGACTCTCTTCGTTTCAATCCCAAGTGACGCTCAAAGGCAAAAAACACCAACGCTCCTAGAAACATGATTGGAACACCCGACGTGGAATGCGCCATGCTCTCAAGGCCTTGTGGTACCAAGACGACCGATACGGCACCGAGCAGCAAACCGCCGCCAAATGCAATTACAAAGTGACGGAATTCGTGCTCAAGCCACGCAGGGCGAAAATGCGTAACCGTGGCGATTAGCCCACCAACCGGAATACACGCCCCAGCGCCCGCTGTAAGTAAAATTATAAAAACCCAATCCGGCATTGTGGTTTACTCTGGTGATCCCTAGATGGCTGCGGATCATGACACTCAGTGCGGTCCCCACTGTTACGAAAATTGTACGCCCGTGTTAAAGCGAATTGGGGCAACGACAAGCTTTTCGTCAAATCAACCATTGTGCGTCTATGTTTCGGTGTCGTTAAATGGTTCAGCGGCGACTTGGTGTGGGTCTTCGTAGACGATGTATCCAGGTCTTTCAGTTCGAAGCATCGCCGTTTGCAATCCATGATGATCGAGGATTACCACCAACTCTCTCAGTTTAGCGATGTGCTCCGTTGCACTATCCTTAAACCAACTAAGCGCGACATTCTTAGAGTGGGGCTTAGTTGATCTTGAAAAGGATGTTGGCTTTTTAAGGTTATAACGAAACCATTCATAAATGTCGTCATAACTCGATTGCTCGTGCGGCAATAGTGAGCCCGCATACTCTAAATCCGACATGGCTTGAAAAACACCTTGTCGCCTGCCTGACTCGATATCAACATTCTGCACTACGAAGCGGACATGCATGCCTAACATTTTATGCCTGTCCGACGCGCAGAAAACCACGCCACAAGCAGAATGACGGTAAATATTGCGGCGACGGTTAAACTGCCAACGTTGACATAATCGCTTTGAATATAGGTGTGAAAAAAAGAAACCCACATCGCCATAGACAAAAGAAACCAAACCAGTACGCCTGTTGATGGCATTTTTGAATGGTATTGGCCAATTCCATATATCTTCAAACCCCGCACATGCATTTCCTGCATCTCTGCTGCATGATCCGCGCATGCAGAACTGCACACGAGGCCAGTAGGCACTTCAGTCGCACATTCTTGACAAACTCCTTTTAGACAGGACTTGCAGAGCCCCACCGCATTGATTGCTTGATGTTGAAAGCACTGCATAGACCAGCTCCTAGGTTGTCCAGTGGTGAATCTACTTTATTGCCATTTAGGCGCCGCCTAAACTATATATGAATCAGGTGGTTTTAGACAAACCGAGTTGTTGTCGATGGTGCACGCTGCGTTGAATGTCCAGTCGGCAATCCACTGACCTCACGCCGCTTATTCGCGGCGCGAGGATTTACGTAATCAGTTTTGGTCAAAGCGATCCGAGTTCATCACCTTAGTCCACGCGGAAATGAAGTCCTTTACAAATTTTTCCCGGTTGTCATCCTGCGCATACACCTCGGCATAGGCACGCAAAATCGAGTTAGAACCGAACACCAGATCAACCCGTGTTGCAGTCCACTTAACAGTGTCGGTCCCGCGTTCGCGGATTTCGTATAAATTGGCGCCAGTAGGTATCCATGTGTAATTCATGTCCGTCAGGTTGACGAAAAAATCGTTACTCAACACACCTTCGCGGTCAGTGAAAACGCCGTGCTTAGTCCTGCCGTAGTTAGCGCCAATTACTCGCATTCCACCGACCAACACCGTCATTTCCGGCGCGGTCAGGCCCATGAGTTGACTGCGGTCCAACAACAACTCTTCGGCACTCACCACGTAGTCTTTCTTTGACCAGTTTCGGTAACCATCATGAAGTGGTTCTAGGTCGGCGAAGGAATCCGCGTCGGTCATTTCAGGTGTTGCGTCACCACGACCTGGCGTGAACGGCACATTGACATCGAATCCAGCGGCTTTAGCCGCTTGTTCCACACCTAAATTTCCCGCCAATACAATGACATCCGCAACACTCGCGCCGCTCTCGGCCGCAATCGGCTCAAGAATCCTAAGCACACTAGACAGGCGTTCGGGTTCATTACCAACCCAGTCCTTCTGCGGTGCCAGGCGAATCCGAGCACCATTTGCGCCGCCACGCTTGTCGGAACCACGGAAAGTGCGCGCACTGTCCCAAGCTGTGGCGACCATGTCGCTCAGGCGCAATCCACTCGCCGCGATTTTGGCTTTAAGTTTCTCGACATCATAATCCGTATTACCCGCCGGCACAGGGTCTTGCCAGATCAAGTCTTCTTGTGGTACTTCTGGACCAATATAGCGTGGCTTCGGTCCCATGTCGCGATGGGTAAGCTTGAACCATGCTCGGGCAAAAACGTCTGAGAAGTACGCTGGGTCTTGATAAAAACGCTCAGAAATCTTGCGGTACTCCGGGTCCATTTTCATCGCCATATCCGCATCGGTCATGATTGGGTTATTACGTTTTGACGGATCTTCGGCATCGACCGGCTTGTCTTCTTCTTTGATGTCAATGGGCTCCCATTGCCACGCACCTGCGGGGCTTTTTTTGAGTTCCCACTCGTAGTTGAGTAGAAGCTGAAAATAGCCGTTGTCCCATTGAGTTGGATGTGTCGTCCATGCGCCTTCGATCCCGCTGGTTACCGAATCGCGGCCAATACCGCGCTTGGTTTTGTTCAACCAGCCAAAACCCTGGTCTTCGAGTTCGCCACCTTCCGGATCAGCACTCAGCAAACCGACATCGCCATTACCATGACACTTGCCGACGGTATGACCGCCGGCCGTCAGGGCGACGGTTTCTTCATCATTCATGGCCATGCGTTCAAACGTTACGCGTACATCCTGTGCAGTTTTTAAGGGATCAGGGTTGCCATCCACACCTTCCGGGTTAACATAGATTAAACCCATCATCACAGCCGCCAACGGGTTTTCCAAGTCACGTTCTCCAGAATAGCGACTTCCCTCACTGCCACTGGGCGCCAGCCATTCTTTTTCCGAACCCCAGTAGGTGTCGATTTCAGGGTGCCAAATATCTTCGCGGCCGAAGGCAAAGCCAAACGGTTTCAAGCCCATTGACTCATAGGCAATGGTGCCAGCATAGGCGGTCAGATCAGCCCAACTAAGCTTATTACCGTACTTTTTCTTGATCGGCCATAAGAGGCGACGCGCTTTATCCAAGTTCACGTTGTCTGGCCAGGAGTTAATCGGTGCAAAACGTTGGTTACCCGTAGCCGCTCCACCGCGACCATCTGCAACGCGATAGGTGCCAGCAGCGTGCCAGGACAAGCGAATCATCAGGCCACCGTAATGCCCCCAGTCGGCCGGCCACCAATCTTGGCTATCGGTTATCAATGCCAGTAGGTCTTGTTTGAGCGCGACGAAGTCTAGCTTTTTTACTTCATCGCGATAATTAAACTCAGCCCCAAGCGGATTCGTTTTAGTGTCGTGCTGATGCAAAATATTAAGGTTTAGCGCCTTTGGCCACCACGCCATATTGGACGTGTTGCTTTTGGTTGCACCACCGTGCATCACAGGGCATTTTTTGTCAGACATTGGTTCTCTCCCGATCGTCATTCGATCATGCTAGTACGAGCCACGTGGGCCTATACCATTCAGTATCCGCCAAACCCAACGATTAATCTAATCGATTAATTGCAAGACTTTGATAGTTTTCAGCGAACATATAGGCGGTGTATTAGTGAATTAGCAAAACTGCTATGTGAGTTCGCCAAGTTTGGCGCCAGAAATAGCCAGCGGAACCCACCTTGAGGCGACTACCTTATTAAGCCTCAATGCGAAATGAGGTCATTTATTACCATCAATAATCCCCGAAAAACCCGGGGGGGAACCTGGGCTCCTCAGCGCCTACTCCTGGCTTTGTTCTAAATTCTTAAGCATCTGCTGGGCTACAACGAAGAAGGTATGCATGTCACCCTCAGCTATTCCTGCCGTCATAGAGTGTTCTACTCTGCTAGTAAGTTTAGATAAACTTGCCTGCATTTTCTCCCCCGTTGGCGTTAGCAGTAAAAACTGGCTCCGTTTATCCTGCGGGTTAGGAACTTTTTCAATCAACCCAAGATCAATCAGACCGCTGATCAAGCGTGTGATTTGAGCCTTGTCTCTTTGTATTACGCTGGCGACATCCAACGCCGTGCAATGCGAACGCCGATGGACTATTTTCATTACCCTTACTTGCATTGGAACAAGTCCTAATGCTTGTATTTCTAGCTGAATAGCGAGGTGTTTTTTAACAGCATGGGCCAAACAACGAACTGACTCAATCGCACTAATGTCTGCCACGAATAACTCCCTTTTTGGAATTTGGTTGACAATATCAACCACATTAAATTATAGTAGATATTATCAACTATAGTTGAACGGCATTGATTTTGGAATTCCATGATGGCCGCAAGTACAGCGGCTACGCATTTGGACATCTCCGAGTTTGGTCGATTTGCAGTGGCGTACAGGCAAAACCTTGTTGTTACCTTTACGCAAGATCCAGTAATCGTACTGGGTATGACGTTGGCAATTACGCTTAAGCAGCAAACCTTCATGAAAAGCTAATATCAGGTACTGTTTCTATGAAAATGCGAATGACACAAGTTGCACAAATAGAAGATTTGGGGCCACATATGCGCCGAATTACATTAACTGGCGAGGATTTAAACGACTTTCCTCCCGACCAAGAAAGCGCTCATTTTAAAGCCATTTTTCCGCAACCAGGTCAAACTATCCCTAAGCTCGGAATATATCCGGGCTTCAAAAAATGGATGCGCTCATACACCGTCCGCGCCTTCAATGATCAAACCAAGACATTGACGGTCGACTTTGCAGTGAATGATCACAAAGGGTTAGGCACGGACTGGGCGGGTAGGGCCCAGGTCGGGGATTACCTCGGTATTGCTGGGCCTGGCGATACGAAACACACAAATTACGCGGCAGACTGGCATTTACTAGTTGCCGATCTGACGGCACTGCCAGCCGCGGCTGCGGTGTTAGAAAAACTGCCAAGAGACGCTAAAGGCACCGCGCACCTACAGGTTCCAACCGCGCAAGACAAGCAGCGTATCAATTACCCTAAAGACGTGAATATCAACTGGGTAATTAATCCGGACCTAACCACAAATCGATTGCTGAACGCAGTTCAAAATACACCCTGGTTGGAAGGCGAACCTGCGATCTTTATTGCTGCGGAAAGCAGCCAGATGAAAGCGATTAAAAAGTACGTAAAAAGGATGCCAGGGTACTCGCGTCAACAAACTTACGCATCAGGCTACTGGAAAGCCTAATGCTACCAGTTGTTGATCTCAGCAAGCCCAAATAGAAAATAAATTCACTGCGCATGGGCATAGTCGCTCACGGAGTGAAACTAATCTGGTACTTACGGCTTTGCCAAGCGTTTGGTAAATAGCTTCCGAGCTTGCGAGATGGCCATCGAGTGCGCATACGATTGCTCCCCAGTTTGAGCACACACTGGTACCAGCTTTTTACCGTTGGGCGTGCAAACTGAAAGAAATACATAATGTCCCGCGTCAGGCAGCATGGTGATATCAGACTCGGGTACCAATTTCGCAGCGACCAAGGCATTCGTCTCGGCTGGTGCTACTGCATCCGCTTCACCGGCAATGATCGAAACCGGTATCGATATGGCTTTCAGGCTCTTGGGGGAAGTTGCTTGGACCAAGGCCGGCGCCATAACGAAGACTGCTTTTGCAGATGGAATCGAATAGTCGTTTTGAGACTGAGCAAAGTAGTCTGCTACCCGTGGGTCCTGAACCACGTTTTGCATATCAGGCTCAGTAATTGAGAACTCTACTTGCGGTCGACAAACACCATCACCTGGGTTTTTCTGGCAAAATTCCGCAAAGTGCGCTCGATCAACCTGTGCGCCGCCCAGCAGCAATGCGGTAAACCCACCGGCGGAAAACCCCGCAACGCCAACCCGCTCAGGGTCAATATGAGGACCCAACACTTCATCTCGTTGTATTCTTTCAAACGCCAGTCTTAAATCCACGGCTCTTTCCCACCAAAGAATGCCACCTTCAATCGTCATTTCATCACCGCCATTGTTACCCGGATGATCGACAGAAATGACAATAAATCCTTCTTTAGCCATCGCAGTTGCAAACCAACCCATCATTCGAGCTGTTCCACCAAAACCATGCGATAACAAAATGACTGGGCGACGCCCTGAGCTATCTGAACTGGTCATGATCGGGGCATTAAAGCTTACTGAGCCCACCACGAACAGTGGGTCTTGTGGTGGCCCAATCACCACTGGCTCTACAATCGAGTCGGACTTCGCCGGGTACCATACCGTGACCCTCAGTGCCGTATTACCTGTTGCGTCTCGCACTTCACCTGAAGGTTGAGTAGCTATTCTTTGCGTTTCGCCGACCACCTGCGCTGCGGTCACACATGAAAAAACGGATGCCGCGATCAGACCAACGATTGCGTAATACCGGTTAAAGCCCATGCCTATCTCCTCTATAGTTCTGTTTTATTAGTCTACCGGACAAATTACAGTGCCGACTGCGTTTGATTGTGTGGTACGTATTGGAGTCACCACTTGTTTGTACCAGCTTGTCGTTAATCTATTTACACAGCTTCCCTGCGAATTAAGATCCCTGTCAGTTGCTCATTACCAAAGCAACATAAAAAACAACTTAAAATCATCATCTTCGCATGGCTTCGTGTTACTACACTCGTTACAAGGACATGCGGAGTAATGCTTGGAGCACGCTGTTTAAGTCGAGCGTTTAAAGACAGTGACTGCATCATATCTCTAACACTCGGTAGGTGGTGTTCCACATGTCACAAATATCTGATAGCTCATCGCACACACTGCCTTCACGGCTGCTTTTGAGTAATATGCACAAATTTCGCCCCTTGCCAACAACGCTGTCATAACCGGGCAAAGAACAGACGCGCGAAAAGAAAACCTTTTCATCTTCTGCACACTTAAAAACTGGGCCGGCGATCTCTATTTTCATTTTCAAAGATTGCACATAATACCGAACGCGGCATCGACTCAACCGTACAATACCGTTAAATCGACGCTGACTCTGCTGGCTATGTATTTATTCACTGACTCTCGTAAGTTCTACCCCATCCACTGTCATTTTCCAGACCCCGTCAACTTCATGCGGTGGGGAAGAAACATCAAATGTTGTTGTCATAAATAGAATACCGACCGTGAAATCATCACCAACAAACTCCTTTAATGGCGCGTTAACTGAGGTGGAACCGCCCCCCTTGATGCGCTCATACGCAACCGTGCCATCCTTCAGAATCAACAACTCCATGCCAGTACCTTGCCACTGCCCGACGTAATCTCGGCGTTCTTCAGGAAGCGGCTCCGCACAACCTGATAAAAATAGGGTCATCGCAAGAACAGTCAAATACTTTCTCATTTGGAATTTCTCCTTGTTTTAAAGCAACGAAAGAAAGCCAATAACCAAAGACCACGAAACACACAACTGGCAATCACAAAATCGATGCAGTGCGGGCGTGCAAGTCATTGAATGCTTTGACCTCGCATTGTTTTATTTTGAATACACATAAGCATAATCGTACAGGAATATCGGGCGGAACGATCGTCGCGAACACGACATTACAAGGCGAGCTTGATTAGTCCACTTTGATCTGATCATCACTTTTTTCAGCCCAATAACCTAATTTATCTTGTTGAGCTGAAATCAAGAGACCTGGCTCTATCAATGCTGAGATGACAAAGTGAGCCGCTATACATGGAGCTAAACTACGATCGCCAACCCAGTAAACAACCCCCAAAGCTAAGCCTAATAGACTCGTTGATATGGCTGCATTGATACCGGCTTTAATATTCCTGACTCCCCAAATTAAGTGCGCAGCGCCAAAGAGCAAACCAGATACCACGATCTGAATAGCGATAGAAAAATCTTCGCCAGCTAGGTAATCCATCACCCACTTTCTAAAAACCAGTTCTTCAACGATCCCAGCACATACCGCTCCAACAACGGCAACAAACTTCAGAAAATCCAACTTAAACATATACTGCTTTACGTCAGAAATTGAGGCCGCACCGTAACAATATAGAACGGTTACAACCATGGCCAAAAACCAACTTAATAGCGTTCCAGACCCTTCACGGGTAAATCCCAAATACGCGATAAATCCCGGAGCGTTGGGCACCATATTGATCACGATAAATGTACCCATTGTTGAGATTAAGATGATTAGGATTACGAATACAGATTTATGTTCCATTGTGTTCTCGCTGCAGATTAACACCCAAATATCGGTTCGAGGCTTTTTACTTTTAGCCAGCCTTTAGTCCAGCGCGCCGCATACCTATTTACCCAAATGCAGGGTGTAACCATTTGGGGACGTGATGAGAGGTCCTACTAGTAGACTCAAAACTGGTTCGCGACATTTCCTGCGCCATCCATTTCTTACGCCAAATAGTCACCTAATCTGGACCAGAAACTTAGCGAACTGTTATGTGCTGGACTCGATTTTAGCTAGCTCCCTTTTGATGAAAATCTCCACAGGAATAAAAGCAAAAGGGATGACCGAAGCAACAATGACCAAAAGCCAAATAACAATAGGCCAAGATTGTTTATGTGAAACTACTGCCGACAGGGACAGATATAACAAAAACAGAATGCCATGCCCCATGCCAAGATAAAAAACAAGTTCCCTATTTATAACACCAAGCGTGACACACAATATAAGAAGATAAGACAATCCTTCTATCAGGCTTACAACTCGAAAAAACTGTAGCATTGAGTTTACTCTATATTTGCCTTGACACCTAAAACCACAGTTGTAGGCAACGCCAAACGGCGTGTGGCTGTCCGGTCATGGTGGGGGTTAATTGAATTACTGGTTATGAGCCTTCTTTTTCGTGGCAGTGAAACGTAGCTATCTAGTCACCAAAAAACTTGTGTAAATTAGGCCGAAGCAGAGCAAAGCTTTGGCCAAACAACGGCACCACTTATTGCGCATGCAGATCTCTAGATCAATAGACTTAAACGTTGTTGGATATGGTAGCGAATGTATAGATGAGTCTCATAGGTAGATTTAACATTGCTTCAGCAGGCCGCAATGTAGTCAGGGTTTTTAATAGCTTAACGTGGCAACACCAAACAAACAACATCGTGATAGTCTTGGTGGCCTAGCGTGATACGCTATGTTATGTGTTTTTTTGGGAAAGTTCATCTAAGTAATTGATATATTTGCTCAAACCATAAGGCTTCTTCCTTGTCTTGCCTGTTTCTAAATCAAAGCGATAAACATGGCATTCAGGATCATCAAGCTTTATAAAATACATCCCCTCACCGTAGTCTCCACCAATGATAAAGTGCCTAGGCTCGATCCACTCTGTAAACATACTTTGCCTTTGCTTGAGCAGATTCTTTCTCGATCCGTGGATAAACAGCCGCTTCAAACTACCCCAAAAAGTACCATCATCTAGATCATCGATACTGTCTCTTTCTAAGATATAACCCCGGTTAGATTCAATGATGGAAACAACATCCGTATCAATGTAGGTGGTGAATCTGTCATATAGTTTATCGGCATTTTCATCATCAATAAGGTTGCAGTACTTTTTAGGGAGCGAAACATTGAGGGCGTTTTCAACCGCGCTTGATGGCTTCATAAAGATCTTATTTCTACTAATTACTCCGCACCAAACTACTAGCGTGATCTCGCAGGGACCTGAGGAATGAGCGGAGTGAACTTGTTATACGTTTTTTTCAAATAGCTCTCGTATTTGATCTAGTTGTGCATGATTAGTGAGCTTGTTATCCGGCAGCCAATTATAGTGCTTTGGTCCTTGAAACAAAAGAAAGCCGTCTTTGACTCTGATTGCTTTTGTAAACACATCCCACCCGAGTTTAACCTCAGCCTTATCACTCTTTGAATAGAGACCGTGTTCAGAGAAGGTCAAGACTGCGTCTTCGTTTCCGTATGGAGAATTACGCACGTTTCTTTTTATAACTAAGTGGTCAATTTTGTAACTAAACACAATAATCAGACACATCGCAAAGATTATTGCAGCAAAACTAAAAACCTTCTCGGAAATCAAAACCCATATTAGAAATGAGAATAAGGTCAAACCAAGCAGCTTAATCAGTAAGAATACGTGACGCAACGGTTTAGTTTTTCGATACCGTTTAAAGCCTTCGACGTAATAACATTCGTCCCCACATATTTCGTAAACGACATCCATTGTTACTTATCAGCCTCTAAAAATAGACAGGTATCTATTCGCACGTCACTGTTAGCTCTGTTAGCGTATTCGTTAAACAACCTTTTCAAATCCTCCGTCATTTTTATCTCCGTTTTACGAACTTTGGGTTGTTATGTTTTAACAGGTTTTCTCCGACAAACTATAAGACTGTGTCGACACCATTAAGAAGAGTATCTCGCTCAACCCAATCTCGAAAACTTTATCTCCAGTAAGTTGTATTGGTGTTGCCCAACATCATCAATTGCATATTCCTAGTTTTAGCACCGGGCGGCATGGGGATCGACTTATGATCACCAAATACAATTTCTTAATGCCAGTTTCTTGCCACATCGATAGTTCGGGGTACCTTACAAACTTGTTGACTATTTGCACCTCTATTCAGGAAAGCCTGTGAATTCTTTAGCGTGTAAACCAGGCTGCAACCAACAAGCTTGTTCAGAAGTAAATATATTTGCTTGCGGTCGTATTTCTGGGAATCGATTTAGCGAACCTGCCGGAACAATTAGCGAACTTCGAGATTTGTTTAGAAAAGGAACTGCTGAACCACAAGAAACGCAGAATGACTTTGAAAACTCCCTAGTCGGATGTTCATAATTTTTGATGCTATTAGTACCTTGGGTCCATTCGATATTATCAGGGTCGGTAAACAGGTTTGACGCAAATGCAGAGCCAGTTAGTTGCTGGCACTGCCTACAATGACATTGATAAAAAGCATTAAAGGTATCATCCAATGTAAATTTAACTGCGCCGCACAAACAGCCGCCATTCAGTTGAGTAGCCATATATATAATCTCGAGAAATTAGCGTTACACCAATAGACGAAAAAGCCAACCTGTTAGTGTGGTGACCTTTTCATGCTTCGTTAGGTATCTTTCTACTTTAAGAATAACCATTATTCCTGCGTATCACCAACGCCTTTAAAGTGCGCGGGCGATTTATACGCGTCTGAGCGCTCGAAGTGTGCAATAGTTGTTAACCTTGTGATAGCTACTCAACGATATACCTTCCGTTTGAGTTTATGTAGAGAACTACTGCATTCTCAACATTTATTTTATGCTTACCTTTAGCTTCAGATCTAAAGAAACTACTTGGTGATAGCTCGGTTTTCTTTTTCTCGTTATTCCACTGATGAAACGCTTTACCTCTTACCACTACAGCCTTTAACCCTTGATCGTTTTCGATCGTGCCTTTGAAGCCAGTTGGAAGTTTGACAAAGCTGCCATTGGCCGACTGAGGCGCCCCCCATAAGTACGCTATTTGTGCCTGGTTTTTCTTTAGCCACTTCACATCTTTAGTATCGAGCCAAATCAAGTTACGCTCGTCTACGTTAATTGGGCGCTCCCCATTATCGAACGCCTTATCATCAGAAAGAACAAGATAGGGACCGCTGTCAATTTCTAGGTAGATTAAGTTGTCTTGCCCGTTCGCCGCTGTGATATGGGTTTCGCCCGCTGGTTGCGTCCAAAATGAACCCGTTGATAGCCACATTTTCTCTGCTGCGGGGTCGTCGTTATGCAGGAATCCTTCAATCACGACGCCACGGTAACTGATGTTGTGAATATGTGGCGGCGAAGAGAACCCTTTCTTAAATTTCACCAGCATACCGGTTGCTATATCTTGGGTACGATCTCCCCATAGGTTCGCTGCTCTGGGGCTTGCATCACCCCTGAGAGGATTAAGCAAACCCCACTCTATATTATCCTTGGCTATAACTTTGTAATCCTCAGCTTTTGACGCTAGCGCAGTCGTACTTATCACAAGCGCAAATACATAAAGTTTTAACTTATTCATAGTTCACTTTTCTTGTCTGTTCGTAGTACGAAAGTTGCCATTCGCCGCAAACACCAACGCATGATGGAAATAGTGTTTTGCCTAGTTATATAGCCCACTCAACCCCATCAACTCCCGCTATCCCTTGAGCGATCTGCTCGATTAGTGCTTTGGCTTTCACCTCGGGAGCTTTGTCCGCCTTACTGAATAATTTCTTCAGAATCGAAACGTTTTGCTCCGGCCATATTTGCCAAATTGGAGGAGAGGATTCTTCGTCGTTTTTACCCATAAAAAGTGTAATTACTTCATTATCGATTATACACTCAATAGAGCACATGCAATCTTCGTCAACCGGGCTACCCAGCTTATACCCAAGCTTGGAGAGCTCATCTCGGAAATACATTAGCATTCCCATATTGTTCTTAAACTTATCCGTCTTTAGATATAGGTTTAGGCTCATTTTCTAACTCTCTCGGTCGACGCATAAAGCTCGCATGAAAGCCGAGCAACTTGTTACGATTTTTACTGTTCGTACATTAGATAAACATCTGTTCCATTTGGTGCTGAACTGAGTTGTACTTTAATGTTTTTTTCCCCGTTCTTATAAGATAGTACTGTAGTTCCCTCATATTCTTTGATACTTAGAGGCTCTCGATATTCCTCTTTATAAAAAGCAATAACTTCTTCCACCGTTATAGAGGTGACATACCTCAACAAATGCACCGGTGCGTTCTCGTCAGTTACCTGCTCAAGCACTCGCACGTTTTGTATCACCGGCATGCCATTAAAGTCTGAACCGTTATCCCCACCGCCAACTCCACAAGCGCTTAAATTGCAAAGTAATAGTACTAGTATTATATTTTTATTCATGTGGCTCTCCTCATTGGTTCATAATGCTTCATTAAGAGGCAAAAAATTATTGGCTAAAATTAGCGACGAAGAAGCAAAAGCCAACTGCTTTTTGTCCTTTTGAATGACTGGCTATATCCGTCTTCCCGTTGACAAAAAATGAACCCAATCGTTGCGGTTTCTTTTTTTACTTTCAGTTACAGCGCTCTGATAATCATAAGGAACTTTGATATTTTGAACTACCCATTCAGAGCGTATTTTTTCAACAATCGAATATGACGCATGATAATTATAGTTTTCCATAGAGTGAACCACGGGGTCTTCATCTGTATATGCTTGCAAGCCAACACTTCCAGGATTCACTATGAGCTGGCCACTACTCAAACTTACAGCCCTGGGAATATGAGTATGACCACAGCATATTAGCTTTGATTTTTGACCTGCAAGTAAATCTATGATTTCACTATCTGAACGAAGCAACGCATAACCTCTACTGACATCTTCCAACAAATAAACTAAATCATTGTTTGGAGTTCCGTGACAAAAGTAGACATCTTCATTTACTTGTTTATCAGAAGGTAGTGACCTCATCCATCCCAGCGTTTTGAACCTAGGTCGTTCAAAATTGATTGTTGTCGGACGCCCACTTAACTTTTCCACCTAGAGTAGCTCTTCATATGACTTGGAAGTTTTACTCGGCAAGACGCACCTCACCTAAGCGCATATCGCATAAATCGCCTTCACCTTGAAGTAGACGATTTTCAACTAATGCCTCTACTCGCATACCAAAAAAGATATCAGGTATGTTGGTTAACAAGCGCTGCTCATCCGATTTCATAAGTGCGTCAGCCACGATCATAGCCACCTTCTGAAAACGATCAGTTGAAAATGACAACAGCCAATCATCTATTAGCTGAATATCGGATTCCTGCGATGAACGTACTGCATCGATATCTTCCTGAGATTCAAACCTCGAAATTTGCTCTGTGTTTAATCTACCCAAAAGATTTAGGTAAACCTGGTAGCGAGTGGAGCAGCATTTTCCGGATTCAACTTGCTGATGGAATGAAACTTGAGCCACATTAGGCATCTGCCACTTTGACTTTACAACTAGGGCACACTTTGATCCCCAAACCAACTTTAGAGGTTTTACCCTCTGTCAGAAACGGCAATCTCTCTTGGCATTTCGGGCATCGCCAAACTGCTCTGCCGAGGAAAACTAAGCAGGCGAACGATATAAGCATAATTATTAATTCGCCAAGCGTCGTATATCCACTGCCCTTTGCCGGCAGAATGGGTAAGCTTAAGACTTCTTGGTTTGACACAAACAGAAAACAGGCAAACCCAACCAAAAGTGCAAAAGAAACAGATAAACCTAACCACCATTTAGTGTTGTAAAAAGCTTTTATAACTGGGCCTTCCTTTGGCTTGTTTAGAAAATACGCCAACACTAACGAACCGGCAAAGGCTGAAGAACTCACTAAAAATTCGCTCGTGCTTGACGGTAAATTCTTAAATATCGCTAGCATCGAAAACAACGCCACGGCTCCCGATACCGCAATAATCACTCCTATACTAATATTTAAAAATATCTTGATATAGGTCATATGTGACTAACGACGCGGCAAATTGTCGAAACGAATATGGTTGTTATTTACTAAGCAATACAAAATTAAAACTCCATCGTGGAAATGAGCTTGACCGCCTTACTATGCACTTTTCTTATTTCTCAGAATAGATTCCAATAAGTCAGGGATACAATCGGGCTTAAATAAAACTGAATCCACATATCTCATTTCAGAATGGGTCCACCACTTCCAATTTTGAATCGTACATTTCTCTTCATCTGTCCATTCTGCCGCGAAGACCTCTTCTTGCGAGGAACAATTTACCAAGTAATACTTCTCTCTCCATAGCGCGGGTACTGACCTGGCCACTGCGAAGACTGCTTCTCGCTCAAGCAATAACGGTCCAATACAGTTTCGCAAACCCGTTTCTTCATATAATTCTCTTGAAGCGGCGTCCAGCACTGATTCCCCCTTCTTTAGCTCACCACCCGCAGTAGCCCAGAACGGTTCTGGCCTATGCTCATCCTGATACTGAAAAAGTAAAAGCTCATCTTTTTCATTGACGATCAACAGCCTTGAGCAATATCGAACTTTCATTACTTCTCCAAGGTTCTCATAGAGCGTTAACGATGGAAGGGCATTCGGCTATTTCTTGTTATTGACCTGTATTTCGGTGTCTGAAAGTATGGTGGAGTGGATGTCCAAATTACTTTCATTTTTCATGGGTAGGTCCGAAACCTAACGCCTTTAATATTGGCGCCGCTTTCCAGCGGCGTTCATGCGTGCCATAGGCACACAAACATATTTGAACTTGTTACTGAGTACTACTTCCAAGATAGGTCAGGACGCCGATCATTCTCAACACAATCCTTTAAGTACAAATTGATAAGACTCTGGTATGCAATACCAGTGTCTTCAGACATGTCTTTGAAATAGGAGATAACATCATCAGACATTCTGATTGTGACTTGACGCTTCAGCTTTGAAATATAAGGGTTTTTCCTTACCTTCATTTTTGAGAGATCGTATTCTTTCTTCATAATTTAGGACCTAAGTAAAATTTTCTTTCCTTAGCTGTAGCCTTACGAGCCGAAATTATCCTGATAGTTGAGCCATCATCTCGTTCGCAATGAACCACGATAAGTATTCTAGATTTTGAACTTTTCCCGAGCATTAGGAATCTGTCTTCTTCATCAGAATTCTGAGCATCAAAAAATTGCTGGGCATATTCATCGAAGAAAACCGAGCGAGCTTCATCAAACGAAACCTTATGCTTCTCAAGATTTGAAGTCGCTTTTGAGTCATCCCATTCAAAATCAATCATACATACATTATATGTATAAAACTTGACCTGGCAAATGAAATCTCAGTAACGCTTAAAGCAGCGGCGCATTTATGCGTCCGCTGCCATTACTTGTTATATGCTCTCGCCTTTTGCAAGTTTACTAATATCTTGGAGCATCAATTTAGCTCTTTCATCTAGAAACTCTGAATATTCAAGGGTTGAGTAATCTACTGAAGCAGGATCAGGCAGATAGTTCGAGCTAAATACATTTTTTGCCTCGACACCCAACTCAGAAATTAGTCTCGGCAAATAATCATTCGGATGATCATCACTTATCGCATTGTTTTCTGAAGCTGCCAACATACAAAAATTTGCAAGACTATTATGCTCTCCAGGCGCCTTAATCCGTTTTAAATGAGCCTTGGGGTAAATATGGTGGAATTGTTTGCTATTGTAGTTTGATAGCGCCACCTCTGGATCAATTTGAGCTCCATTAGTAATATTTCGTGGCCCTCTTAAGGCAAGTAATATTATTAGAGCCCTAGATCTAGAGTTATTACTTCTAAATGCCAGCCTTTTGAATGCTTCTGAGGTAGGGATGTTTCCAAACGATTTTTTGGGGTCTTCTCCATTTACTACAAATGAGTCTATTGCCTCCAGATCTTGAGAAACAAAAGATTCTGACGCGCCCCTGTATCGCTCAGAAAATGCACTAAGCCAAAACCATTCTCTAACACGCCTTATATCTTCTAGGCTTAATGTCTTTCTTTTTGAATAAATATATGACAGTACAATTGCGATTGCTTCATAAGGAAGAAAGTCCCAGCTGTAAATTTTAAACTCTGTTTTGAGAAGGTCCACAGTCTTTAATAGTGCGGATTTGGCAATTTCAACCAGGGCATCCATTTCTTCTTTCGACAGATTTCGAAGAGACAATACCTGTTCTTTCTTTATTCCTTTGTGCTTTATTGCAGATAGACACTTCAGAACTGTATTACCATCAATATCATCGAAACCTTTTGGCTTCAAAGAAATCGCTATCTTTTGTGCTTCATCATTTAGGTCAAAATTTTCAGTCCAAGTTGCAGCAACCATTAAGTCATATGTTGAAAGCCTAGTTCCTGAACTGTTGATCCTCTCGAATATTGGACACACTTCTTCAACAGTTAAGTCTTTAAGTGTAACAACTGGTATTCGGTAGTTTGTAATTACGTCTATTAGACCATCTAATTTCCGTTGGAGCTCATCAGCATTCGGATAACTCACCAGACCTGATCTAAAGTTAAGCAATTTAGTGGTGTTGTAAATTATTCTTAGTGGAAACTGTGTCTGGCTAAATTCTTCAGGGGCTTCCGTAAAGCATTCATCAACAAGATCATAAACTGCATCAAATCCATCCTGCCCCTCTAACGCACCTAAAGCTGAGTAAATTACCGTTAGTCGTTGCTGGCCATCCAGCACATAGTCCGTGGGAGACATATCATCAGTTTCTGGAAGCTTAAATGCTCCTATATTTCTTTCAACTGCCAATGAGTTTTTTGTTCGCCAAAGCAACAAACTTCCAACAGGATAATTGCTCGCTATGGAATCAAGAAGTTTCAGAGCTTGTTCTTCTTTCCAGACGAACTGCCGCTGAAATTGAGGAACCTTAATCTGACCAGAATTAATATCTGCAATCAGATCCTTTAGAAATGGTGTCCCAGTTTCAAGTCTACTTGCTATATTTGCTGACATATAATTCCTAAATTAAATATTCCACTGAAGCCCGGTTGGCATATAACGCCAGTAACACGGGCGCGGGCGTAGCGCGCGTCCGAGCGCTGTAAGCGCTGTGTGTTTGTTCTTGTTATGTTTCATATGCCATTACACCAACCGAATAGCAAGAACTACAATTGCCAACAATATTAAAAAGCCGATAAGCCTTAAAAGAAAGATTTCACCTTTGTGTGGCGGAACTTGTACCTTCTGTTTTAGGACATCGACATACAGGTACTTGCCAATGCTGTGCGACAAAAAGCCAGTCAATAAATCTAGCCCGCCAAACAGTATTAGGATTAAAAGTAAAATTTCCATACTAGCTCAGGTAAACATAACGCCATTGCAAGGGGCGGCGCGGAGCGACGACCCGCGCAGTGAGTGAAACGAACGAAGTGAACTTGGCGAACTTGTTATAAGGGTTTTTCAATACTACCAACCAGCGTTGCAGCTGAACGAGTAAAATAATACATTGGATCACCGCTTGAATTATAATCTTTAAGGAGAAGTCCTAGCTCTAGTAAGAGTGCTAGATCATCTTTAAAAAATCGAGTTTCTTTACACGTATAATTTGGACCCGGACATAATATTAAGTTTTGATCATTTGTACCGACTTCGTTAGAAAGAAGGAAATATTCGGTTTCATTTTGATCCATAAGCACCAGCAATTCTATAGCCTGTTGGGACATCGAATCTCTGGAATAACTTAAAGCTAAATCATCTAACCCTGAAGAATGTATAGATAGAATTGCGAGTTGATCCGAAATTTTGTCTAGTTTTTCGTTAACGCTTTCAAGCCCTTTATTGAGTATGATTTTTATACTCAATGTTGTTTCTTGATTTCGTCTGATTTTTTCACACAACTCGATATGATTATGTTCCGTTAGCCAGTTCAAAAATTCACCAACATCTGCAATTTCATTCGCCTTTCGACCAGAGGCGAATGCCGACAGTAACCCGACAACTTGAGCGAACTCGGCGATCATTACTCCTCCTTATAACGCCGCAATAATTTGGCGCAAGGAGCGCAGCGTATTGGGGTCAAATTGATTGTTTTGTTAGCTGCTATCATTTAACCGGTTAAGTAAAAAATTCGCGACAATGCCAACGGACTCAATAATGCTATGAGACTCTTCAGTACTCAAGGCTGAAATGCATAACTTTCCGTGACCTGTACCTTCTCTATTACGGACTCTATTTATACTAGTGGCCATTTGAAAAAGCGCTCTTTCGTAGTTTTTTATTGCTGGTTCATTAGGGGCAATAGGTGTTTCTGGAGTGGCCATATTTAGAGCAGCATAGGCTTGACCAAACAAAGTAGGAAAATTGGCATTCGCGGGATGGTTACCAAACCTTGTTTGAATAATATGCTTTGCTGTTGCCTCCAAAAGATCCTTTCCAGTACCTGACAATAACGCGGCATCCTCTGAGCCTCGCTTGGCTCTTTGTGCGTATGCTTGCAGCGCTTCAGTTAGGTGCTTGCCTCTGAGGGTATCTAAAACCTTTGGGCGAATATCTCCGTTTTCTGATAGGGAAAAGCTCTCCGAATCAAATGCACTAATAGCATTAAGGATTTGCTCTTTACCTACAAAGTTTGGCGATGAATCTCTAAAACCACCCACGGCTCTAACCTGAGAAAGAAGAAGCCCTATAAGTTGGCCGCCTAATGATGGTTCATTTTCAAGCGCCCAATTCAGAGTAGCTCGAACTCTTTTGGCTTTTCCGACAGATTGACCCTGAAATTTTGGATCAGCTTTAGTTAAGCCCGCTTTTTTAATTTGAACTTCAAGATCGTAATGTGTCGGCTCTCTAGATTCAACTTGTGCGTCATCAACGAGCTTAGATACTGCAACAATTATTAAATCTGATATTGGTAATTCCATTTTATCTCAAAATACTCCGATGTGGTTTTGGCAGCTAACAGCTTATTATTGAGCGCGCTCGATTTCGCCCAAATTGATATTTCGAAAAACTTTTGTAACCCTCTGTTTTAACTCTACTTTTCCTCATTCCCTCGTTTATCCTTGGTGTCAAAGTGTGCGTGCGCAATATCAATCCTAGCAGTGCGCAATAACATTCTCAACGATAAGCATAAGTCTGTGATTTTGCTAATTATGTTTAATTTCAAAAGTGACAAAGTGTGCGCGAGCTGGAGCGTAAAGTGACCAGTTCTGGCTAAATCAACCAGATATACTGCTTATAATTACAGTATATTTAGAATATTGATCTGTTTTAAGAATACATAGAATATGCCGCGTTTAACATTGGTGTTTAGTATGTTGGGGGCCTGGTCGAAACATGTGGTTTAATAGGCCCAACGTTGTATTAGGAGGTCACTGTATGGAAGAAACCACAAATTGGAAAGATGTTGAATCGGAACGACTACTGGCCTATATCGAAAAATCGATTAAAATCGTTCTTGAAAGCGATGCTTTAATGCCTAATAACGTGGACACTTGGGCCTCTGTCAAAAGCACGATCGTTAGCTTTTTGACAGAGATATGGTTGAACGGTGGTTTACAGGGCGCAACTGCCGACGTTGCCTTCAATGTTTGGGTTGGCCCTAGCTTGTCCACGGCAAGCGGAGCGGAGCCGAATAACTATTTGGCCGTTGATGTAAAAGTGGCTATAGAACGTCCTGCTGAATACACGGTAATTACCTTCGTTCAAGAGCAGGCTGGCTGAGACTGCTGTAGTTTTCAGATACTAGAAATTCGCAACAGGTTTCACTTTGCTATTTCTCACAGCCAGCTGGTCACTACTCTAGATGTGAAGCTGGATTCTCAAACGTAAACAAGGAGTGAATGCGGCAAAGTAAGCACCTGTTAGATTGTTGGGCCTAATAATCCAACCGACACGCACTATGTTTGCTCCGCTTCGATTTATTAAAACACTGGTTGTTGGTGTATTTGTGCTCGCGTTGTCCGCGTGCGCGACCACGTTCCCTACGCCTCAGAATGCGCCACCTAGCACCGATTCATCACTCTCTGGCGCCATGCTGTTTGGTCAAACGTTTGATGCGCATGGTGGTGAACACCTCAGTGAATTAGATAATGTGAGCGTTGGGATAACTGGCAAATGGAAGCAGTTGATTCGGCGCATACAACCCTTGGTGACTGACTATGCGTATCGAGTTGAGTCGCAGGAGCGCTTGTTCCCTAAGGAGCGTGTGTATGCCGCGCACTATACTGGCCCGGCTGGGAACAAGTCGGTGTATCGTAGCCCGGACACGATTACAGTGCACTATAACGGGGTTGAGTCGACGGACTCGGCAGTATTAAGCAGCACCGCGCTCACGGCAGATGCGTTTCATTTATTTTTGCTTGGCCCGTTGGCTCTTGAACCATGGCAGGCTCAGTTTGAACGACTTGCCGATGCGCCACTGAACGGTGAGTTGCATCATCGGATTCATTTGAATCTCGCACCTGGGTTTGGCTATGGTCAACAAGACCAAGTCGTATTGTGGATTGATTCTAAAACCAAGTTGACGCGTATGATTCAAATCACCTTGACCGGTCACGACTCAACCAAAGCAGCGCATGTTGAGGTGGAGTACCTTGATTACCTAGTTAAAGGGGAATACACCTTTCCAGCAAAATTTTTTGAACGCGTAAACGCACCGATTGCGATTGATGCGCATGCCTGGGAATTGACCGAGCTTCAAATCAATTCAGACTATTCAGTTGATGATGTACGTAAGCCCGGTTTAGGTAATGCAAAATTGGTTAATTAGTCACGCATAAAAAAAGCGGTAACCGACGCTACCGCTTTTTTTCTCAGGCTGCCGATGTGTTCCACTACTTTACAGTGGTTCAATCGGTAGGGGCTGCATTATTTTAGGGTGGCTTGGTAGCGCTCTGCGGCCGCCAAAATCTCTTTGCGCGCTTCTTCTTTACCGACCCAACCTTTAACTTTTACCCATTTGCCTTGCTCGAGGTCTTTGTAGTGCTCGAAGAAGTGTGCGATTTTATCCAGCATCTCTTGCTGAACGTCGCGGTAGGTTGAAACTTTGTTATAGAACTTAGTCAGCTTTTCGATCGGCACAGCCAAGATCTTGGCGTCGCCACCAGCTTCGTCGTCCATCTCGAGCATGCCGATTGGGCGGCAGCGGACCACGGAACCGGTTACCAAAGGGAAGGGCGCTAAAACCAGCACGTCTGCTGGATCACCATCGTCAGACAGTGTTTGTGGAATGTAGCCGTAGTTGCAAGGGTAGTGCATCGCGGTTGACATGAAACGGTCAACAAACATGGCGCCGGTTTCTTTGTCCACTTCGTATTTGATTGGATCACCGTAACGTGGAATTTCCACGATCACATTTACATCATCCGGTAGAGACTTGCCTGGGCCTACATTATTGAGAGACATCTTGATTGCTCCGAAAAGTTGGTCTTGAAAAATTGGCTGTATTATACTGATTTGACGGTTTTAAACAGCCGCACTTGTTCAAAAAGCAGTCAAAATATAAACCAAAACAAGGGAACCAGGGATTTGAGCGATTTTCAACGCATTCGGTTTTACCTACGTTATGCCAAAGGCGGTGTCGTCGTCTCCTTTCAGTCGGTTCCTCACACTAAAAGTCACTCCCAAGAAGTGGATTCGAGGCCAAGCCAAGCAGAAGTTTGTTAGTTTATTGATCAATCTAATTTGCAACACTTGAGGCCTGGCTGCTGGAGTTACGGCAGGGAGTTACTCAGGGTTGCAGACGCCGTACCGATTGTCTTGGTTAGAGTGTTGCCGCTTACGGGAAACAACCGGAGGACACTCTATGTCTGTACAAGCTGTACCTGCCTTATTCGGCATTATTGGTTTACTGTTTGCTTTCATCATCTACATGATGATCTCAAAACAAAAAGTGTTAGAAGGAAAGGTCGCCAGCATTGGCGAACAAATTCATATTGGCGCGATGGCATTTATGCGCCGTGAATATACGATTCTTTTCGCCTTTGTTGCCGTTCTCGCCGTGCTTATCGCTGTTTCTGATCTCGGCTTACACACCATGTATGCATTCCTACTCGGGGCATTTTGTTCTGCTTTTGCTGGGTATATTGGCATGTTCACCGCCACCAAAGCCAACACACGCACGACCACGGCCGCGCATGAAAAAGGCGCCTCGGCTGCGTTGGTGACGGCATTTAATGGTGGCTCGGTTATGGGTTTAACTGTTGCGTCTATGGGCTTATTTGGTCTTGGTATTTTGTATTACGTTTACGGAGCCAATGCCGAGAGTGCGCATACGATTCACGGCTTTGGTATGGGCGCTTCTGTCGTAGCGCTGTTCTCTCGTGTTGGCGGCGGTATTTTTACTAAGAGCGCCGACGTTGGTGCGGACTTGGTTGGTAAAGTAGAAGCGGGCATACCTGAAGATGATCCACGAAACCCAGCTGTCATCGCCGACAATGTTGGGGATAATGTTGGTGACGTTGCAGGCATGGGTTCCGATATCTTTGAGTCCTATTGCGGATCGATGATCGCTACCATTGCTATTGCGTCGACGCTTAGTGCTGGTGTCATTGTCAGCCTCGGTGGTAAGCAAGAAGCGCTGATGGGCCTGCCCTTGGCGTTGTCGTCCGTCGGTTTGATTTGTTCCGTGCTAGGCATTCTATTAGTTGCGTTAATGAGTAACAGCGCGGCAGAGAAAGCCTTGCGTGCAGGCACCATTGGTTCCTCGGTATTGTTTATTGCCGCGTCGTACTTTTTGATCAATAAATTTGGCATTGCTAACAGCGTTTGGTACTCCGTTGTGATTGGTTCAGTCGGTGGCATCATTATTGGTTTGGTCACTGAGTATTACACGGCGGGCAAACCAATTCGCACAATCGCGGCGTCGGGCGAGACCGGCCCAGCGACGGTGATTATTTCTGGTCTAGCGATCGGGATGCAATCTGTGATTGTGCCAATCCTAACCTTATGCGGAATCATCTACTTTTCAAGTCATTTTGCCGGTTTGTACGGCGTGGCCATTGCCGCCGTTGGTATGTTGGCAACTGTTGGCATTACCATGGCCATCGATGCGTATGGCCCGGTTGCGGATAACGCGGGCGGTATTGCCGAAATGGCCGGTTTAGGTGCTGATACACGCAAGATCACCGACTCGCTGGATGAAGTCGGCAATACCACAGCGGCAATCGGTAAAGGCTTTGCAATAGGTGCAGCAGCCTTAGCTGCGCTGGCAATCATCTCTGCGTATATCGAAACGGTGTCGTTGCGGGTTGCCGAATTTAGTCTGCAAATCAACAACCCCGAAGTTCTGGTCGGTATGTTTATTGGCGGTATTTTTCCATTCTGGGTTAGTAGCCTCACAATGACCGCCGTTGGCGATGCCGCCTTCGATATGATTAAAGAGGTACGGCGTCAATTTAAAGAGATCCCTGGCTTGCTCGAGGGCACTAGCCCACCCGATACAGCGACCTGTGTCGATATTGCAACCACCGCTGCGTTGAAACGTATGATCTTACCAGGTGTGTTGGCGGTGGCAGCGCCGGTCGTGGTTGGGTTTGGGATCGGTGCGGAGGCACTCGGCGGCATGTTAGGTGGCGCCTTGCTTGGCTGTGTTCTTTTGGCTATTACGATGGCAAATGCAGGTGGCGCTTGGGATAACGCGAAAAAATACGTAGAACGTGGTAACCACGGAGGTAAGGGCTCCGATACGCATGCCGCCGTAGTTGTCGGCGACACGGTTGGTGACCCCTTTAAAGACACAAGCGGTCCATCCATGAACATTTTGATTAATGTAATGGCGATTGTAAGCTTGGTGATTGCGCCTTTGTTAAGTCATTAACCAAAGCGATCCCACTAGCATCTGATGCAGCAACGGCACCTTCAGGTGCCGTTGTTGCTAAAGGTAACTAAGGATTTTTGGTAGGAAAAACTCACTAACCAAGATCTGAGTTTGCTGATAATCGTAAGGCGTTCGCCGTGCATGATACTGGTGGTTGGCGATATCAATTTCAGCAAACTGACGTTTCGACACTCGAATACGCCCATTTTTAAACAATAAGTGGCCAAGTGGTGTTTGACCAAGCTTGCCTAGACCACCTTGACCATTTTTAGCCACGGCCAAGGGCATGATGCTGCGCGCAAATACCACCGGTTCACCAAATATATGTAACTCGACTTCGCGCACACCAGCAATTAACGCTAACGGTCGCCGCATTTTTATCTGTTCGTGAACGTAAGGCGTCGCCAAAAATTGACGCAATACATGGACCTCAAATGTACCAGAACTGATTGCCACCAACGCTGCGGTCAACGACCCCCTGTCTACCAGCAGTGATTTAAGCGCTGCTGGTGCACTCGGTTGCGTGATCGCTGTATCTTGCCGCCAGCGCGTGTGACGCGCCAACGTTTGGTAGAGAGGGTCCATAAGCCTAGGAATGATCTAGAGATGAGTGGTTACTGACGTTGGCTATCCCTTGGATTCCGCTTCGTTCAAAATGGGCAGCGGAACATGAATTAAGGAGCAGATAACCCGTAACATCTCATGTTCCTCGGTCACGATTTTTCGATCGTCCAGTACAGTTCGAGCCAAGGCTGCAATGACCTTCGATTTTTCACTGGCACTCAGTTCATCAAGCTTGTCTATGGCCTTGTCTAAATCGTGCTGCCAATCGTCAGTAAAACTAAGATTTGTATGGTTAATATCAACCACGCCCATACCCGCCCGAAACGCTTTTTGTGCCGCCTGCAGGCCAGCTGCTGTTTTACTGTTTTGACCGTGCGCTGCCACCACACTTACTACTTTGGTGAGCTCATCGACTGAGTCTTTTAATTTACCTGATCCATGCAATTTGGTGCGGTTGGGCGAGTGAGCTTCAAACATGTACTGTTTAACAAGACGAGAAAGCAGGTATTCGAAAGAGTCAATGCGTTTATCGGCAGCGGCCAACAGATCGATCGTTTCCAAAATATTTTCGATGTCACTCATCGGGCGACGCTTGAGGTTAGGAAAACAAATCTCCAGCAACGGCAGTCGCTGGTCAGCTTGGACTGTACCGTGTGCGGTTAACAGGTGACGCAGTTTTTGTTCCGAAATATCGCCCATCTGTTTCACAACCACCAACAATTGCTGCTCGCGTAGCTCAGGATCATTATCCAGTAAGCAGTAAAAAAGCACTTCAGGTGCCCACTCCAAACTGCGTGCGGCGCTGGATATACCTTCCGACAACGACGCAGTGATCATCGCTGCAGCCGCGATTCGCTCCATATCCGGATTCCCGATATTGCTGATCATATTCTCAAAATCAAACAACCCCCCGGACTTCTTACGCTCAGCTTTGCTAGCCTGTTCTTCTTGCGCGATGATCGCTTCGGCATGCTCTCGGTGCTCTTGCTTGCGAAGCTTGGCGGCTAAATCTTGGATTTCGCCGGGATCAAAGCGCTTTTCGATGCGCTCGATACGTTTTTCCAATGGTGGATGGGTCGCGAACATTAATTGTCGATACCCGCTACCAAACAACATGTGGCTTACTTCTTCAGCATCACCTTTCAGGTATGAAGAGTGGTCGTAGGCAGCAATTTTTTTCAACGCGCCTGCGATGCCTGACGGGTCCCGCGTGAATTGCACCGCCGACGCATCCGCCAAATACTCTCGCTGCCTTGACAACGCAGACTTCATCCAACGAGCAAAAAACAGACCGATGTAACCGATGGCCATCAGACCAATGCCAACCGCCACAATTGCACCAGCATTATTGTCTCGTGAAGAACGTCGGTAACTAGTAGCATGCAGGAATTTTCGGCCCAAAATAGCGATCACCATAATGCCGAAGATCACGCCCATCATGCGGATATTGATGCGCATATCGCCGTTGAAAATATGACTGAATTCGTGTGCCACCACACCTTGCAACTCCGCGCGACTGAGTTTTTCCAAGGTACCTTGAGTTACGGCAATCGCCGCATCGGCTGGTGTGTATCCCGCGGCAAAGGCATTGATACCAGGTTCATTTTCCATGACATAAACTTCTGGCACAGGCGCGCCCGACGCTAATGAAATTTCTTCGACCACATTGTACAAACGACGCCGTAATGGATCACGCGTATCCGGGGTCACAATAGTGGCCCCCATATCTCGTGCGACTTTTCCGCCGCCGCTTCGAAGCGCGGCTATCTTGCCTAGGCTCGACAAACCAATGATTGAAGCGGTGATACCGCTACTGGTTAGTAGTAAGCCGGTGTTATTCGCCCAAAGATCCCGATTTGCAATCCCAGACAACGCACCTTGAGACACGTAGTTCGCGCCATCCATTACTGGGCCGTGTGCGGCGAGAAATACCAGTACGATCAAATCCACTGCCAAAACGATTAGCAGCGTTACGGCAATAAAAGCAAAGATAATCCAACGGGATTGCGAACGTGCCTTCGCCTGGTGTTCAAAGAAGTTCATGTCCTGCTATTGTCTCCGGATAAGCTGTAGGGAAGGGTGCCGCTTACCTCCCGTAAACGGCACGTGAGAGCAATACGGTTTAGAAAGTAACCTTGGGGACCTCGCGCATTTTTTCGTCCTCCAGCTCCAACAATTCCGCTGGTTTGAATGTGAACCAGCCAGCAATAAAATTGCTCGGGAATTGTTCACGCAAATTGTTGTACATCATCACGGAATCGTTGTACGCCTGACGTGCAAATGAAACTTTATTTTCGGTGGTTGTCAGCTCTTCCGACAACTGCATCATGTTCTCATTAGCCTTGAGGTCTGGATAAGACTCTGACAATGCAAATAATCGACCTAGTGCACCCGTTAAACCTTGTTCGGCCTGACCCAGTTGTTTCATTGCATTCGGGTCAGTCGGATCGGCTTTGGCCGCACTTAACCCAGACACCGCCGCGTTACGCGCCTGAATCACAGCCTCTAATGTTTCCTTTTCATGAGACATATACCCCTTTGCAGTTTCCACCAAATTCGGAATCAAGTCGTGCCGACGAGTCAGTTGCACGTCAATTTGCGCAAATGCATTCTTGTACCCGTTACGCGCTGCAACCAAACGGTTGTATAGACTAATACCGTAGAAAATAAAGCCTACGAATATCAGAAGAAGAATAGTGCCGGTTCCCATATCAATTGTCCTCTAAATGTGTGGTTGCTACTTTATATCAGATAAGGGCGCGGTAAGGGAAATTCACTCAAGTTTCATTAAATACCATGAACTTGCCATTTTTGTTTCAAGCACAAAAAAGCCCGTCATTCTGTTGAATAACGGGCCTTTTTTAAAGTGCTTAAAAACCTTATGTACGCCGTTTAAACCGCTTCTTTAGTGCTTGGAGCTGTGCGGCAGCTTGAGCCATTTCAGCCTTTGCGCGTGCGTAATCAATGTCGGCTTTACTGTCTTTCAACGCTTGTTCTGCCTTACGCTGTGCTTCCAGTGCGGCTGCTTCATCCAAATCGTCGGCACGAATAGCCGTATCGGATAAAACCGTGACTTTTCTCGGCGTGACCTCCAAAATTCCACCGGAAACGTAGATCACTTGCTCTTCACCATCCGCGGTTTGAACACGCACATCGCCAGGCTTGAGGTTGGTCAATAGTGGTGTGTGTTGTGGATAAATACCCAACTCACCGGCAGCGGCCGTGGCGATCAACATGGTGGCTTCGCCCGAGAATATCTCGTTTTCGGCGCTGACCACTTCAACTTGCATAGTACTCATATCTTAGCTCTCGATTGGGTTTTCCAACTAGGCTGACAACGTCATCGTCATCAGAAGGAGGCTGAAGCGGCTCGTTCTCGATACACAGTATGCTGTGGTTTGCGAACGGTTGCTTCAAACCTCACTTCAACGACTTAAACCTTAGCTCATGCCCTTGGCTTTCTCGATGACTTCTTCAATACCGCCAACCATGTAGAAAGCTTGCTCTGGGTATTGATCCATCTCGCCACTCAGAATCGCCTTAAAGCCAGCGATTGTTTCTTTCAGCGACACGTATTTACCAGGTGAACCAGTAAATACTTCTGCTACGAAGAATGGTTGTGACAAGTAACGTTGAATCTTACGAGCACGGGCAACGATTTGCTTGTCTTCTTCAGACAACTCGTCCATGCCCAGAATCGCAATAATGTCACGCAGTTCTTTGTAGCGTTGCAGCGTGTTTTGTACGCCACGTGCTACTTGGTAATGATCATCACCGATAACCAGCGGATCAAGCTGACGAGATGAAGAATCCAGTGGATCTACCGCTGGGTAGATACCCAGTTCCGCGATTTGACGTGACAGTACCAGTGTTGCGTCCAAGTGCGCAAACGTGGTTGCTGGCGATGGATCCGTCAAGTCATCCGCCGGCACGTATACCGCTTGGAACGAGGTGATCGAACCAGACTTAGTAGAGGTAATACGCTCTTGCAACGCACCCATCTCACCAGCCAGTGTTGGTTGGTAACCTACCGCTGAAGGCATACGACCCAGTAGGGCCGATACTTCGGTTCCCGCCAGGGTGTAACGGTAGATGTTGTCAATAAACATCAGAACGTCACGGCCTTCGTCACGGAAGTATTCCGCCATGGTCAAACCAGACAGTGCAACACGCAGACGGTTACCCGGAGGCTCATTCATCTGACCGTATACCATCGCAACTTTGTCCAGTACGCCGGCTTCTTTCATTTCATAGTAGAAGTCGTTGCCTTCACGAGTTCGCTCACCAACACCAGCGAATACAGACAGACCTTCCTGTGCTACCGCGATGTTGTTAATCAATTCCATGAGGGTAACGGTCTTACCAACACCAGCACCACCGAACAAACCAACCTTACCACCTTTGGCGATTGGCATGATCAAGTCGATTACTTTAATACCCGTTTCAAGGATAGAGACATCCGCAGCTTGATCAGCGTACGCAGGTGGATCACGGTGAATTGGATCACGGCGCTCAGATTGAACTTCGCCGGCGTTATCCACAGGGTTGCCCAAAACGTCCATAATTCGACCCAGTGTTCCAGGACCAACTGGGACTGAAATTGGGGCACCCGTATTTTTCACAGACAGTCCGCGCTTCAAACCATCAGTTGCACCCATGGCGATAGTACGCACGATGCCATCACCCAACTGTGCCTGTACTTCAAGCGTCAATCCAGCTGCGTCGACGGTTAACGCGTCATAGACATTTGGCACTTTGTCGGACGCAAATTCTACGTCGACGACTGCGCCAATGATTTCTACAATATTTCCGGAACTCATTTTAGTTTCCTCTATACCTTAAATTTAAATTCTTTCTAACGAACCACTTAAACAGCCGCTGCGCCACTCACGATTTCGGAGATCTCTTGCGTAATAGCTGCTTGACGCGCTTTGTTGTACACCAGTTCCAATTCACCAATAAGATCGCCGGCGTTATCACTCGCTGCTTTCATTGCGACCATTCGAGCCGATTGCTCACACGCGATGTTCTCAACCACAGCTTGATAGATCTGCGATTCAATGTAACGCTTCAATACAGTGTCTAGAATCGGCTTGGCTTCAGGTTCGTAAATGTAGTCGAACAATGCCGGCACATCCGCTGCTGCGTCGGCATCCGCCTTGACTGGCAATAATTGCACGCTCTCAGGTGACTGCGTCATGGTGTTCACGAACTCGTTCGAGACGACATACAAACGATCAATACGCCCATCTTCGTACGCACTCAGCATGGTCGTGATCGCACCAAGCAAGTCGTTCAAAGCAGGTTGGTCACCGTAGTGTGACGCCTCGGAGACCACATTGCCGCCAGCACGACGAAAGTAGGCTAGGGCCTTTGAACCGATTGTCGCGATGTCAATCTGCACACCTTTTTCGTGCCAGTCTGCCATTTCACCTACAGTTTTACGAAACACATTCATGTTCAAACCACCGCACAGCCCCCGATCCGAAGACACTACGATGTAGCCAACGCGTTTTACGTCGCGCTCAATCGTAAATGGGTGCTTGTACTCAAGATTTGCTTTCGCGATGTGTGCCACCACGGAACGAATCTTCTGTGCGTAGGGTCGGGCTGCCAGCATACGGTCCTGCGCTTTACGCATTTTACTCGCCGCAACCATTTCCATAGCCTTGGTGATTTTCTGCGTACTTTTAACGCTGGAGATCTGATCGCGAATTTCTTTTCCGACTGCCATCTATCTTTCTCGTATCAAGTTTAGTTTCAACTTCCGGGCTCTTGAGTGGTTTACACCAAGAGCCCTCAGCGCGCGCCGGCTTGCCGGCTGTTTGCCATCGGCAAACGTCGCGAATTAGAAGCTACCGTTGGCTTTGAAGTCTTTCAATGCTTTGTGCAAACCTTCGGTCACTTCGTCCGTTAGTTTAGGATTCGCATTGATACCGTTCATCAACTCAGAGAAGTTCGCTTTCAAGTGTGCCTGCATGGCTGTTTCACAAGCCACCACGCGCTCTTTCTCAACATCGTCGAAGTAGCCTTCGTTCGCTGCGAACAATGACGCTGCAATCTGAGCAGTAGACATGGGTGCATACTGTGCTTGCTTCATCAACTCAGTCACACGCTCACCGCGTGCCAATTGAGCACGGGTAGCTTCGTCGAGGTCGGAAGCGAACTGAGAGAACGCGGCCAATTCACGGTACTGAGCCAGTGCTAAGCGAACACCGCCGCCGAGCTTTTTAATAATGTTGGTTTGCGCTGCACCACCAACTCGAGATACTGACAAACCTGGGTCTACCGCAGGGCGGATACCCGAGTTGAATAAGTCAGTTTCCATAAAGATCTGACCGTCAGTAATCGAAATTACGTTGGTTGGTACGAATGCGGATACGTCACCAGCTTGCGTTTCGATAATTGGCAGAGCGGTCAATGAACCAGTTTTGCCTTTCACACCTGAACGACGCTCTACTTCATCGGCATTGATACGCGAGGCGCGTTCCAACAAACGAGAGTGCAAATAGAATACGTCACCCGGATACGCTTCACGGCCTGGTGGGCGACGCAGCAGCAACGACACTTCACGGTATGCTACCGCTTGTTTTGACAGGTCATCATATACGATCAGCGCGTCTTCGCCGCGGTCACGGAAGTATTCGCCCATGGTGCAACCAGAGTACGGTGCAATGTATTGCAATGCCGCTGAGTCAGATGCATTTGCCGCCACAATAATGGTGTAATCCATTGCGCCGTGCTCTTCCAACTTGCGTACAACCGCCGCTACGGAAGATGCTTTCTGGCCGATCGCCACATAGATACACTTAACATCATTGCCTTTCTGGTTGATGATCGCGTCAATCGCAACCGCCGTTTTACCAGTTTGACGGTCTCCGATGATCAACTCACGCTGACCACGACCAATTGGCACCATCGCGTCGATGGATTTAAAACCGGTTTCCAACGGCTGATCAACACCTTGACGCTCAATAACGCCCGGTGCGATTTTCTCAATGGCGGACGATTCTTTGGTTTCAACCGCGCCTTTACCATCAATGGGGCGACCCAATGAGTCAACCACGCGACCCAACAGTTCTGGACCAACCGGCACTTCCAAAATACGTCCAGTACATTTTACCGTGTCGCCTTCAGAGATGTGTTTGTAATCACCCAAGATTACCGCACCAACTGAATCTTGCTCCAGGTTCAGCGCCAGGCCGTAGACATCGCCTGGGAAACTTAACATCTCACCTTGCATGGCTTCGGTAAGACCGTGGATTCGTGCAATACCATCCGTTAGGCTCACGACCGTACCTTCGGTGCGAGACTCCGCGGATGCTTCGAAGTTCTTAATCCGATCTTTAATCAGATTACTGATTTCAGATGGGTTCAATTGCGTTGTCATGACTTCAAGTCCTCAACGTTACTATTTAAATTATGTCCTTTCTGCAGCGTGGCTATGTGCAAACACGTGATCGCTCGACGTGGTTGTCAGCATTAGCGCATTAGCGCTGATGAAAGTTTCTCGATTCGTCCTTTCGCCGAACCATCAATCACCAGGTCACCGGCTTTGATGATGGCGCCACCAATAAGACTGCTGTCGACTGTTTCACTTAACTCAACTTGCATGCCAAGTTTTGCCTGTAATGCAGCAGCAAGCGCCGAGCGCTGGTCATTAGTGAGTGCTTTCGCGGTAACGACATCCGCGTTGACCGTGGCACGTGCTTTAGCGACATGTGCCTCAAACTGTTGATGAATATCAGGCAGTGCTAATAGACGATCATTTTGTACCAACATGTGGATAAAGTTAGCACCGCCTTGCGGCAGATTGTCTTGTGCAATTCCTGTCAAAAGTTCGATGACTTGTGAATCGTCTACACGCGGATCAGCAATCAGCGTGCGAAAGCTATCATCTTGGCTAATCAGGGCAAGTTGTTCCAACGCAGAACCCCACGCATCAAATGCGTTAGTTTCCTGCGCCAGATCAAACACCGCTTTGGCATAAGGTCGAGCAATGGATGCGTTATCTGCCATTCTTCTTACCTGTCTGTGCTGCTAAGTTTCAAGAATCACCCTGACTTAGCTTGCTTTCAGTTGCTGAACCAGATCTTCAATCAAAGTGGCATGTACACTTTCATCGATCTCTTTTTCAACAATTTTGGAGGCCGCTGCAACTGCGATTGAAGAAACCTGGCCGCGTAACTCTTCACGAGCTGCGAAAGCTTGTTGCTCGACTTCAGATTTCGCTGAATCGAGGATACGCGCTTTTTCGCTAGTTGCGGCTTCTTGAGCTTCTTCGACCACGGTGTTACCGCGTTTTTCAGCACTTGCAATGATTTCAGCAGCCTGGCTCTTCGCTTGCGCGACCAACTCGGCGGCTTCTTTCTCTGCAACTTCTTGAGCCTTCTGACCTTGTTCTGCTGCGGCAAGTCCATCAGCAATTTCTTTCTGACGCGCTGCCATGGCATCCATCATCGGAGGCCAAACGTATTTTTTGCAGAACCACACAAACAAGAAGAACGTAATAGACTGCCCGATTAGGGTGAGATTAATGTTCATTAATACATTCCTCTAGGTTGTTTATTCAGGGACACCGGAGAGTCTTACTGACCCATTAACGTTTTTACGTTTTCGATGTCGATCAAACCTGAAGCAAACAAGAAGTAAAGCGCGATCGCTACTGCGATAATTGGCAGAGCGTCGATCAAACCAGCAAGAAGGAACATCTTAGTTTGCAGTGAATTAGCCATTTCAGGCTGACGAGCTACGCCTTCCAAGAAGCGGCCACCCATCAAAGCAATACCCAGAGCGGCGCCAACAGCGGCCAAACCCAGCATGATTGCAATACTAAGAACGGTCATACCTACGATAGTTTCCATTTGGAACTCCTGTTTTTAAAATAAATAAATAATTAAAATTGAAAATCGGTTGATTAGAGCACTGTTTTAGTGGTGCTCATGCGCTTGGCTTAGATACACGATGGTCAACATCATGAAAATATAAGCTTGAAGCGGAATTACTAAAATATGGAAGATGGCCCAGCCCATTTGAGCGAATCCACCCAACAAACCGATCCCGATGCCAGCACTGAAGGTCATGGCAATCAAGATAAAGATAAGTTCGGCCGCGTAAAGGTTTCCGAACAGTCGCAGACCCAAAGAGAGCGGCTTAGCCAGCAGAGCAACAGTCTCCAGCAACAGGTTGAATGGCAACAACTTAGGGCCGAAAGGCTGGAACGCGAGCTCTTTTAGAAAACCACCAGCACCTTTCACTTTAATGCTGTAGTACACGATCATGACAAACACACTCAATGCCATGCCCAGTGTGATATTGGGGTCAGTCGTAGGCACCACCTTCATATAGGTATGTGCACCAGTCGAAGAAATTTGTGACCACGACTCGCCGTTGAACACGGCTGCCAACGTCGGTAACCAGTCAATCGGCACAATATCCATGATATTCATGAGCAGCACCCACACGAAAACGGTCAACGCAATTGGCGCGATATAATCGTTTTTAGCGTGCGGTGTGAATGAACTGTTCTTACTGTCTTGCGCAAATTGAAAGATGGATTCAACCGCAACCTGTGCTTTACCAGGGTTTTCCTTTTTGAAGCTCTTAGCAAAGCTACGAAAGACCAACAAGAAAAGCAGGCCCAGTGCGATCGACCACAACATGCTGTCCACATGGATCGCCATAAAGCCCATTTCTTTTGCTTCCGCTGCTGAATGCGCAAAGCCCCAAGTACCGTCAGGGTGCTGACCAAAAGTTAGGTTGGTTAAGTGGTGCTTAATATAACCAGCGCCAGTTAGTTCGCCGTTTCCAGATGCCATATTGATATCTCAAACAAAATTTTAAATTTTTTCGTGGTGTGTTTTGCGGTCTTCCCGAACGACGACATCATTTGTGGGAACCAGCAAAAACAGTAGATTGACCGCCACTGCTACCAGCAGGTAGGAGATTATAAACGGCGCAATCGACACTTTGATGACGATGATTGAAATAATCATCATGCTCAAAGTGAATATAACTTTTAATACGACACTGGTATAAAAACGAGCCAGCATCTCGGAGGCGGGCTGCTTGCGCTTGCCACTCCACATTCTGAGGGCCATATACAAATTCGCAGCAGCAGCGATTATTCCCCCCGCAAAAGCGGATATCGCATTCAGCAGGTCAGTGCTGAAATACAGGACGACCCCCAAAAAAACCGTCACTAGCAACTGTGTAACCGCCAATTTCGCGATTAAATCCGGCCTAGATCGTGACTCAACCTGTTTCGTGAACGGGGAGCCGTGTGAGGTCGCCGGTTTATTCATAATTCGCTCATTTTGACTGCTCGCGGAGTATAAAGGCTTGACACCTGTTTCGCAATGCTAGAAAGGCTTTTTGTTACCGCCATTTGATCTCAGGTACACTGTCGACTTTATGCTTGAACCGAGACGCTAAAAATAGCGCTATGCGTTGTTTACTTATAACACTTTATGTCGGAAAAATTTAAGCTATACGTCGCCGAAGAACGCGCCAAATCCACTGCCGAGCACGCCCTAGTTTCGATACTATCTGAGCTTGGTCACTCGACGCTGACTGTTGCATTGTTGTGGTCGATGTTTCCGGCCAGCGAGCTATTAGCCTGGTTTGCCTGCGCCGCAACGGTATCACTTATCGTGTATATTTTACACAACCAGGTGCTGCCGGATAAGCCGCTTTACACACCACGTCGTTGGTTTTTTTCGGTTACATGTAGCTCCTTTTCGGTAGGGTTCGTTTGGGGCCTGGTTCCCGTGCTGTTTTTTAGTCCAGATAACATTGTGTATTTGGCGTTTATTATCGCCTTGTATACCGGCTATGTGTCTGGCGGCTTGTCGGTCACCTTCACGCACCAACCCAGTTTCGTGGCGTTCTCAACCGGTATTACATTGCCTTTTGCGGCACGTATGTTTTTTCAGGATGAGCAGGTATACAACACGATCGGCGCTCTGGCGATTTTTTACGTGGCCATGCTGATTTATGTGTCGAAGAATATGAATACGCTATTCTTGGAGACCGCCAAAATACAGTTTGCTAATCTTCAGTTGGTCGAAGATCTCGCACGAGAAAAAGAGGCTGTGGAGCAGGCGGTTTCCGCTAAAGATCGTTTTCTCGCTGCCGCCAGTCATGACTTACGGCAACCGCTCAACGCGATCAGCCTATTTGTGGACGCGCTGAGACCATTACAAACTAAGGCAGCAGGCAATCAGATAATCGAAAAAATCAGATTGTCACTTAAGGGGTTGAACAGCATGCTGCACAGCCTGTTGGATATCTCTCGACTCGACGCCGGTGCTGTCGACAGTACGCCTAAACACACATCATTAACCACGTTAACCGCGCAACTCGTCGAGGAATACCAAACTAAGGCAGCGCATTTACGCTTAGTCAACGAACTGGACGATGAATACACCGTATTTGCGAATCCGACTCTGGTGTATCGCGTGGTACGGAACTTGGTCGACAACGCGGTAAAGTACACTAATGAAGGGCTCGTCACTTTGCGTGCTCGACAAGATGACGACACGGTTTATCTGGAAATAGAAGATACCGGAATTGGCATTCCACAGGAAAAGCTCACAACCGTGTTCGATGAGTTTGAGCAACTTAATAACCCCGAACGCAATCGCGAAAAAGGCCTTGGTTTAGGCTTAGCCATCGTCAAACGTTTATGCGATCTCGGCAAGATCGAAATACAGCTAAAGTCTAAACTCGGATTTGGCACACTGGTTTCCTTACGTTTGCGACGTGGTGTTATTACCGAACCTGGCGACCACGCGGAACCCAATAGCGACTCTCTACACGGTAAGCTCATAGCGGTGATTGATGACGAACAATCAATTTTGGATGGGATGCAGCATTTGGTCAGTAGTTGGGGCTGCGACACCATCGTCGGCGAATCACAGGACAAAATCATGGCCGCACTAACACAACAATCACGGGTTCCAGACCTGATTATTTCTGACTTGCGACTACGCGAAGGTAGTCGGGGCATTGATGTGATCGATGTGATTTGCGAAGAATACAACACCGACATTCCAGCGATACTCGTCACCGGCGATACCGCACCCGAACACATAAATGAGGCGCAGCAAAGTGGTTTATCGGTGATTTATAAACCGGTGGACGTTCAACTTCTACAAGCTGAAGTGATCCAGCTGATTCAGCAACATCACCCTTAGATTATGTGTGCTTCACGCGCTGCCTGTACGCAAGCAGTTCGATTATTGACGTTGAGGTTTTTAAATAATAGCTCGATGTGACCCTTCACCGAAGACACACTGACACCCAGCACCACCGCTATCTGCTTGTTTTGCATACCATCGCGCATCAGCTCAAGCACTTGCATCTGGCGTTCAGTTAAGTTGGTTTGCGCGCTTTTCGATTCGCGTTCGACCGGCGACCAATCAATCTCTCCAGCCCAATGCAAGGGCAGATAACGCTGCCCTGATAACATTGAGCTAACCGCGCTCAACAGTTCATCACTCGGGCTGTCTTTAGGGATAAAGCCCTGGGCGCCCAGTGTTAGTGCCCGCTCAATATCCGATTTTTTCTCGGTACCCGAAATAACAGCGACCGTCACAGGAATAGATTGCGTCTGCACCGCAGTAAGAAATGCAAAACCACTGAACCTCGGCATATGCAGATCAATTAACACGAGATCATATTGAGACAAGGTTTCACGATTACTGAGTACTGCGAAGGCATCGGTTGAGATTGTGACACTGTCCAAGCCATCCAAATTCTCCAATATTAGCTTCAGACCATCCGCAAAAAGGGCATGATCATCAACCAATAAAATCTGTTTGTTGGTTTTAGACATGGGCATTACTGTGCTTGTAAATAGAGTCAGATTTAGGATAACAATTTCTGCTCTGGTTTTCCAAGTGGTCAAATGGCCAGTTGCCTTACCGTACTCGATCACGGTCTACTGAGCACGCATACCCGAACCGGTGCGAGGTTTATCGCTCCGTGTGCACCATCTAGATACTACCGACCATGAAGGCACAAACATGAATACCAAGCATATTTTCTATATCCTGGCGCTACTGGCCATCGCCGTCACATCGACGAGTAACGCAGCACCATTGGTAAATTGTGGAGACTACATCACCACCAATGTCACCCTGGACTCAGACTTACACTGCACCAGCGGGTACACCGCACTGGAAGTTGGCGCCAACAATATCACCATCGACTTGAATGGCCATGTCTTGTCGGGTACTAGTGACCTAATGGGTGTGTTAATTCATGCACGTAATAATGTCACGATTAAGAATGGTTGGATTAGAGGCTTTTGGGGCGGCATTAACACAGCACGTTCTGACAAACTACGTATCGACAACGTCAGTTTTTACGGTATGAACCAGGGCCTTATTATGGCCGGGACCGATGATGGCAGCGTTACCAACAGTGATTTTATCAATCTCAACGGCACAGGCGTGCGAATTTATACGCACTCTGCATTTGCCTCCGCAGATCGCAACACAATCCAAAATAATGAATTTTACCAGGTTCGTGTAGGGGTTGGTATTTGCGGAACTAGCGCCGAGAACAATGTAATTGCAGACAATTTGATGTGGAAAACGGTGGATAATGCTATTGCCCTGAATCACGCCAACCGCAACAAAATAAGCGGCAATCGTATCTTGGACCAAGGAGACGGTGCCGCGATACGCATTAACAGTTCGTTTTACAATGACGTGTTTAACAACACACTGCAAACAGGCCAACACTCCGCACTTTCCATTCTTGCGAATGCAGCTTCCCCATGCTTAGAACCCGCTGAACAGCGCAGCGGCAAAAACCGCTTTTACAATAATCGGGTAGACGGATTCGATACCGCGATCAACCTCGGTCTTGGGACCGACAGTGGGCGATATATCGAAGGCAATGGCATCCTAAGTAACCAGATTCACAATAGCAACATTGGCATCATGTTTCGGTCAGACGCATACAGCAACTATGCTCGGGATAACAATTTTACTGGCACCACCACACCGATTTACGACCTCGGTATCAACAATAATTACTAAGCCGCTACTGGCTGTTCATTGCACCGCACGAAGGCGGCACACGTGCGGTCACGATGCAACCGCCTGGTCAGGATTGACGAGTGCGATCCCGCTGTTGCAATCGGGTCGCATGAGCGAGTAAGCGTTGAAACTTATCACATGCTTGATGGCTTGGTGCTGGACACTCAGCGGCATGGCGCAGGCCATCACGCACCGCTTCCAACCGTTTGATCATCCCATCGATCTCGTTCGCTTTGGTTTGCAAAAGCCGACGATCGACAGAATAGTTTCCATCGCGTGTGTACATGGCTTTGATTTCATCTAATGAAAACCCCGCGGCTTTACCCAAAGCAATAAATTGCAATTGTTGCAGCACCGATTGCGCATAGAGCCGCCGCAAGCCATTGCGTCCTATTGAACGAATCAATCCCTTTTCTTCATAGTAACGCAACGCAGACGGCGGTAAGCCGCTCGCTTTTACTACGTCAGCAATATCTATCATGTAAGTTCAGTGCTTGACCTAAAGTTAACTTGAAGACATAGCATAACGCCAATTCAATTTTCTAAGGAACATATCTATGTCTGACCACCAACCAACATTTATGCTTTTCTGCAGCCAATCGATCTTTATCGGCATCGGCGCCACTCTAATGATCGATTCATGGGCGCAAGTGCTACGCCGCGCTTGGCGCATCAAGACCCTGGACTATGCGCTAGTTGGTCGCTGGCTTGGACATTTAACGCGTTTCACCATCAAACACGACACCATCACGCGCAGCCCCAAAGTAGCCGGCGAAGTTCCACTGGGATGGCTAGCGCACTACCTAATCGGTATTATTTTTGCGGCATGTTTTCTTGCCATTATCGACCCCCAGTGGATGTTGGAACCTAAAGTCATTCCAGCGACAGTGTTTGGCTTAGTGACGGTTAGCTTTCCGTTTTTCGTACTGCAACCAAGTTTTGGCGTTGGTGTTGCATCAGCTAAGAGTCCAAATCCACTTCGCGCTCGATTAGTGTCACTGTCGACGCACCTCGCCTTTGGGTTCGGGCTGTTTGTTAGCGCCGAGGTCTACCACGCGCTGATATGAGTTCGTCAGCCAGTGAGATGTATTCTGTAACCGTAAATACGTTGGCAGTGCACGTGATTAATACTTGCCCACGCATTTCGTGTTAGTTCGCTTAACCAAGAGCCAAAATATAGCGCAGAAGATGTCCAAAGTTGGCTGAATGCTGAAACACGACTAAGGGTGTGTCATGCTTAGTCAATACGCAGACGTGGCGAGTTACATTCAATATGGCAATTTCACTTTCACATCGGCAGAAAGCTATTGCAGTGCTACTTTTGGCTGGCCTAGTCTTTTACTTGCTCTCTTGGTCGAGTTTTGGACGCTTGGCTCAATGGCCTTTCATCATTTTAACCACGTTCATACATGAACTGGGGCATGGCTTAACCGCCATCGTCGTTGGTGGAGAGTTTGTTAGCATGCATTTATACGCCGATGCTTCTGGTCTGGCTAAGTTAAGACTTCCCAATAATGGCCTGTCACGCGCATTGGCTGCCGCCGGTGGTTTATTGGCACCCTCACTTTTTGGCGGAGTATTGATTTGGGCCGGCCGATCAACCAAACGGTCTTCGCGCGTGTTTCTTGCGCTTAGCATCGTAATGCTATTCAGTTGTATCTTGTGGATTCGCAGCCTATTCGGCTTGACGGTTATTGGTGGTCTTGGAGTTGGGTTTCTGGCATTAGCGCGACTTCGTCGGCCGGGTTTGCATCAGTTTCTGATCCAGTTTATTGGTGTGCATATGCTGGTGGATACCCTGACTCGAACCCTAGGATACCTAATGTCTTCCAGTGCCAAGGTGGACGGTTCGATCCGCCACTCAGACACCGCTGCCATTGCCGACGCGTTAGTGGGCCCACCGCTGTTGTACGGAATACTGATAGCGATCTCAGCGTTGAGTATCTTTTGGTTTAGTTTGCGCGCGACTTATTTTCGCTAAGCTTAATTGCTAGCCGGTTGTCGATGACGCGGGACGCCAATAACAAACCGGTAGCGGCCAACAGCATGACACAGCCCAGCCAGGTGAAAGGTCGATCCTGAGACACCGAAGCTGGTTCAACGATAAACGCGACCGAAAAAATGATCGGCGCCGACAAAAACATGACCGAACTCATTAGCTGTGTTGTGCGACCCCAACGCGATCGATACGACTGCCAGTAACACCCTATCACAGTATTTGCGATACCAACCAGCAACAAATATATATGAGACGCACGGTACATCATCCGTTGTGCGTCAAAGGGTTGGTCTGATAACTGTAACTGATGGCGCATGTACTGGCCAGTCAGCATAAATAGACCAATCAAAACCAGACCGGTTGCAAGGTGAGTGCGTGGTAACAGTTTGCTCTTCACGCCACTCACTGGCTTACTTTATGTGAGCCAGAATACCGTCCAATACATCGAGGTTCTTATACTCGATGACGAGTTTACCTTTGCCGTTTTTGTCTTCCAGTGACACCCTAGTACCGAGCTTTTCCGCCAGCTCTTCTTCCAGACTCAGTATATCGGCGTTTTTATTACTTTTAGGCTTTTTCTTTTTCGGGTTGGCGTAAGATCGAACCAAGGCTTCGGTTTGACGTACCGACAAACGTTTGGAATAGACTTCCGCCGCAGCGAAGTCTTGATGCTCGACCGGTAAACCCAACAGTGCACGTGCGTGACCCATCTCTATTTTTCCGTGCTCGAGAAGTTGCTTGGCACCGTGACTCAACGTCAACAAACGTAATAGGTTAGTAACCGCTGCTCGAGAACGACCGACGCTCCGTGCCATCTCCTCATGAGTCAGCTCGAATTCATCCATCAAGCGTTTTAAACCCAACGCCTCTTCGACTGGGTTCAAGTTCTCGCGCTGAATATTCTCAATCAAAGCCACCGCCAGTGTGGCCTCATCTGGAATATTACGCACCAATACCGGCACGTCCTCGAGTTGCGCCAGTTGCGCAGCGCGCCAGCGTCGTTCACCCGCTATTATTTCGTATTTTCTGTCGCCAACGGGTCGGACCAAAATAGGTTGAATAATGCCTTGCGACTTAATCGACGATGCCAGCTCTTGCAACGACTCTTGGTCCATGCGTGTACGTGGCTGATACTGGCCGGGCTGTAGTTGCTCGATTGGCAACGTACTGGGTTGTTTAATTTCGCCGTTGGGGCTGGATTCATTGCTGGATTCAGGATCGGTGCTGCCTAACAGCGCGTCCAGACCTCGACCTAAACGTTTTTTCTTAGTTGTCATTTTTAAGCAGTGGCTGTCTGTGCTGTTTTAGCCGACGCAATTTTTAACATTTCGTCGGCCAGAAGAATGTATGCACGCGCTCCCTTTGAATGCGGTGCGTAACTGATTGCAGGCTCTCCATAACTGGGTGCCTCGGCCAGACGAACATTTCGTGGCACCACAGTGTCGTAGACTTTATTCCCGAAATGCGTTTCCAGCTGTCGGCTGACCTCACCGGACAGGCTGTTGCGTTTGTCGTACATCGTGCGCAGCAGCCCCTCAATCTTGAGATTGGAGTTTAAGGTTTCTCGAATTGCACGGATGGTAGAGATTAACGCACTCAAACCTTCTAGGGCAAAATACTCACATTGCATCGGAATCATAACTGAATGCGAAGCAACCAGGGCATTGATGGTCAGCACGTTCAAGGCTGGCGGGCAATCGATAAAAATATAATCGTAAGCTTGAGTGATCGGCTCAAGTGCCTTTTTGAGGCGAAGTTCACGCCCAATTTCGTTCAACAGTTCTACTTGAGCTCCAGCCAGATCCCCATTAGCGGTCATAACATCGACCCCACTCTCGGTTTCGACAATCGCCTGTTCAGCTGTGGCTTCGCCCAGCAGTACGTCATAGATCGTATGCTCTAGCTCGTCAGTATTGACCCCAAGGCCAACGCTAGCATTCCCTTGCGGGTCCATATCCAGCAACAGAATGCGTTTACCGCGTTTCACTAACGCTGCAGACAGATTGATACTGGTGGTGGTTTTGCCTACGCCACCTTTTTGATTGGTGACTGAGATTACTTTTGCCATGTTTGCCTATTTCGGCGCGCTGATGACGATTAAATTTCGCTGCGCGTCCAGTTCCGGTACTTTAAGTGCAAAGGTATCAAATTTTAGATTCAGCTTCTTTAAAACTTTTAACTCTTCTTTTGGAACCACGCCTTTCATGGCCAACCAACAACCGTTCGGGGCGATGGCTTGACGCGACCCAGTTACAAAATTCTCGATACTTGAAAATGCGCGGCAAGTGATGACACCGAACTTTTCCTTCGGTTTAAAGTCTTCTATTCGCACATTTTCGACTTTGAAGTTTTCCAGTTGTAACTGATTGGCGGCGTACATCTGAAACTGTGCTTTCTTATTCCGGGTTTCCACCGATGTGACCGACAGGGCAGGTGACAGAATCGCCAGAATCATCCCCGGCAGACCCGCACCGCTACCGACATCCAGTAAGGAAGCGCCCTTGATATAAGGTCGAATGCTTGCGCAGTCAAAAATATGCACACTGAGCATTTCCTCCAAATCATCCACTGCGGTGAGGTTATGCGTCTTGTTCCACTCGGCCAGCAGTGACATAAAGGTAATCAATTTCTCGATCGCCTCGTCGCCGTAGGAGATGTCCAAGGTATCCAAACCCGCTTTAAGGCGGGTTATCAAGTGCTCTCGGAGCTCAGTATTGGTGTTCAAATCATTCATGTCGGTTTGTCTACCCAGCGAGTAACTCGCCCCAAATAACGAAACATGGCCGCTGATTATAGGCGAACCGGGAATGGTTCCAAAACCGAAAAACGATAACAGGCTCAAACCCCATATTTTCACCACTAGTTGTGGTACGTAAAGAATGCGGACTTAGGCTGCCCGACCGTGCTTTTTCAGATAGACCAATAATAATGAAATTGCCGCTGGCGTAATGCCAGAGATTCGCGATGCCTGACCAATCGTAGCCGGTTTGTGCGCATTTAGCTTCTGCGCGACTTCGTTCGATAAGCCTTTAACATTGGTGTAGTCCATATCTGGACTTAACGCAGTCGACTCGTTGCCTCGGTGTTTTTCGATTTCTGCCTGCTGCCGTTCGATATAACCGTGGTATTTGGCCTGGATCTCCAGTTGTTCTGCCACTAACGGGTCGGTAACCGGTTCGCCGGCACCAGGCAGTGTCATCAATGTTGCGTAGCTCACTTCTGGTCGGCGCAGCAATTCCATTAAATTCGCTTCTTTTTTGAGTACATTACCAACCACTTGTTGCGCCAACTCATCGGATACCGATCCGGGTCGCAGCCAAGTTGACTTTAAGCGCTGTTGCTCTAATTCGATCGATTCACGCTTACGACTAAACGCCGCCCAGCGCGCATCCGTCACCAGACCTAGCTCGCGCGCAACCTCGGTCAGTCGAAGATCGGCATTGTCTTCGCGTAACAGTAACCGGTATTCTGCGCGCGAGGTAAACATTCGATACGGCTCTTTAGTACCCATAGTAATTAGGTCATCAACTAAAACACCAATATAGGCTTGGTCACGAGTCGGATACCAGCCTTCTTGGTCTCGCGATTGGCGTGCCGCATTCAGCCCAGCCAACAAGCCTTGACCAGCGGCTTCTTCATAGCCCGTGGTTCCATTTATCTGACCGGCAAAATACAAGCCCTCAATGTATTTGGTCTCCAACGTTGGTTTGAGGCCACGTGGATCAAAAAAGTCGTACTCAATCGCATAACCTGGACGCACGATTTGCGCGTTTTCAAAACCTTTGATCGAACGAATAAAATCAAATTGCACGTCGTAGGGCAGGGACGTTGAGATACCGTTTGGGTACACTTCATGCGTCTTGAGCCCCTCAGGCTCAACAAAGATTTGATGCGAGTCTTTGTCGGCGAACCGCATAATTTTGTCTTCAATAGAGGGACAATAACGCGGCCCCACGCCCTCGATCACGCCACTGTACATGGGCGAACGGTCCAATCCACCACGAATAATGTCGTGCGTATTGGCATTGGTATAGGTGATATAACAATTAACTTGTTTTGGGTGCTGATCAGTATTACCCAAGAACGAAAACACCGGTGTTGGCGTATCGCCTGGCTGTGCTTCCATTACCGAGAAATCGATGGTGCGCGCGTCTAGACGCGCGGGCGTACCGGTTTTAAGTCGGTCCACGGTAAACGGCATCTCGCGCAAGCGCCTCGATAGGGCGTTGGATGGTGGATCGCCTGCACGGCCGCCTTGATAGTTCTGCAAACCAATATGAATAATACCGCCTAAAAAGGTTCCAGTGGTAAGCACCACGGTTTTGGCGCGGAACTTTAATCCCATCTGTGTCACCACACCAGTGACGCGGTCATTCTCTACAATCAGATCATCACAAGACTGTTGAAATAACGATAAGTTTGGCTGATTTTCAACCACTTCTCGCACCGCGGCTTTGTACAGAACACGGTCTGCCTGCGCACGCGTGGCCCGAACGGCGGGGCCTTTCCGTGCATTGAGTGTGCGAAACTGGATACCACCCTTATCAGCCGCTTCGGCCATGACGCCACCCATCGCATCCACTTCTTTGACGATATGACCTTTGCCAATCCCACCAATCGCAGGATTACACGACATTTGGCCAATGGTCTCGATATTGTGCGTAAGCAGGAGTGTGCGTGCACCAGTCCGCGCAGCCGCGAGTGCCGCTTCGGTGCCCGCATGACCACCACCAACGACGATGACGTCAAAAGATTCTGAGTGAAACATGTACTGCGCTCAAACAACTTTTCGTTGCCGAGAAACCTCCGATTAAATATTAAGCAGATTCTATCCTTTTGCTGCCAGGTTGTCATTGCAGTAAACTCATCTAGTTAAGCTCACGGAGTCACGCCATGCAACGTTTTTTGATTCAACTCAGCCTAGCTCTACTTGGTTACTTGAGCAGTCAGTCGGCACTCGCTCAAGTCAAGTCGCTGGTTTGGCCAGATAACAAAAAGGCGGCGCTCGCTCTCACCTATGACGACGCTTTGAAGACGCATTTAGACCATGTGCTACCGGCATTGGACGCAGCCGGTTTGCGTGGTACCTTTTATCTGACGATTGAATCTCCGTTCTTTATGCGCCATATACCGCGCTGGAAAACCGCTGCCGATGTCGGTCATGAACTTGGTAACCACTCGTTGGTTCACCCTTGTCTAGGGCCAAGCGTGTTTCCAGAACGGGATTGGGTTTCACAATCAAGCGATCTAACGCAATACAGCGTTGAACGTGTCATTCGTGAGCTACGCCTGAGCAATGAAATTCTCCACAGCGTGGATGGTTTGGAACAACGGACGTTTGCTTTTCCTTGCGGCGATACGAAAACCAGAGACGGTGATTTCGCCGATGCCATACAACCATTATTCATAGCGGCTCGGCTTGGTGGGACAGGGTTCACCGATCTCGAGGCCCGCCGATACCGCTTGCCATCGCTGCCAGCTGAAACGTTAACCGGTGAACAATTAATTGCGTATGTTCAGCAGGTTGTGTCAGTCGGAGGTTTTGGCAGTATCACTTTTCATGGGGTTGGCGGGGACTATTTATCGGTCAGCAACGATGCACATCAACAGTTACTCGATTACTTGAAAGACAATGAAGCAGTTATCTGGGTCGATACCTTGCGCGCGATTGCTAACCACCTTTATTCCGGCACCAAGCCGGTGCGCAATCGAAACTAGTTTGGTCGCGCCTGACCAAGGTCGCGTAATGCCGCTTGGGTAGCTTCCTCGGGTGTTACAAAGCTACGCTGGCGAAGACCAGCCACTTCTGCCCCATAGTTTGCAGCATTCTGATCAAGTAACGATCTGGCTTGCTGGTATTGTTGGTATCGACGATTAAATTCCTGCTGTTGCTGACGACTGCGAATAACGTGGTCGGCCTGCGATTGAGTATACCCCTGTTCGACCAATTGCTGATGCAATTGACTATCGTCGATGTCGGAGTTGATGTGTTGACGGCGGACTCGTTCTAATTGTGCTTGTGCACGTTCTTGGCGGACCTCGTTGGCGAGTTCGGGCGGTAAACTCGCGATCAGGGATTCGACCCGCTGAGTTTTTTCGACGTCAGTCAGATCCGGTATTGCACCCAGTTCCAAGCTACTAAGCGTAAATTCTGCGTATGTGTCCTCGAGCCCAAAGAGGGCTTGATTTGCGGCGGATGAAAACCGCTGCGCGCGCGCCTGCCTCAACTGCTGATAACTTTCGCGCAATAGCGACAAGGTCGCTTTATCGGTCAGGGATTCCCCATTGATCGGCACTTGCTGTATCGCGTACTCAAAACGTTTGTATTCTAGGTAGTCGCGCAAGAGATCTAATGCCTGTTGATTCGCTGGGGCAGGGAGATAACCGCTGGCGTAGCGAATTATTTCGTCCACGGCGGCTTCGATGCCAACCTCGTCGGCCGTACTTAGAAAGTAGTCGAAAAAGTCCCGCACACCTATCGACAAGATCAATTCACCGTTTTTGTCCGCTTGCAGCGCGCCATCAATGTTCGTTCCGCGTAATGATTCGGATATCGGTACCTGATCGTGTTCATTCGGGGTTGAAAAATGCACCTCAGAGTAAACCGGGTTGCGTAGCGGATTTTCAACGATTTGCCGGATTGGCATCGAGGTCTGAATCAAAGGTGCTCGCACGGTCTGTTGTAAATCCGTATTTACCGTGACGGGTGGCTTGAGGTTTGAATAAAATAATAGCAACAACGCACAAACTAGCGCTGTTGCTGTTATAAATCGAGTTTGCTTGTTAATCACTGCTCATTCTTCAGCTTTTTATTAAGGAGGGTTTAAACGCCTTTATTACGAAGACGATTTGCATGCGCGCGATACAGTGACACGGGGTTTGTCCAACCACGAATACCAAAAAGATGGTTTATCGCATCTAAATGATTCAAGCTGTAACTGGTGCTAATCACCGAGCCGAGGCGGGCTGAACAGACACTGACTAAGCCGTCATTTTTCTCCCAGCCGAACGCCAAACCTGTGGTCGCCAAGAATGGGTCACTGAGATCAAAGATATTGGTGTAAGCTCCGTCACCACTCCAAGAAAACATCTTTATATTGTGACCATTGATATTCACATTTTCATTCATCGACTGGCAGTTTGGGTCGATGCCTTTTTCATCTAACACCTGGTTCAGCGCCAATGAACCGTTGGTGCTCAATGTCATGGCACTAGCAATCGAGTCCTGTTCGTTATTCGCGCCTGAGACCAGATTGATCACACCGCCGAACGCATCCAAAATACTGCCGACGACCGAACGTGACACACCTTCAGGGACAATTCCAAGTAGTACGTCCGCGACTTTAGAACCTCGGTTTACCCCATTAACAGAGGTTACTGACGCTACGCGATGGGGTACCAACGCAGCGGCTACACGCGACGTCGGCGCGCCCTGACTGTGACCGACCAAATTAAATTTACCTTCAGGTAAACTGTTCAGATAGTTCGCCAGTTGCTGACCTCGTTCTTCCGACGAGTTAAATGCGGATACCGATGGCACATACACCTTGGCGCCAGAACGACGCAAGTTGTAAGGAACCGTGTGGAAATAGCCAATTAGACCACCAACACTATCAAAGCCTGATAGACCGTGCACCAGCACGATTGGGTATTTGGTCTGTGTGTATCCTGCGGCGAACGCATTACTGGCAATGCAACACAGCGCCACCAGTAAGCAGTTTCTTATTATTTTTTTCATGAGTTACTCCAAAACTTGTTTTTCAGAATTCATTCATCCTGTAAGTCCTGATAGTTGTGTACGTCGAATCGTGGCGTGCAGATCGCCAAAAAAAGCAGGTCAGTGTTCTCTAGATTTTTTATGCGTTGCGGCGTTCCATTTGGGATCACCACGACATCTCCTTCCGCAACACGCCAAGTTCTCGGCCCCACTGTGACGTCAGCGACACCCTGCAAGAGCACATAGCGCTCTTCGGTATCACACAAACTGTGGAGTCGTGTGCTTTGATGTGGCTCAACACGCACTCGTGCCACGGACATAGCAGCATCGTTTGGTGAGTTGTGCCACTCTTCGATATAACAGCCTTCTTTAAAATAGTATTCGCTGGGACGCATACAAACTACGCAGGATGGCGCCCTGAGAGACTCAAGGCGCCATTGTGGTTTAGTTGTTCAGTGTGTCGTAGACATTGGCTGACATACTCTTATTGCTACCGTTTTTTACCACGCGCACGTTGTACCACCAGCTCCACCACGTTTTGCCAGTTTTAGTCGCGAAATCTATGTTTAGACCTTTGGTGGTGTTGTTTGTCACCGTCGTAAAGTCACCACTTCGCGCGTTAGTGATTGCTTCGCTGTGGGCGGTACTCTCGCCCATCAATACCGCGTAATGGTTATAAAACAGTGAGCTGGGGCCATTCGCTGAACGCACTTGACCATTCACCCGGACTGAACGACTGCAAGAATCATAAGACGAATTGCTACTCGCCCCACACGCACTGTGCATTGGCACGACACTGTCATCGCTGCCTTTAATAAATGCTTTGGTGGCACCTAGGTATTCCGTTCCTTCCCCAACAAAGCGTAAACGCGGCACGGCATTGTTGCTGCGCGCGATATTGCGGGCCGCCGCCGGTCTTAGGTCATGCAATACACCGATCGTAGACGGCGTTGGCGTGAAACCCATAAACAGTTCAACTGCGGCTTTCTGCACCGCATTAATAATGCCACTGCCGTTCGCGACATTCACCGCCACGTCGGCCAACTCAGTTCCTCCACCTGCACCAGCAAAGTCCAATACCGCGATCACTTTGAAATCAGCCGGGTTAACGCCCCATTGCCCCAATCGGGTGAGCGCATCACGCAGTACCAAGTCTCCGGTGGAGTGCGTAACAAACACGCAGCCGGCGGCACAAGTACGACTGGCTTCCAAGCTTTTGATTTGCGTTCGAACTGTGTCTTTTATTTGTCCCGAAATTCGACCAGTTGATGGCCAATATAGCGTCTTTTCCGCACGTGAACGCCAATAATCCTGCCAGTAATTACTGCCATTAATTTGCTGCTGATTGGCATCCGGCCGGTCGGCTAAATCCGCTGGTTGGAAGCCGTGTACTAACACGACATTCTTACCATTAAGTTTGGCTTGTGCTCCGACACTGAAACACAGCGCCGCGAGTAGGATAAGCACTCTGGTTTTCATGATTTTTCCTCTGGTGATCGTACTGCTTTGTTGATTTTGATACGTCACGCTCTAGGGCGTTTTGACGAGCTTCATTCTTATTTTGGAACCAACATCACAACTGTTCCGGTACTACCTCATTTACATAACCTCCGCTTGTTAATCTTCATTTTCTTCTCGACCAACGCCAAGATTACGTAAAAATTCCAGACGCTCAGCAGCCAGTTCATCTTGATACGCTACATCGTCATATTCACTGAAAGGGAAACCTTGAATTTGAAACTGAGGTTGCACCTGGTTAGCAGGGACATCGAACTGTTCTCCGCTCTCTGCCCCTCGATACGTTTTGATACTGCGCACCACATATGGTCCCTCTGAGCCCATCGCCTTCAAGGCATGAGAATGTGCTTTAAGTATCAATATGCCATTGCCTTGTGGCATACGACCTTCACCTTGGAGTTGTATCAATGGTTGACCTGTTTGGGCATCCTCTAAAATAGCTGATACAAAGTAATAGCCTGGACTGAAGACAGCGTATTGCAAGGCAATCAATAGGTTTTCTGCTTCAGGCCGCACGTAAGCGATGCCAACCATGGTTGCCGACGCTTCGGCGTAGCGCAACGGTACGGTAGTAAATAGTTTATCGCCGCCGATTTCGACTTCTATTTGGACCATCAGCTCCGTGGTTAACACGCCGGGTGGGATCACATTTGTTTCAAACGCCGCTACAAAGCTGTTAAGACGCTCATCGGTTGGCGCCATTTTGGTAGTAAATGGCGTTGGACTCTGTTGATTAGCCAGCGTGGCGGTTGCTTCAATATAGGTGTCACTCGGCGCGCCCGATACCATTAGTCGAACATTGATCGTGTCTCCCTTGAAATATTGATAACGTTCAACTGCGGCAGCTAGGCGGATCGGTTCTGCCAAGCCGTCTAACGGATACGGGAGATCCACTTCAGTCTCTTTAAATGGTGCGGGCTGCTGCACCGACTCGGGGTTCCTTATGGGTTGCGAATAGTGTGGATATTGACTCGCCTCTTCATACAGATCCGCCACTTGCAGCATCTGTGCCTTAATCGCTTCATCCTGATATGGATCTTGCAAAATCGCACTGTCATCAACGGGTTGCTTTGGCTGCTTAGCCATAACGTGAAAAGCAGGTTGTATCGGTTTAGGCGGCGCAGGCTTGGTCTCGGCCTGCTGGTCAAGAGTTACCGTATCTTGGTTAAAAAAATACGACCACAGTAAGACGCCAACGATACTGACTAACCCCAGCGCGATAAGCCCCCAACGCCATTTAGACATGGCGTTGATCCACTACAGGTTGTAATACAGAAAGTTGTAGGAGCACTCTCTTCATCTACCTTCGTTGGTAATAGTTAGCAAAAACAACAAGCGAGTAGGGCACAACGACATTCCCCTTAGAACGACGCTATTATTACCAAATGGATAGGTTAAAACCAGACCAAATGTCCAGTAGAAAGGAATATCTAGTATTATTTTTAGTTATATCACCAATTTTACTGCATCGATGGATTACGCGGCTTATTTAGACGCAAGTCAAACGTCTGCTTAGGTTCACACGATTTATGTAGAATTGAAACGTCCTGGTTATCGCCTAACCCTCCCGACGACAGCATTGGGATAATTTTAGCGCCGCATCGCCGTTGACCGTCAATAGTGGCCATAAAAACTCCCGTATCATTTGGTAACATATCGCGGGTTAGTTGTTTCGGGGAATCATCTTTTTCGAATTCCGTCTCGAATGTATTTGAAAAACGGGCCACGGCGTTTGGGTTCTGATCTCCGTGTAGGTGTGAATCCGTTTCAATAAATTGTCTTACGGCACTGAGCGATACCCTTGATTCTTGGTTTTCCGTCGCTTTGGCAGTAATCACATCGGCCGGGGACACACGCGCATCGGCTGACTGTTCCGGTACTGGAGTCGGGCTTACTTGTTCGGGCATAACCTCCTGAGAGAGAGGTTCAGGCTTAACAACTTCTTCTACTATCTGAGGTTTGGGCTCTTGATATAGGGTGACCGACAATGGCGTTTTTGGGCTCGCTCGCCCACTGCTCTGTATCTCCAGCGAGAAAAAGATCAAACCATGACACGCTAGCGCTGCCAGCACGCACCACGCAAGGTTAGGTGATCGAGTGAAAAACAGACTGGTGGCTTGTTGCTGCATTGTCGCAGTTTACTCAAGCCTTTGGTTTACCAGCGGATCGTGTTGAATTGGTAATCCAGACTCAATGGGCATCGGTCATGGCGCTTACTTACCAATACAAAATCCAGCGAAAATCTCACCGAGCAGATCATCTGCAGTAAATTCTCCGGTGATACTGTTTAATGCGTTCTGTGCTTGCAGTAACTCATCAGCAAGTAGTTCACCTGCGCGGTAAACGCGCAGTTGTTCCAACCCGCGATCCACAGCAGCTTGCGCTTGTTCAAGGGCGGTAATATGACGACGACGCGCTGTGTACAGCGTTTCTCCACCCTGACTAAAACCAGCCAGCTCTTTAATGTGTGCTTTTAGTTCATCAATACCCGCACCAGTTTTAGCGGAAACATAGACACTATCCACACCATTTTTTATCGACAGTGGATCGGGTAACAAATCGATTTTGTTTATCACCGTCGACTGACTCGCGTGTGATATCGCCACTATATTATTTGAGACATCCTGGGCATCTACCACCAATAGTACGTGATCGGCCTCATCGATTGCCTGATGTGCTCGTTGTACACCAATTTGTTCAACTTGGTCTTCGCTCTCGCGCAACCCGGCCGTATCAATAATATGCACCGGCAAGCCATCAATACTAATGGTCTCTCGAATCACATCTCGTGTGGTGCCTGGGATATCCGTAACAATCGCCGCATCGTGACCTGATAACGCATTCAATAGGCTCGATTTACCAGCATTCGGTTTGCCGGCTATCACTAGACGTAAGCCATTACGAAGTACTGCGCCTTGCCCAGCTTGATACAAAGTTGTGCGCAAATCAGTTTGCAATGCTTCAATCGCTGATTGGACCTTTGCATCCGCCAAAAAATCAATTTCTTCATCAGGGAAGTCAATGGCCGCTTCCACATACATTCTTAGATGAACTAGACGTTCTAATAACGCGTGGACTTTGGCAGAAAACTCGCCTTGCAATGACCGCATCGCACCCTTGGCCGCTTCAGCAGTGCTGCTATCAATCAGGTCAGCGATGGCCTCGGCTTGCGCTAGATCGAGTTTGTCATTATGGAAAGCGCGCTCCGAGAATTCTCCTGGTTTCGCTTGACGAGCACCGAGTCGAATAATCGTGGCCAGCAATAAATCCTGTACAACCGGGCCACCATGTCCTTGAATTTCAACAACGTTTTCGCCAGTAAACGATTTGGGCCCGGCAAAAAAGAGCGCTATGCCGCTGTCGAGTGTTGCTTGAGTTTCATCTTTGAACTCCGCGTAAATAGCTTTGCGCGCGATGAGCTTTTTGTCGCAAAGCCGTTCACCAATCTCGAGTGCGTCTGGGCCGGAGATCCGTATCACGCCCACGCCACCGCGGCCAGGTGGCGTGGCGATTGCTGCTATCGTATCAGTGGTAGCCAAGCAAACACTCGCTGAACTAGTCGTTCTCTTGTTGTTTGTAGTTATACCATTGCTGCGCCATGGTCAGTAGGTTGTTCACCACCCAATACAACACCAATCCTTGCGGGAACGTCATGAACAAGAACGTCAACGCGAAAGGCATTATCATAAACACCTTCTTCTGGATGTCGTCCATCGGCGCTGGGTTTAGCTTTTGCATAAAGAACATCGACAAACCCATCAACACAGGCAGAACATAATATGGGTCCTTAGCCGAGAGATCTTGCCACCAAAGTGCGAACGGTGCATGACGCATTTCGACGCTCTCTAGTAATACCCAATACAAGGCGATAAAGACGGGTATCTGGATCAACATCGGCAAACAACCGCCAGCGGGGTTCACCTTTTCTTTCTTGTACAACGCCATCATTTCCATTTGAAACTTTTGGCGGTCGTCTTTGTAGCGTTCTTTAAGCGTTTGAAGGCGTGGTTGTAATTTACGCATTTTCCCCATCGACCGATAGCTCGCCGCTGACAATGGATAAAACAATGCTTTAATCACAATGGTGAGCAAGATAATCGCCCAACCCCAGTTGCCGACCAGTTTGTGTAACCAGCTTAACGCGATGAACAATGGGTTTGCGATAGGGGTCAACATGCCGTAATCCACGCTCAAGGCCAAGCCGTCGACACCGTCTTGTTCCAGTTGTTTAAGACGTGCCTGCTCCTTGCTACCGAGATACACCTGAGTACTGAGTCGACCAGTTTCACCTGGTAACACGCTGGTGGCTACCGTATCCATAAAGCCCACACGATACTGGATAGGCGCTGTCACGCCCTTAGAACTGTAGAATTTCTTTACACCACTATTTGGTATCCATGCACCAACAAAATAATGTTGTAACATACCAACCCAGCCATTATCGGTTTCCACCTGCAGCCCCGTCTTACCGTCGACCGGTTTTTGCTGCAAGTCATCGAGCTCGTCAAAATCGATTTTTTCGTATTTTTCTGCTTCAGTATAAATTGCCGCTCCCGTGTAACTCGGTAGTTGACCGAATCCACCGCCAGTGTCTTCCGGAATTGAACGGCTGAACTGAGCGTATTGATAGCCTTGCCATTCCGTATTGGACTTGTTTTGTACGTCATAGCTGATATCCACCACGTAGCTGTCACGCTTAAAACGAAACGTTTTAACAAACTCGATACCCGCTTCGTTTGTATAACTCAGCGGCACGCTCACTTCGTCTTGCTCTGCTAACACGTAAGTAGCTTGATAAGACTGGTATTGCGTTTGATGGCTCGGCGCACCTTGATTAGAGATCAAGCCGTCCTGTGTAACAAACACCTCGGCCGCCGTTTTTTTCAATAAAGGATACCCTTGCTCAGGTTTATCCAACGCCACCGGTTCTTCGCGCAACTCCAATCGTTCGATCACGCCGCCCAAAGGGTTAATGTAGGCGACGACCATGTCGGTCTCGACTTTAACCAAGCTTGGGTTATCGACCGCATTCTTTAACTCAGGTACCGCAGGGGTTTGATTTGTCTCAGTCACGGTCGGTACGGCACCGGGATCTGTCTGGGTCGTAGCCGTGACAGCCGGTACCGCAGGTAGGCTCGTATCGGAGACAACCGCCTCATTCAATGGTTGTTGGTTCTCGGCAGAGAATTCAATCCATTTAAAATACAAAATGGCGCTGATAACTATCAGGCCAATCGTTAAAAAGTGTCGTTGGTTTTCCATTTATGTATCGCTTCGCGGTTGCGCTGGTACTTTTATATGGGGGCGTATTCTACCCTTAATAGCGTTCAGTTTAACTATTGAAGGTACGCAAATTTTGGCTTATTGCTTGTCTTTAAGGTCTTGTTCTAACGCAGAACCTGGAACTGGGTCTAATCCGTGGCCGCCCCAGGGATGGCAACGACTGATACGCTTGATCGCTAACCAGAGTCCTTTAAATGGGCCATGCAATGCTAAAGCCTGTTGCGCGTATTCTGAACAAGAGGGTACATAGCGGCATCGCGTACCTAGCAAGGGACTAATTGTCCAGTAATAGAGTTTGAAAATTGCCTGGAAAAAACGCGTCAACATCCGTAATTTACTGAATTTGTCGTCGATGCCAACGCTGCCAACCAAGAAGTTTACCCCAGAGTGCTTGTAAATCACTCCACCGCTCAAGTTGGCTCGCGTTAGCACAGGGTGGTTTGGCTGTAATCACCAGATCTACCGCCATCAAATCATGTTGGTTAATGCGGTAAAACTCCTTAATAAGTCGCTTAATCTGGTTTCTGCTTACCGCAGATTTTGATACTTTTTTAGACACGGTCACGCCGAGACGAGCCGTCGCTACGGAGGCTGGTCTGGCCACGACATTAAATGAGAACAAACGACTGTTACCCCATTGCTTGTTCTGATATACGTGGTGAAACTCAGCTGGTTTTTTCAACCGCTGAGTCGTTCCAAAGGAGAGGCTGGGTGTCGGACACATAACAGAATGCGCTATCAAGAACGTCGCTGTACTGAGCCTAATATTCGGCCTTTATACATATGACGGCCGGGGTAAAACTGACAATCAAAGGACAATCAAAGATAGTCGGCTTTTTTGATTACGGCAGGATAGTATTGAATTTGGCAGACTAAACTTACCTGACGCAGATCAAACACGACAGGTCAGGTAAGTTTTTCAGCACTTAACTGTATTAAACAGTTAAGGCTGCACGGCCTTTAGCGCGACGTGCATTGATAATGGCACGACCGCTTTTAGTCGCCATGCGGGCACGAAAGCCGTGAGTACGCTTACGCTTGATTTGGCTTGGTTGAAAAGTACGTTTCATTTTGAATAACCTTATATATAAAGAACCAGGTATTAATCTGGTGTTTTTAGCTAGCTTGCATTCGATTTAGCTGAATTGGATGCAGTTAATTAGGCTGCGTTCAGGCCACACCGAATGACGGGCAGCAAAGGTACTCACTTTATGTAGTTGAGTCAATACGATAAGACGATTCTCTCAACTATTTTATCGCGGCTTCCGGTGAATTATTATTGTGCTGTACCCAAGCACGGCGGTATATTTACCCGTTCCCCTTTTAAGCTGACAATGCTTAGCCGGTGACCATAATTGGTCAACCGCCAGAAAGGTCTCTACGGCACAAGGCGTGTTTTTTATCCAGGCATGCCTGCTTACGCTCTGAAACACCATCACAGATTTCGGTTAGTCACTATGCAAAATACGGTACTTTGGGAAAAGTGTCTAAAAAAACTCGAAGATGAAGTCGATCAACACGATTTTCATACCTGGGTTCGCCCACTGAATACTCGCGACACAGACAGTAGCTTTAAACTGTACGCTCCCAATCGTTTTATAAAAGATTGGCTAACCGATAATTTGCTGGATCAATTACAAGCGACTGCCAATCACGTCGGCGGCATGGATGTGCAGCTATCTGTTGTCCTGGATGACCATCGTGCCTCCATGGCACCGCCACCGACCGCGCCTGAAAACAACGGGGACGAACCGCTCGAAAGCAACCCTTTTGGCACCAATGTATTGAACAGCGCATTTACCTTTGAAAACCACATCGAAGGTAAATCAAATCAAATCGCTCGTGCCGCAACCAAGCAAGTCAGTGAAAATCCAGGTGTTGCATACAACCCTTTATTTATTTATGGCGGAGTAGGGCTGGGTAAAACACACTTGATGCACGCAGCTGGTAACCTGATTAAGCAAAAACGCCAGAATGCTCAGGTAGCGTATGTTCACTCTGAACGATTCGTAAGCGACATGGTAAAGTCAATTGAGACCAACACCATGAACAAGTTCAAAAGCTATTATCGCTCTTTGGACGCATTGTTAATCGATGATATCCAATTTTTTGCCGACAAAGATAAATCTCAAGAAGAATTTTTTCACACCTTTAACACACTGTTAGAAACCGGCGCGCAGATTATTTTAACGTCAGACAAGTTTCCAAAAGAGATTAATAATCTTCAAGAACGGTTAACCTCACGCTTTGAAAGTGGGTTGACGGTGCGTATTGATCCGCCTGAACTAGAAACCCGTGTCGCTATTTTGAAGAACAAAGCGCGTAAGAACAATATCGACCTGAACGACGACGTAGCATTCATGGTGGCAAAGAAGATTCGCTCTAACGTGCGTGAACTCGAAGGCGCCTTACACCGATTGGTTGCTAGCTCTCGATTTACTGGCCGCGAAATAGATCTCGATTTAGCAAAAGACACCTTGCAAGACCTTACGCTGTTTCAGGAACGCAAAATCTCGATCGAGAACATACAAAAGACTGTGGCTGAATTTTTCGGCATTCGCGTTTCTGACTTAAAATCAAAACGACGAAACCGACAAATTGCTCGTCCCCGCCAGGTTGCCATGGCACTGGCTAAAGAATTGACTAATATGAGCTTGCCCGACATTGGAGACGCGTTTGGCGGACGAGACCATACGACCGTCATTCATGCGTGTAAAAAGGTAGATGAATTGGTTAAAACTGATTCCAAGATCAATGAAGACTACAACAGTCTACAGAAGATTCTCTCGGTTTAGGTTAAAACAGCCACTATGCATCGATTAACAGCCTGTGGATAACTTCTGTATAAATACGGTATGATTCTTTGGTAACTTTTATCCACAATTCATTAACAACTTATCCCGTGGAATTTAGAATAATTATCAACAGCCAATTTCGATCTTAAGTTATTGAATTTAAAAGATAAAAACGATTTATTCTAGTTATAAACGGCACTAGTAATAACAGTAAATAATAAGATAAACACACATGAATATTAATATACAAAAGGAAACCTTGGAGGCTCCGCTCTCTCAGGTAATCGGTGTCGTGGAAAAACGCCAAACACTGCCTATCCTTGGCAACGTTTATCTGCAACTAAATGAAGGCGAACTTACTTTAGTTGGCTCTGACCTTGAAACAGAGATCACTACTCGTGTTAACGGTGTGAGTGGTGAGAACGGTAAAACAACAGTGTCGGCGCGAAAACTCTACGATATTTGTCGATCGTTACCAAAAGAGTCTCAACTGTCATTAGCGATTGAGTCTGATAACAAGATGGTAGTGAAAGCCGGCAAGAGTCGGTTTACGCTGCAAACATTGTCTGCTGAAGACTATCCTAGGTTAGAAGAAACACAATGGCGTCATGAGTTCTCTATTTCTCAAGCAAAGTTAAGTAATTTGTTAACGCGTACGTCGTTTTCTATGGCTCAGCAAGACGTACGTTATTTCCTGAATGGTTTATTGTTAGAGATTCACGATGACCATATTGTGTCTGTTGCCACCGATGGGCACCGATTAGCCAAAACACAAGTACAGGTCGATCCGCTCGGAATTGACATGGTACAAAGCATCGTACCGAGAAAGGCCGTACTCGAAATCGGTAAATTTCTGGACGCAGACAGTGATGAACCGGTCGCCGTAAAATTAAACGCAAGCCACATTTCTATTGCGTCAGGTAACTTTTTGTTTATTTCCAAACTTATTGATGGTCGATTTCCCGACTATGAAAAAGTTATTCCAGCTAATCTTGATAAGCACGTCATTATCTTAAGAGCAAACTTGATTGAAATACTGAGTCGCGCAGCGATCTTAAGTAACGAGAAATTTCGTGGCGTATCGTTAAAGGTTGAAAACAATATACTTGAAGTTCGTTCTCACAACCCTGATCAAGAACATGCAAAGGACGAGATGGAAGTTGAATACAGTGGACCGTCCATCGAAATTGGATTCAATGTTAACTACTTATTAGAAGCATTAAAGGCCTGTGAATCAGAAGGTATCGATTTGGGGTTGCTTGACCCTAATACCAGTTGCACATTTCATGCCGCTGACTCCGACGATACTTTGTACTTAATTATGCCGATGCGGCTTTAAGCGCTAGGTTCAATTATAGAAAACCGGCTTAGGCCGGTTTTTTTTGGTCTTCATTTCAACCCGCGTCCGTCCACAGGATGTTTCTTAATACTGGCTACGTTATTCACCTTTAGTGATCTAACCAGCGTGGTTGTTTATTCTGACTGTTCCATTCATTTACCTTGTTCATTCATTTATCACGCATTCATTTTGCCATTGTTCCACGTGGAACAATGGCAAGTGTTGGCCGCTGTTTATACGAAAACTGTGTGACAAACCTGTAGGTATAATTTTGGATGTTCCACGTGAAACATAACCCAATTTAGTTTCTAAGGTAGTTGTGGTAATTAATGCTTAAAACTAGCGTTTTTGGTATGATTAGGTGTTCGAAATTTGCCCTCAGATTAGATAAAAATAATGAGTTACGATTCCAGTAGTATTAAGGTTTTAAAAGGCTTAGACGCAGTTAGAAAGCGTCCTGGCATGTACATCGGTGACACAGACGATGGTACCGGTTTGCATCATATGGTCTTTGAGGTTGTTGATAACTCGATCGACGAAGCGTTGGCAGGTCACTGTACTGGCGTTAATGTCGTCATTAACCAAGATAACTCGATATCTGTTTGGGATGATGGCCGCGGTATTCCGGTTGGTATCATTGAGGAAGAGGGCAAGTCTGCAGCCGAAATCATCATGACTGTGTTGCATGCAGGTGGTAAGTTTGACTCCAATTCTTACAAGGTATCTGGTGGTCTACACGGTGTTGGTGTGTCCGTTGTTAATGCATTGTCAGACTGGCTGAAATTGGAGATAAACCGAGATGGCAAAAGCTATTTTCAGGAGTACCACCTCGGTGTGCCACAGGCGGATTTGGTCGAGGTTGGCGACAGCGAAAAAACCGGCACCAAGGTTACGTTTAAACCCAGTGCGACCATCTTTTCTATCACCGAGTACAGTTACGATATTCTGGCAAAACGTTTACGTGAGTTATCGTTTTTGAACTCTGGTGTACGTATTGAGCTATCTGACGAGCGTACGAAAAAGCACGAGGTGTTTCAGTATGAAGGCGGTATAGCAGCGTTTGTCGCTCATCTTAACAAAATGAAGTCACCATTAAACGAAGATATTATTCACGTTATTGGTGATCGAGATGGCGTCACGGTTGAAGTCGCATTACAGTGGAATGACTCGTATAAAGAAAATATATTTTGTTATACCAACAATATCCCGCAACGCGATGGCGGGACACACTTATCTGGTTTTAAGGGCGCCTTAACTCGGACATTGAATCAATACATCGACGATTCCGGTTTGGCAAAGAAAGAGAAGGTAACCGTTAGCGGCGATGATTCGCGCGAGGGTTTGACCGCAGTGCTGTCTGTTAAAGTTCCTGACCCAAAATTTTCATCACAAACCAAGGATAAACTCGTTTCATCCGAAGTTAAGGGTGTTGTTGAGTCAGTGATGAACGAGAAATTAGCGGAATTCTTGTTAGAAAACCCCGTTGACGCTAAACGTATCGCCGAAAAAATCGTGGATGCCGCTCGAGCTCGCGATGCCGCGCGTAAAGCGAGAGAGATGACTCGCCGAAAAGGTGCATTAGATTTAGGCGGTTTGCCTGGAAAACTGGCAGACTGCCAGGAAAAGGATCCGTCTCTTTCCGAAATTTATCTGGTGGAGGGCGACTCAGCGGGTGGTTCAGCTAAACAAGCACGTGACCGTTCTTTTCAGGCTATTTTACCTTTGAAAGGAAAGATCTTAAACGTAGAAAAAGCGCGCTTTGACAAGATGTTGACCTCTGATGAAATCACCATTTTGATCACTGCTTTGGGCACCGGTATAGGTGCTGAAGACTTTAGTATAGACAAGCTTCGTTATCACCGCATCATTATCATGACGGATGCTGACGTGGATGGATCACACATCCGAACACTGCTTTTGACATTTTTCTACCGTCAAATGTCTGAACTGATCGAGAAAGGGTACGTCTACATTGCTCAACCACCGTTGTACAAAATTGGTAAAGGCAAGTCACAACGATACGTTAAAGACGATAATGAGATGGAGCAGTATCTATTGGAACTTGCATTGAATAACGCAGAGATTATTAATAAAGACAACAGTAACTCTATCTCGGGTGAAGAGTTGGCTAAATTGTGCCGCGAATACCTAGATGTCGAAAAAACGATCGAACGTCTTAGCCGAGATTACGATCCGGTAGTGCTCAAAGCGCTTATCGACCAGTCTTTGGATGAAACAAGCTTGACCGAAGAGGCTGTAGCGACCATCCAGGAAAACCTGAATAAGGAAGGTTACGAGTCACCACATTACGAATTGTCCGTAATACGTAATGGCACAACCACATTAAGGATTAGTCGACGTTTGCATGGAATGACAACTGAACGAGAATTTAACGCAGCATTTTGGCAATCACCAGAATACACGTCGATCAAAGCCTTGGCTGACAAACTAGATGACAAGTTAGGTGATCACTTAGTGGTACGCCGTAAGGAATCAGAAATGGAATGCGCCGAATTTTCTGAAGCATTGGACTGGTTAATGAGTGTAGCGAAGAAGGGTCTAGATGTTCAGCGTTATAAAGGTCTTGGTGAGATGAATCCGGATCAACTTTGGGAAACAACAATGGATCCGAAGGTGCGACGCTTATTAAAGGTAGTGATCGAGGATGACGTTTCATCCGACGATACATTTACGATATTGATGGGTGATCAAGTGGAACCAAGGCGCGATTTCATCGAAAAAAACGCCTTCACAGTTAATAATTTGGATATTTAGATTTGTTATTTATATTCAATAACTTACGTCTAAAAAAAGCGCAATATATTAAAAATTTTGCGCTGTGTGGTGAATATAATTAAATTGTACGGGTTATGGGTCTACTTATGACCCAAAACTGGGATATTTTTTTAGGTCAAATCGTCAAAGTTTCCAGTGTGTAAACATGGAAACTCAGTGTAGCACTCGGGGAATTGAGAGCGTGAATCTCGGTATAGGAACGTGAAACTCGGCTGGTGAGTTTTTGCTCTCAACTTGGGTTGAGTGATCGTTTGATAGTGACTCGACTTCAATTAAAAAATATCGGCCTTCCATGGTGCCTATCTCCGTTTCCATCACGGCACTACTACTGTATTCGAAATAATCGCCTGGTAGGATGATCGGTTGTTTACCAACGACACCTTCTCCCAGTACTTCTTCTACTTTGCGATTAGAATCCGTAATGAGCCAGTGTCGACGAATTAGCTGGCAGGCGACAGAGCTATCATTCGTAATTTTAACGGTATACGAAAAGACAAAGCGTTTTAGCTGAGGATCTGATTGTGCCTCAATATAGCGGCTTGTCACCAACACAAAAATTTGTTTATTTGGATTACTAGTTTTTTGTGTACTGGTCATTATTATCTACAGATTAGCCGGTTGTTCGTATAGTTTGATGTTTTTATCGGGATTTTTCGGTAGTTTTGCCATGGTCAGTGAGCGACCCCATACGCAACCGGTGTCCAGCGCCAAATGATGTCGGGTGTTGACCAGACCAAGCGCCGACCAATGACCGAATATAACTCTATAAGAATCCAGGCTGGGGTTGTCAAATTCAAACCAAGCGACGCGGTTTTTACGACTTTTGCCGACATAGCCACTCTCGGTAAAATTTAGGTGGCCTTTGGGACTACAAAATCGCATTCGCGTGAGTGTATTGACCGTAAACCGGCGACGCTGTACCTTGCTTAGGTCGGGGTTCCAACGAGTAGGTTGGTTACTATACAGTCGCTTAAGTAATTTAACGCATTTATTGGGGTCACGGAAAACCTTCTCTACGTCGCGAGCGTGAGTCTGGGCTTGTTCGAGTGTCCACCATGGGTAAATACCAGCGTGACATAAGACAAATTTACGTTCGGGATTAACCACCAGTAAGGGACGAGTACGCAACCAATCACCTATTTCGTGTGCATCCGGTGCCGCTAATATTTTATGGAGTGTGTCTGTCGGGCGTGGAGAACGAACCCCGTACAACATCGAAAGCAAGTGTATATCATGGTTTCCGAGTACTGTAACACATTGATTTTCAAGACTTTTTAATAAACGAATTGTCTTAAGAGATTTATCACCACGGTTCACCATATCACCTACACAGAGCAGTGTGTCCTTACTGGTATCGAAGTTAACCTGTTCTAAGAGCCGAGCCAATGGGTCGTAACACCCTTGGATATCTCCAACTGCGTAATAGGCCATTAAGTTGGTCCGTGAACCCTAAAAGTCGAATTCTTCTTCGTCTGACGGTTGAGGTGGGTTACCGTCATAAATCGCATTAATACGCGTCGATTCGTAAGCGGACTTAAGGAACAAATACGGGTCCAGTTGGCGATTAAGTACGTCGTCAGTGCCAAGAAACCGAGCTCGTGTGTCGACAATATCGAGCGCGGCAAGACCCAAGCGAACAGACGTATCGTCCGATAATTCGTTGATGGGGTAGTAACCGAACGTGCCCACTGCGCGAGCAGTGCCGTCGCGAAGATTGCTTGGGCCAAGAAAAGGTATCACAATGTACGGGCCTGGTTTTACGCCCCAGGCGGCTAATGTTTGGCCCAAATCTTCACGACGTGCTTCAACTTCATAACTTGATGCCACGTCAAATAAGCCGAACACGCCAACGGTGCTGTTTACGACAAAGCGATAAGTAGAGTGCAAGGCACCGTCAAATTTGCCTTGCAGAAGATTGTTGATCAGATTTACTGGCTCACGCAGATTCCCGAAAAAATGACTTACGCCTTGCTGAGCTGGCTCTGGTACCACAGTATCGTATACCTTTGCAGTCGGGCGCAATATTGCTCTATCAGCTAAATCATTGAATGCATGGGCTTTGCGATTAAACCCTTCTAAAGGATCAGCACTGACGTGTTTATAAGGGTCATCATTGACCGAAAGTGTAGAGCAGGCGGTTAGGGCAACAAGTGTACCCATCACGACTGGAATCCGTAAGAATGACAAAGATCGTGTATTTAAACGCATGTGATATTCCTTCGCTCGACCAAATTACGAGTATAGCCGCCAAATGTGAAAATCTAGCACGAAAGGCGGCCATCCGTTCGAATTTCTAATGTGAGAGTCAGTGTTTTGCGTCGGACTCAGTTGTTTCGTTGGTTTGCGCTTCTGCTTGCTGGTTGGCCATTGCAGCCTGTTGTTGCTGTTTGGCGTTGTACAGTGCTTCGAAGTTGATAGGCGATAGCAGTAGTTGAGGGAAACCGCCTTTGCCAACCAAATCTGAAACGGCTTCCCGCGCGAACGGTAAAAGGACGTTAGGGCACGCAATTTCGAGTGCAAGCGGCAAATCGGCTTCCGCCAGACCAACGATTTGAAAAATACCGGCTTGGTGTACTTCAACTAGAAACGCTGTTTCACCGCCAATTTTGGAAGTGACCGTTAAGCCGAGCACAACTTCATAAAAATCGTTCTGTTCCAGTGGGTTGGCTTTGATAGTTGCCTCAATTTCCACCTCAGGTTGGGAGGGATCCTTTAAAAATACACCGGGAGAGTTGGGAGATTCCAGTGAGCAATCTTTTAAGTAGATTTTGCGGATATCGAAGGCATTTGCTTTTTGTTCTTCGGCCATGATTGTGTTACTCGCTTATTCGTGATGTATGTATTTTATTTTTTGATACTGGCGATTGGCATGTTTTCTTTGGTCCAAGAAATAATACCGCCCCGCAGTATATGTAGGTTAGTAAAGCCCATTGCAACCAGTTTTTTGGCTGCGGCGGTACTTCGTGACCCCGTTTGACACACTAAAATAGTGGTTTTGTCTTTGTGTTTCATTAACGCTGAATCATCTGCAGATAACGCTTCTAACGGAAAATTAACCGATTTAGGAATATGACCTGCGGCATAATGCTCAGCTTTATTCACATCGATAATGACCGATTTTCCTTTCCGTTGCAGGCTGGGCATTTCGAGCACTGAGATAAAGTTCGCACCTTTAACACCTGCGAGGGTGTAGGAAAAGATCAGTAGGGAGGTGATGGTAAAAAACGCGGCAAACAACCAGATATTTTGATCTACAAATTCGGCAAACATAATGCGTGAGCGCGTACAGAGCGCAAGCTATAATCGAAACAGCAGCGAATTATACAGCACCTGCCTTTTAAAAGAATGCCAGTGATTGGCAAAAACGTATTAATAATCCGGTAACCACTTCTCTTATGTTGTACGTAGCAAGACGTCTAACATTTATACTGGTCTCTTTCGGTTTTGCGCTAACCGCACAGGCGAATGATGAACAGACATACCGCAAGTCAATTGATCGTATTGGCGGGGAAATCAAGCAGATTAGTCGAAACCTGAACGCCAATAAGAAGTTATTAAAGACAGAGCGAGATGAGTTATTGGCCGTCGAGCAAAAGTTGGTAAAGCTGAAAACCCAAATTAACGAGGTAGCGAAAGAGATCACGCGTCGACAGGCTGAAATAGAGAGTCTGGATGAGAAAATAGCCGCAGCACGAGAAGATCAGCAAAATCATCGCGATGTGCTCGCCAAACTCCTACTGTCGCGTTATAAGCAAGGCCGTCGTGACTACGTACAAAAAGTACTAAATCAGGAAAACCCCTATGCGGTTGGTCGGTTAGCCAATTATCACTATTATTTCACTGAAGCGATTCAACAACGTTACTCTGAATTAGAAACATTGATTGGCCAATCGCAAGCGCTGCATACAGAGCACCAAAAAGCACTGTCAGACCTAGTCAGCAAGCGTGAGGAGCAATCACAATTGCAATCGCAATGGCAAACGTCACAACGAGAGAGAGCCGCCACCGTCGAAAAGTTGAATAGAAAAGTAGGTGACTCGACTGAAAAGCTAGTTCAGCTTAAAAAAGATCGTGCCCGTCTAAACAGCTTGTTGACACAAATCGCCAAGCAGGCAGCAGAAATGCGGCGTTTGGACGCAGAGCGGCAAAAACAGGCGGCCGAGCAAGCGCGTCAGCAGGGCAAGCAGGTGACGCGCGTAGAGCGCCCAGCGGTGGATGGCGGATTTTTAAAACAGAGGGGGCGATTAACTTTTCCAGTAAGTGGTGCAGTAAAAACCCGTTTTGGATCACGCTTGCCGGAGTCAGGTATGCGTTCAGATGGTATGTTTTTTAACACACCGGAGCCAAAGCAGGTGCGCTCGATTTTTCGTGGTCGAGTATTGTTTGCTGATTTTCTGAAAGGTTATGGTTTGTTGATGATTGTTGATCATGGTGATCAACATATTAGCCTGTATGGTCATAATGAAGTATTGTACAAACGTGTAGGTGATATGGTGGATACCAACGAAGTTATTGGTAAAACTGGCGTCACGGGTGGCTTGAAGTCACCAGGGTTATACTTTGAAATTCGTAAAAACGCAGACCCGGTTGATCCCGCGGTCTGGTGCCAATAACGTGGTTGATTGGTTACATAAAAATAGCAGAGACGCAGTCTATGAATACTAAAAAAGTCAGTTTGCTCGGTGTGGTTTGTTTGTCTATTTGCAGTACTGTGTTTGCACAACAAACACAGTCCCCAGAGACGGAAAATGCAGCGCAAGTGACCCTCACCTCGCCAGACAATATCGAGACACCGCTGCCGCTTGATCAAATTCGTTCGTTTGCCGACATCTTTACCCGCATTAAGCTTAATTATGTTGAGCCTGTCAGTGACGAGACTCTGCTGCGATACGCTGTCGAAGGCATGTTGAGTGGGTTAGACCCGCACTCAACTTACCTTAAAGATGAAGGATTTGAAGAGCATAATGAGGGAACTCGCGGTGCTTTTAACGGACTGGGTATGGAAGTCATTATGGAGGATGGCTTTGTGAAGGTCGTGGCACCTATCGACGATACGCCGGCCGCGGTGGCTGGAATTAAGACTGGCGACCTTATTATCCGTATCGATGATAAATCTGTTTCAGGTCTTAGCTTGCAGGAAGCAACAGATCGAATGCGCGGTGAGCCGGGCACGAAAATCAAATTAACCGTCGTTCGTGAAGACCAAGTTGAGCCCTTTGATGTCATTCTAGAACGTGCCGTCGTGCGCTTAAGCTCTGTTAAACGTCGTCGCCTCAGTAATGACATCGGCTACCTTCGAGTAACACAGTTTCAAATAGCCACGGCAGAGAATTTTCGGCGCGAACTAAAAATGTTGCGTGATGAGTCGGGATTTAAGGGCTTGATCTTGGACTTACGTAATAACCCGGGTGGTTTACTAACAAGTGCGGTATCGATAGCGGACACAATGTTATCGGGCGGTACCATCGTGACGACTAAATCACGCAGAACTGAGAGTGATCAGGCGTACTCGGCTACACAAACGGATTTACTTGATGGTAAACCAGTGGTGGTGTTGATTAATGCGGGTACCGCCAGTGCGGCTGAAATTGTGGCTGGTGCGCTGCAGGACCATAAGCGTGCGTTAATTGTTGGAACGCGTTCCTTCGGTAAAGGTTCGGTGCAAACAGTGATTAATATCGGTGAAGACGAAGCGATCAAATTGACAACCGCGCGCTATTACACGCCCAACGGTACCTCAATCCAAGCGGAAGGAATCGTGCCAGATGTGGCAGTAGAGTATCGCCAATTCAAAGATGTGAAAGTTGGTGTTAAACGCATTTCTGAAGATGACCTTCCGGGACACCTAGAAAATGATAACCACCGTAAAACGACCACCAGCGCGCTACCAGAATCGGACGAAATTACTGAGATGCTGCAAGCCGATTATCAGCTCAACGAAGCATTTAACTTGATGCAAGGTTTGATCCTTTTTACCAGCCGTTAATCCGCATCAAAGCCCGGTTATAAATTACGTTAACCGGGCATTTAGTGTTTGTGTTAAGGCTGTTTAGGCAATAAGTCTAATAAAGCGGTGACGGTAGCCTCGACACCGCGAGTTACCGCCGGTTTCGGGGTAATCTTGAATAGTGGGCTGTGGTGACTTGGTACTGGAGCCCCGCCAGATTCCACGTCACCAAATTGCGACTCTGGTGTACCACCGACCGTAAAATAGACACTAGGGATATAGGGGTCGGTGGTGAAAAACGGGTAATCTTCTGCACCCATACCCTTATTCGGGCGGTTACTAAGGATGTTCGCTCCCATTTTATCTAACCAAACTTTTCGTAGTCGTTGGGCAAGCTGCGTGTCATTTATGGTTGGCGGGACACTTTCATTTGAAATAATAACTTCTGGCAATTTGTCGTCGGGTAAGCCGGCAACTCGGCCCATATTTTCGGCAATCCGCTGGATGCCATCGAGGAGGGTTTTGCGTGTCTCGAGATTGGTGTTGCGTACCGTTAATTGCAACACTGCTTTGTCGGAAATAATGTTGTGTTTTGTACCAGCATGAAACGACCCGACTGTGACAACACCGGGATCGCGCGGCGGGAGTTCGCGCGACACCAGGGTTTGCAGCGCCAATACGATTTGCGCCCCCAGCACAATGGGGTCTTTACCCGAATGTGGGCTAGCACCATGGGCACCAACGCCATGGATTACTATGTCGACTGTGTCAGCACCGGCATATGGGCTGTCATCGGTAACACCAATTTTACCGGCTTCAACCTGACTAGAAACATGGAATGCCAAACCGAAATCGGGCGTACCAAAGCGTTCATAAAGGTTGTCATCCATCATTGCTTTGGCACCAAGTACGCGTTCTTCAGCGGGCTGTACAATGAGCATCAACGTGCCGGACCAGGTATCTTTTAGCGCTACCATGCGCCGCGCTGTGCCAACCAGACTGGTAATGTGTACATCGTGACCACAGGCGTGCATCACGGGAACAATATTGCCGGTGATCGGATCCTCTTGAGTGGCCTTGGAAGCGTACTCAAGGCCCGACTTCTCCTCCACTGGAAGGCCGTCCATGTCAGCGCGAACGCTGATCAGTGGCCCTTCTCCGTTGCGCAAGACAGCGACGACGCCGGTGCCCCCAACGCCGGACGTTACCTCAAACCCAGCTGCCGCCAACTCGCTTGCCATCCGTGCCGCAGTCTTGTGTTCAACCAGACTGAGTTCAGGATTGGCATGAAAATACCTAAACAGCTTGCCCAAGTGGCGATCGTAATCCAGATCAATAGCATCAGACAGAGGTGATGCGATTGCACAAGTGGTACCCAGTGCACAGGTTAGGGACACGAGGAAGGAAGCGGGTTTGGCGATTGGCATCAGGGGGGTCTCCTTAGCAACTCTGACAGATAATAATTAAGCGTGGAGGTCTGGGATTAAACGACTTTCGACTCGAGCAATGGCATCTTTCAAACGTAGCTTTTGCTTTTTAAGCCGGCCAATTTCCAACTGGTTGGCATGCAGCGTGTCTGCCATGTCCGAAATGGCGAGGTCGAGATCGCGGTGCTGCTGCTTTAGTTCGGCAAGCGCTGTGATTAGAGCTTGTTTTTCGGCTTTATCTAATTGCATTGGAATTGGCAAATGAACAGTCCACACGTGTGTTCAACCATTCTAGCTTATAAACGAATGACAAGAACTCAATTTTGCTGTGCAATCGACGAGCAGATGGTATTCTAGTTATTCAAGCCTTGGGTGATCCGGATCATGACAACTAGAAGCTTTATAGCCTTACCCATCCCGAAACAAACAGCCAATCAGTTAGGCGATGTGGCCGCAAAAATGTCATACCAAGATAAAAGCGGTGCGGTGCGTTGGGTGGATCAGGAAAATTACCATGTCACTTTGGCGTTTCTCGGCGAGCAGGAAGACGCACACCTAGAAGATCTGGCTGAGGCATTGGATAACTCCGTCGAAGAATCCGGATTCATGGGTGTTTTGAGCCACTTGAGCCCATTCCCCGACGCCAGACCGAAAATTGTTGCTGCGATGCTTGAGAAATCTGATCCCGTGAGACGTGTTTATCAACAGGTTATCTCAGCGATTAAGTCGGTCGATATGGAATTTGATAAACGCAAATTTATCCCGCATGTCACATTGGGTCGTTATCGTCATACTAAAAACAGTTATGCTGGTGCTATACCACTGAATGTCTCATTTGAAACCCATTTTGACGAAGTGGTGTTGTATGAGAGTGTTTTGACCAACAGTGGTGCGGAATATGAACCGATCTACCGTTTTCCTCTTGATGAGTTTGAGTTTGCAAGCGGCGAGTTAACGTCTTAATACGGAACTAATCGCTGATGAAATATGATTTGCACTGCCATTCGTATTTTTCGGATGGTGCCCATAGTCCGCTTGAACTGATGCAGATGGCGGGCGAGGCAGAAATAACACACCTTGCTTTGACCGATCACGACACACTCGACGGTCTTGCCGATGCACGTCGAGCAGCGCTCGCGCACGGCGGTATTACGTTGATTAATGGCGTGGAACTCTCTTGCACCTGGGAGAATCAGCTTCTGCACATTGTTGGATTGAATGTTGATCCAGCCAATGCGGTACTGCGCAAGGGAGTTCAGTTGAACCGTCAACGTCGGCTCGAACGCGCTGATGCAATGTACGAAGACTTTAGTCAGCACGATATCGACATAAGGCCGGTAGTAACACGGTTGATCCCAGAACGTTCTGTCCCAACCCGACCACATTTTGCAGACGCGTTGGTGGAAATGGGGCTGGCTAAAAATAAAAAGCAGGCGTTTAAGCGTTATTTGGTGCGTGGTAAGCCAGGCTATATCCCAGTTCAATGGGCCAGTTTGAGTGACATTGGTGAATGGATCACGGCATCAGGTGGTATTGCCGTATTGGCCCACCCAAATCGATACAAATTTACCCGCACAAAGTTATCACGGTTAATCAGTGAAATGCGCGAGTGCGGAATTAACGGCATGGAAGTATCCACCGGTACCACAGATCGACAACAAGCGGCAATGTTGGGTGAATTGGCGAACAAGTTTGGTTTGCTCGCCTCCGTTGGGTCTGATTTTCATGCCATGGATCAACCTTGGGCAAGACTTGGTTGTGCCGAACCGCTATCTAAACAACTGACTCCCGTGTGGACTCAATTCTAATTTTGTAACCAGTAACACCATGTTAGAGAATGACGTATCAGCGCCCGCTATGAACACGACGATCTACCTTAAAGAGTATCAGGTACCTGATTTTCTGATCAGTCAGGTCGATTTGGAGTTTGTATTATCGCCGGATAACACCCGAGTGAAGTCTCGTCTAAAAGTGACACGAAATGGCGCGCACGATCGGGCATTAACGTTGTGCGGTGAGAAATTAACGCTAATTTCTGTTGCCATCAATGACGAGTCAGTGGCTGCGGATGCGTACGAACAAACTGACATGAGCCTGAAGTTACCCGCAGTTCCGAATGAATTCGAACTGGTAATCGAGACCGAGATCGCTCCGCAGCAGAATACGGAGCTGTCCGGCTTGTATCGCTCCAGTGGCAATTATTGCACGCAATGCGAGGCAGAGGGTTTTCGCCGAATTACGTATTTTCTCGATAGACCGGACGTATTAGCAGAGTACCGTGTGCGTATCGTTGCACCGAAAGCGGCGTGCCCCGTTTTGTTATCCAACGGGAATCCGGTCGCTCAAGGCGATGGTCCTGACGGGCTGCATTGGGCACAGTGGCATGATCCACACCCTAAGCCGAGTTACCTTTTCGCTCTGGTAGCTGGTGATTTGCAGTTTATCGAAGATCAGTTCACTACCATGTCGGGTCGTGATGTAGCGCTAAAAATATACACTCAATCAGCCTATATCAATAAATGCGCGCATGCTATGGCGTCGTTAAAGCGTTCAATGGCTTGGGATGAGCGGGTTTATGGCCGCGAATACGATTTAGACATCTACAATATTGTCGCGGTCGACGACTTCAATATGGGTGCCATGGAGAATAAAGGTCTCAATGTGTTTAACACTAAATACGTGTTAGCTGACACTGATACCGCGACGGATGCGGACTATGAGGCTGTTGAAAGTGTCATTGCGCACGAGTATTTTCACAATTGGTCGGGTAATCGCGTCACTTGTCGGGATTGGTTTCAACTCAGTTTAAAAGAGGGTTTTACTGTTTTTCGTGATCAGGAATACAGTGCTGACCTAGGATCTCGAGCGGTTAAACGGATTCAGGACGTACAGGTTTTACGGGCGTTTCAATTTAAGGAAGATTCTGGCCCAATGGCTCACCCAATTCGCCCAGATTCCTATCAAGAGATTAATAACTTTTACACGGCCACGGTGTATCAGAAAGGCGCCGAAGTGATCCGAATGCTGCACCGACTGTTAGGAGCAGATGCGTTTCGACGAGGTACCGATCTGTATTTTGCAGACTTTGATGGTCAAGCGGTGACCACCGAAGATTTTGTGCATGCACTGGAGCGAGCGAGCGGCGTCGATTTAACTCAGTTTCGCCGGTGGTACAGCCAAGCAGGTACACCGATAATCAAGGTAGAACAGCATTTTGGCGACGGTGTGCTGACTTTGAGCCTGCAACAATCTTGTCCGGATACACCAGGACAAACGGATAAATTGCCGTTTCATATGCCGATAGAGGTGGCGCTCTTTTCTCCGGATGGCAAAAAGCTGGTCGCACAGACCTTGTCATTCAATCAAGCCGAACAACAGTTTCGTTTTGATAACTTAGCCTGTAAGCCGGTGGTCTCGGTTTTGCGGTACTTCAGTGCACCAGTCAAACTCGAGTACAAACAGTCGAACGCAGATCGCCTGCACCTAATAAAGTATGAAGACGATGGGTTCGTACGCTGGGAATCCATGCAGCAACTATGTCTGGCAATGATACAGCCAGCGTTAACGACAGGAGAGTTAGATCCGCGAGCCTATCAACGCGTGCGCGATGCATTTGAAGCGTTAATGACTGACCCCAATCCTAGCGACAAAGCGGTGTTGGCTGAAATGCTTACTTTGCCGCCAGCGGCGTATATAGCAGAATTGGCTTCTCGCGTAGACCCTGCTGCGATTTCAGCCGTGCGTGACAGATGTATAGAGCGCTTGGCAAAAGATTTGGAAAAATATTTTCATGCGCTCTACGCAGATAACAATACCGCGCTTGATACCGATGCGCAGAGTTTAGCCGCACGACGCATGCTTAAGAATCGTGCTTTATTCTACTTGGTTGAAACGGGTCAGACCGCGTACTACGCTTTAGCCAGTCACCAGTACCATGCCGCCAGCAACATGACCGATCGATTGGCGGCGTTCACCGCGTTGGTTCAGTCACACTACCCAGATCGCGATGCGTTGATCAGTGATTTCTATGAAACATGGCAGCATGAACCGTTGGTATTAGATAAATGGTTTGCGATACAAGCCATGCGGCCCAGCAGTGAGGCCCTTAGGGAAGTTGAAGACTTATTGCACCATAGTGACTTTACCTTGACCAACCCCAACCGCGTGCGTTCCGTACTGGGAGCCTTCAGTGGCAATCTGGCAGGTTTCCACCGACTCGACGGTAAAGGATATGCTTTGCTGGTCGATTACGTAATCAAACTAGACCAAATCAATCCGCAAATTGCCGCTCGCCTAGTGAGCTCGTTAAACTCATGGCGTCGCTTTACGGAGCCATATGCCAGTCGTATGCGTACCGAGTTAGCGCGGCTCAACATGGTGTCACAGTTGTCATCCGATGTGCGAGAAGTAGTGAGTAAGGCACTCTCAGTCTAATACTAATACGGTATGGATACCGGTAAAACCTAAGCTTAGACAGTGACGTAATTTGTCATGCGGTGTGTAATCGTTTCACAGCGTGGATAATCCATCGCTGCAAAAGTACAGAGAAAACCAGTGTTTATGGTGTTTCTCCAGGTGTTCAAAATTTGTTACTACATGATTTGATGTGCCACGGGTATCAAGTAGGCCAAAAAAAGCTATGATGCATTTGGGTTTACACAGGGTATTTGAATTTAGAGTAGGGGATTAGGCTCACAGAAATCGGTAGCGGTGGCTGTGGGTTTTATAGACTCTATCCAACAACACTGAACTACCCAGGTGTACGCCAATGTTAGAATTTAAACGGACGAGGTGGCTCCCTCGTTTTCTCGTCGACGCAGAAAATAAGTCACATACCCACTGTGTGGGTGCAGTACTTCTGATCCTGCTACTGACGGTTTCATCGCTGACAACTGCGCATGCGCAAACAGGGACTGAGCGCGACAAGTTGACATCAGTCATGAGCGTAATCAACATGTATTTGTTGGATGGCCTTTCAGCCTTTGTGCTCGAATTAGGCAAAATCGAACCGGAATCAGTCACGATCACCTCATCATTTCAAGCCAGTTTTCAAAATACCGGCCAAGATACCGAGTTGTGCTTTGTCGTTTCTGCCCCAGGTTTTTCGATTGGTGATTTATCGATCAGTATAAATGGTGTGGCACAAACAGGCAGCGCGCGCCCCAGAACAGGTGAAAACTGTTACGTCATTCCAGCTGCTCAACAACAAGGCGAAAATATAATCCTGTTCAATGTGGGACCGGGGGTGACGGTAAATTTGAGTCGTGCTGGTATCGACCCTGCAAGTCGGAGTCGACTTGGATTAAACTCGTTAACACGCAGCAGCTGGGACGAGCGCGCGGTACGAAAAGTACTCAAGATTTTTGCATTTGGTGGACACGCGACGGATGCACAGATCCGGGAGTGGTCTTATATGCAGCCGCGGGTAGCAATAGCTGAGATGTTGAACTTCAGTGAACATAACGCCAAGTTGTCGCCGTTGGCACGCGGAGAAAAGTACACAGACACAGCGTTCGCGCACGGCACAATGCGATCGTTCTATGAGTTTATAGCGTCAGAAAGCTCGGATATCCCGATTCCAGTATCTGCACGACAATATTTATCGATCGATGGTTACCGTTTTGACAGCACTTTCGCGCGCATGATCGCGGTGCGGGGTTTGAACCCGTTCCGCCAGCGTATCGGGTTCTGGGAAACTAACTATCATCTAGCGACTAACCTAGACGCGGGTGTGAGTCGCCAACAGATGGTTCAATATTACGATGAGATTATGGCGGCGCATGAAGCGCGACGACCCTACCATGAAATTATGGGTGTGGCAGCTAAATCTGCGGCAGTGGCGATTCAATACGGCCACTACCGAAATCGTTGGCGCACCTCAAACGGGGAGAGCTACTGTGACTGCAACGACGATTTTGCACGAGAAATCCACCAGTTGTTCTACGGTATTTTTGGCGCCAACGACCCCAATCATGAGGATGGGACGATCCGCGAAACAGCCAAAATGTTGACCGATATGGATGTGCCGTACATCGAAGACTTTGGGCGCGATATTCACGTAGACTTCGATACGCGATATCACCATACCAATAGTTTGACGATCCTTGGGCAAACCATTTCGGGTGCCAATGCTAGTGCCAAAATTGATAACTTAATGCCGATATCGATAATGCACCCAGAGAGCTTGCGTAACCTGCCGGTCATGATTATCTCTACCTTAGCAGATGACAATCTAAACGAATCGCGGCGCAATCAATTACGGGCTGCCTGGGCGGCATTGGGTACGAACAAAGACTTTCTGACGTTCATTCATGCTTACGCGACGTCTGAATTGTTTCATGGTCCTAATCAACTCAAGTATTTGACCAGTTTTGAGCGTGCCTTCTACATGGCGAACAAGTTTAACATCGATAACATCGAGGCTTATTTGAGCAATGATTGGGTCGACGGTCGTGCTGGGAGAGAGGTAGACGCGGTAATGGAGGGCGACAATGCCAGTGAGATCTTTAGACCATTGCACAATGTATTTGGCGGACAAAACTCGACTGAGGCTTCTGATTCAGCGGTGGCATTTGAGAAAAATTATAATCGTAGCGCTACGCAGGAATCTTGGGAGTTCGAACGGGAATTACCGGTCGACTGCGGTACTTGCGATCTTGGACAACCTTGGGTGAAGGATTGGACCAAGGTGATACCCTCAGTGAATGGCGGCTACACAGCCGATTACGTCGCCGAATGGCTGTGGCGTCACGTGGTTGGTAACTTTGTGAATTACACTTCGCTAGAGCGAGCGCATTTAGTCGCGATTTTGGGTGCCCGACGTTTACCGCGTGCAGATGGGACTGAATACAGTTGGCAACAAAGTAATCGAAATACGTATTTCGATATAAACCATCTATTGTGCATTCGAGAAGATCGTAGAGCGGTGAACCTGTCTAACAACAGCCTAGCTGATCTTATGCACTTTGATAGCTGGAACAACTATTGCGCACATGGTGATGATGGTGAAGCTGACTACACAGAGGTCGAAGAGGGCGCGTTTAATTTTAGCTTCAACGGTCAGCAACTCGACTCAAGTAACACTGATCCATTCCCGTATCTACGAGGACTCGTTGAAGAACTTGCAGTGAGCCCCGTTATGCTTAACTCGAACGACCCGATTACACGACGACGTGCTAATGAGCACTTACAAGCGGCGATAGCCTTTATCTTTGCGACCCCGTACGTGTTCGCGGAAGGAGAATAATCATGAATAGACGACAATTCTTACAGTCTGCGTTTTACTCCGGATTAATCTATGGAACGGGCGCACTGCCTACGTTGGTAAATGAAGCACGTGCTGGGTTTGAACCGTTACAAAACCGCCTGCTGGTAAACTTATTTCTGGACGGTGGTCCTGATATGCGGCATTTGATTGTGCCGGCGTTTGACAGTAATCCAAATAGTTTTGGTTACCAATATTGGAGTAATCGGTGGCGGGCACATGATGTTGCCAATAATGCGACCGCTTGGCAACAACGTTGGAACGATGATTACTACCCTATCACCGTTGGTGGAAATAATTGGAATGGCCAACAAAACCCAGGTGGGCTCAACACGGGAACGACCTTTGGTATTTGGCGGCACGCAGGTTGGTTGATTGATATGTTCCGTGCCGGGAATGTGGCCTTAGTATGTAATGCTGTTGGTGGTACCAATCGAGCGCACGACTTATCGACGCTACAAATGCACCAAGGAAACGTACTATCTGGTTTGAACAATGCCGATAGATCAGGTTGGGGTGGTCGCTTAGCGCGCTCAGCTGGGGGGAATGCAATCTCAGTAACCAATAGCCCGCGAGCGTTTTGTTTTGGTCCGGTCGGTGATGCACCGAATTACAACCCGAACGCGATCGACAATCGCGATTTAATTGCGGTACAAAACTCGCGAGAAATGGGTCTAAATGTACAAGATTTGACAGAGAATCAAATCTATCGACCACAGCATAGAATGGCCCGAGCACTGAGGAGTTATTATGCAGGTAGCAGGACCGAGCAAGTTAGTCAGGCATATCAAAAATTTATGGACCATGAGCTGAAGGTGCGACAGTTTGGTGAGTTGATACGAGAGCGTTTGAGTGACTTGCCAGAGCCACCACTGATTGAAGCATTGCATCGAGCAATCAGTATTAACGGTCAGCCAGTGAATCCGGACAGTAGCAACGATGCGCGGCGCGTATTACGCAATGGTTATGGTTTTGGACGGCAAATACGAAACCTGTATGACGTCTGTGCTGCCAATGATTTGCTTGATGTACGCACTGTGTCGATGGATTACGGTGGCTGGGACAGCCATGGTGACCAACGCCGCGAAGCTAACAACCCAGATATCAACGATCCGAACGTGTATCGCGGCATCGAAAGTGGGTTTAAAGATATTTTCGGTGGGCAGTTCGCGGGTGGTGTTCAGCCATTTGACGACACCCAATTGCATGGGGGGTTCTCTGCACTGTGGGCATCACTAAATTCGGTTGATCGAAACAAAATTGTGCTGACCATAGCAGGCGAATTTGGCCGCCAGATCCGAGACAATGGCGATGGCGGCACGGACCATGGAAAAGGCAATATCATGTTTGTAATCGGTGATAACGTTCGCGGTGGTATTTACGGCGAACTGTTTCCAGACGCCGAAGTCGATAAGTATGCAGACACTTCTCTGAGGACACCGGATATTGATCCGCGGACCAGTATAGATCCGATCTTTTCACGCGTGTGTGATTGGGTGTCGCCGAATTCTGGTTCTATTGTGTTCCCAAGAATGGCACCAGGTTACAGTGGCGAACAAGCGATAATCGAATCGGCAGGCATGTTCAATAGTTTGTTCATTTAATACTATGTTGCAATTTCGGGGTTTGGCAGTAAGACTGCTGTTCTTCTCGCTGCTGTCGATCGTATTAAGTCAAGTTGCGTTAGCGCGGGACGAGTATCGTGGTTGGTGGCAGGAAGAATACGGCGCGCAGTCTACGTCGGGCGACGCGGTGTGTCAGTTGTGTCATGAGCGAGGTGGGGGTGGTAATGGGTGGAACCGGTATGGTTGGTTGGTTCGATCCCTCTACCTTTCAAACTCAGATATCACTGACATTGAACAGCGTTTGAAACAAAGTTTGTCCGATGTCGAAAACTTTGCCACCGACCCGAATGATGCCGGAAGCCCGACATTTCTGCAGGAGATCCAGGCGAATGCACAACCTGGTTGGCGTCAAACTGACAATAACCGTATTCGCTACGTTGACGATCCCGATAAATTCATCGGTCCACCGGCATCGTTGCCGTGTGCGTTATTGGTCGATGCCGGCGATAGCGAGCTTACCTGCTCCACGCGCAACCCGATTCCGACATCCATCCCCGCCGGCGCAACGGTGAAATTAACCACCGTGGCCACCGGCTTTACCGCCCCCGTTTCTGCGCTGTCTGCGCCCGGCGAGCCTGAATCAATTTACGTGGTGGAGCAGGGTGGTCAAATTTGGCGAGTCAATCTGAGGACCGGCGAGAAACGGCTTTTTCTGGATTTCAGTAACAAACTCGTGGCTAACTATGGGAATCCTATACCAAGTTTTCCTGGCTATGACGAGCGTGGTTTACTTGGGTTCGTGTTTCACCCGGATTACGCAACCAACGGCAAAGTGATCACCTATATTTCAGAGGATTTTCAAACTGGGCGTGCACATTTTTCAACCATGCCGCCCGGACAGGACCCTGATCACCAGTCGGTGGTTACGGAGTGGGTAGTGCTCAACCCGTTGTCGCCGACGCCAAGTGCGTCTAACGAACGTATTTTGATGGTGGTTGATCAACCGCAATTCAATCACAATGGTGGCATGCTGGCCTTCGGACCCGATGGGTATCTCTACATTGCTTTGGGTGATGGTGGTCTGCGCAATGATGAAGGCGTAGGGCATAGTAGCGATGGGAATGGCCAAGACATTGACACGATCCTGGGGAGCATTGTACGTATTCATAGCGATGCCGTGGCACCGATCAACGGACGGTATGGTGTGCCGACCGATAATCCGTTTTTTGGCAGCAGCGGTTTGCATGAAGTTTATGTGTACGGTCTCCGTAACCCGTACCGGTTCTCTGTAGAAACTAGGGGGTCAAATGATTTTGATTTGTATATTGGTGACGTCGGTCAAGATGCAATTGAGGAAGTCAATCGTGTTTCCTCCAACAACCCAGGCGTCAATTTAGGCTGGAACCATAAGGAAGGCAGCTTTTATTTCTCGGTGATTGACGGCACCACATACGTGTCGCCAACGCCACCATTTGGCGTGAATCTGCCGCCGATGCAAGATCCGATTGTGGAGTATGACCACGAAGAAGGGATATCCGTCATAGGAGGTTATGTCTATCGCGGCTCGGCAGTTTCAGCGCTTCAAGGTCATTATGTTTTTGCTGACTGGGGCCGAGGGTTTGCTAACAACGGGCGCTTGTTTATGATCGCCGGGAATAATCAACTTCGAGAAATACGTGTTACGAACGGTGTGTCGATGCACATTACCGGGTTTGGGAAAGACGCTAACCAGGAATTGTATGTGGTAGGAAGCCCAGACTTTGTGGTGTCCGCCAACACGGGACTATTACAGCGTGTGGAGCCAGAAGACGACATGTGCTTGCCTATTAAGACACGACGCGAAACATTGGCGTTAATTTGTCTATAAACTGGGTTTGTAGTTCCGTGGCAGGTAGTCGATAATTCGTCTTCTGAAGTAAGGAGGTCAGCATGACATCAAAAACAGCGTTTATTACCGGTGCCTCAGTCGGTATTGGTCGAGCTACGGCAAATGTGCTCGCGGACCAAGGGTATCAACTTGTATTATTGGCGCGCCGAGCAGAGAAGCTCGATGCATTGGCTGCTCAATTATCGACGCCGGTCCACATAATTGCCTGCGACATCAATGATCATGCCGCCGTCGATGCCGCGTTGCACAGCATGCCGGAAATATTTCGTAATCCAGATGTTTTGGTCAACAATGCAGGACTCGCCTTGGGGATCAAGCCTGCCGATCAGACAGACTGGTTGGACTGGCAAACCATGATCCAAACTAATTGTCTTTCGTTAGCCTACCTGACACGGAAAATCCTGCCATCAATGGTTGAACGTAATCAGGGACATATCATTAATCTCGGTTCGATTGCAGGACGTTACCCTTATCAGGGTGGGAATGTGTATGGCGCGACCAAGGCGTTCGTAGAGCAGTTTTCCCGTAATCTGCGCACCGATGTTTTGGGTAAACAAATACGCGTGACGAACCTGTCGCCAGGCATTATCGGTAACACAGAGTTTTCATTGGTGCGCTTGCATGGTGATGAGTCTGCGGCCAACGCGGTGTATGACTCGTGCCAAGCGTTAACGCCAGAAGACATCGCTGAATGCATTCGTTGGGCTGTGACGCTTCCGGCTCACGTGAATATCAATGAAATTGAAGTCATGCCGACATGTCAGGCCGCTGGTGGCCTTGCGATAGCCAGAGACTAGTTGTCGGAATCGGTGTCTTGGTCTGCGTTTTTGGCGGTCTTGATGACCAGATACACGATGTAAGCCGGGAACGCAAAGACAAACAGTACGATGGCTATTTTTAACAGTGTGTTGAGATCCATCAGGGCCGATTACAACGCGATCTTTTCACTGCTACCAACACCCTGACTGGCCATGAACTTCTTGAATTTGAAGTAAATATCGAACACTTCCACCTGTCCGTCGTCGTGCTCCACCAGGAAGAACGGGGCTCTGGTAACGTCGTGTTTACGCGCCAAACGAGCACCTTCTGAATCCGCGTCACGTTCATCGGCAATGGCGATTTGGTCTATCGAATCGATGAGTGCTTCGGACTCCAGGCGGGTCGAAACCTCTAGACATTTTTTACATAGCTCACCATTGGCAAGTATTTTTTTGACAAACGTAATATGTGGCATAGTCAGTATATTGGGGTTGAGTGCTCGAAATACAAGCGTCTCTCAGATCAGTGAATAGCGCGCCGACGCGAAAAAATTAGGCGGCCTTGATCAGCGGAAGGCTGGTAGACTTCGCTAAATTCGTTGAATGCGCGTAGGGCGGTTTCCAAGCTTTCGCCATCCGGTAACTCAAACGCATCGAAGCCAACACGAGATAGAAACCCAAGTTGATCAAACTTCACATCCCCAATAGCGCGAATTTCACCCTTGAATCCAAAACGTGTACGCAGTTTATAGGCGTGTGAATACGATCGTCCATCAGCATGACTAACAAAGGGTAGAACAATGATATCTATGTCGTTCAGTTGCTCGGCTATGTCCTCTGGAGCTTCGTCAGCTGCAAGCTGTACGGCGACTGGTTTGCCACGCGCGACTATTGCCTCGCTGTGATCTAACCACAGGTTTAATGGCACGCTGACCGCCTGAGATGGCAGGTCGTCGACTGTTAAGGTATCGGTCTCAGCCACATGCAGCATGGTGGCGTCAACAATCGTTCGATTAACGATGGCTTTGGTAGACTGAACACTATTTTGAATTCGGTCTGGAGTAGCCTTCGGTCGAGCTTTAAGATTTCGATTTGCCGTCATGACGCTTGCTCCGCATAGACTTGCTCTTTAAATGGTTCCACACCAACGCGACGAAAAGTGTCGAGTAAGCGTTCGTCACTTTGGCGTTGGTGCTTGTATACCGTCAAAATGTCGACCACAGCATCGCCAACTTTGTCTTTGGCAATGGCCGGGCCTAATCGCGTACCCAGTTCAGCTTGATTGCTGGCATCGCCGCCAAGCGTCAATTGGTACCATTCTTCGCCTTTTTTATCGACGCCTAAAATACCTATATGGCCAACATGGTGGTGTCCACAGGCATTCATACAGCCTGACATTTTCAGCTTCACTTCACCAATGTCGTAAAGCTCGTTGAAGTCGGTAAACTTTTCATTGATTTGTTTCGCAATAGAAATGGAGCTGGCGTTAGCGAGTGAACAAAAGTCGAGGCCAGGGCAGCAGATCATATCATTGACAGAACCAATATTCGGGGTCGCCAGTCTAACGGCGTCCAGTGCCTTCCAGACATCCAATAAGTCTTGTTGCCGAACATCGGCTAACACCAAGTTTTGTTCGTGAGTCGTGCGAATTTCACCAAATGCATACTGGTCAGCGATATCCGCGATGGCGTCCATTTGAGCATCGGTCGCATCACCGGGGGCCACGCCGTGTTCTTTCAATGACACATTTACAATGCGGTACCCGGCTTGTTTGTGCGCAGACGTATTGTGTTCATACCAGGCGTTGAAGCGAGTATCAAGTGCGCGCCATTTCTCGAGTCGTGCGTCGCCGTCGTTCAGAGTCTCATAAGTTGGGAGCGGAAAGAACGCTTGCATTGTTTCGAAATCGACCTCGTGTAGCTTAAGCGCCTGGTCCTTAAAGTGTGCCCATTCGGCCTCCACTTGAGTACGGAACTCTTCGATGCCCAAGGCGTTTACCAGGATCTTGATGCGCGCTTTGTATTTATTATCACGACGACCGTGCAGGTTATAAACTCGAAGAATCGCTTCACAGTAGGACAAGATGTCTTCACGCGGCAGAAATTCCTTAATCACCTTGCCAATAACCGGCGTGCGTCCTAGACCACCGCCAACGTAAACGCGAAAGCCAATTTCTTGTTGTGAATTCTTAATCACTTCCAAGCCAATGTCATGAAACTGCACCGCAGCGCGATCATTGGTTGCGCCAGTGACCGCAATCTTGAACTTGCGTGGCAACCAGTAGAATTCGGGATGCAGGGTCGACCATTGCCGAATAATTTCACAGTAGGGCCGCGGGTCGATAATTTCATCGGGCGCCACACCGGCATACTGATCGGATGAAATATTGCGAATGCAATTACCGCTGGTCTGAATCGCGTGCATTTCAACTTCGGCTAAATCAGCAAGAATATCCGGCACGTCCGCAAGTTCTGGCCAGTTATACTGAATGTTTTGACGCGTAGTAAAATGACCATAACCCTTGTCGTATTTACGAGCAATATGCGCCAAAGTGCGCATTTGGCCGGAATTCAGCATGCCGTACGGGATTGAGACGCGAAGCATATGTGCATGTATCTGCATGTACAGACCGTTACGCAGACGCAATGGTTGCAGATCCGCAGCACTTAGTTCGCCCGCCAAGTGGCGCTGCACTTGATCGCGGAACTGGGCGACTCGTTCGTTGACGATGGTTTTGTCGATGGAATCGTATTGATACATGTGAATAGGTCTGCCTAGCAGCTGTATTGGGTCATTAGTGTATGACACTGGTCGCGGAAATATACCGCTGGCCGTTTAGAAAAAAAAGTAATAACGATTTATATTTATATAAGATCCAGTTCAAATGCGTCCTCCTTAAACACAATAAAGTTAGTCGCTTCACAATAGAAAATGCCGATTTTGCAGCAGTTAGTGTCACAGACCCGCTGTCACCACTCACCTATACTGAGTACAAACCCGTTGCTGAGTAACTGTTGTGAGTGCACTGACCGCTGAATCCGAGACCAAGAAAGAATTGGTCTATCCATTCAAAAAATTTTGGAGCCCCGAGCCTGGTGAGCTGTATGAAGTCGCTGAGGGCGTATTTTGGTTGCGTATGCCGCTGCCGATTGCCTTGGACCATATTAACCTTTGGTTGTTGCGAGATGGTGATGACTGGACGATTGTGGATACCGGCTACGACGCTGAGAGCTGCAAAGCGGTTTGGCATGCTGTGTTTGAGCAGGTGATCAATCCGACCCGAGTAACGCGGATCGTAGTCACGCACTTCCACCCAGATCACATTGGGTTGGCAGCTTGGTTATCTCAGCGCTGTGACTGTCGAATTTACATCACACAGGGAGAGTTGGGTCTGTATCGGAAAATTCATTCCCGACAACAGTCACGTGTACGCGATATGGTGCACGCTTACTTGCAGGAGTTGGGGTTTGATGCGACAGCAACTGATACTTATGTTCCGTTCTTTTTAAGCGATCCAAAACCGGTGAACGAGCGCGTTCAGCCGAGCCAATGTGAGATACTGCAAGAGCATGATGAGTTGCAGATCAATGGTCAGGTCTGGCGCGTGATTTGTGGCAATGGCCATTCCCCTGAACATGCGTGCTTGTACAATGCAGATCAAAACCTGTTGATTGCCGGCGATCAAGCGATTCCACGTATTTCATCGAACGTCAGCGTCTACCCGGCCAATCGCCACGCGGATCCATTGGGAGACTGGATTTCGTCGTGTGAAAAATTGCGGGACACTGTCCCGGCAGAGACTGTCATTCTGCCATCACACCAAGAGCCATTCATTGGTATCCAGACGAGAATGCAACAGCTGATTAATGACCACCTAAGTCAATTAAATCAACTTCGGCTGGCGGTACAGGCGCCAATCTCAGCTGTTCAGGCCCGAAATATTTTGTTTGCGCGTAAGTTGAACGTGGTCGATACGCTTCTGGCGACTGGCGAAACGCTGGCACACTTGAACTATTTGCTGCATCGCCGAGAGATCGCGGCTAAAACTGGTGCCGATGGTGTGATGTTATATTATCAGCGTCGTTGATCCGCGCTTCATAATTTGCAGCAGCCGTTATGACGCGATTGATCATCAATCCCCACGGAAACAGGCTTGAGTACAGAGTACCGGTGTGGATTTTTTAACGTCTAAATTGTGGTAACGTCAACCGCTCAAATCGTTTTTGTCGATCTTCAGCTTGTTGTTTGACTGCCGCGAGTACCAGATCGACCTTGTTGGCATAGCGGCCGCGCTCAGACGGCGTCAGCGAGATATTGTGTGCTTTTTCAAGATCACGTAACGCGGCGATGTATTTTCTTTCGACCTGATAGATACGGCTGCGAAGTTCATAAAACTGGGGGTCTTTGTCGTGCAGTTTTATGGCGCGTTTAACGGCTTTAGCAGCGGTACCAAAGTCGCGCTGGTCGAACGCTTTTTGCGCGGTGTAAAAATGTAAATACGGATTTTTATTGCGAACTCGCGAAGCCAGCTTTTGGAATCGATCCGCGGCTTGAAGTTTGCCTTGTCCTCGATACAACCGCTCCAAATTGCTGGCGGCAAGACTTTCCCGCGGGTTCAATTGGTGGGCATATAGATAGCCCTGCTCGGCTTTATTAACTTGGCCTGTGCGTCGCAGCGCGGCTGACAGGTTGATCCAAAGATCCGGGTTCTTGGCATCGACCGAGACCGCGAGTTTAAGGTAGTGTAACGCCGTATCGTAGTCTTCCTGCTGCATAAATTGGACGCCCAGGTTGCTGAAAAGTAATGCCGCCGCCGAGCGTTTGTTAATAAACCGCTGTGGAAAACCAGCACGATATTCTTGAATCGCAAGGTCAAATACCTGAGTGTATCGATCTGAGCGATACATCGCATTAACGTGTCGGTAATATACTAGACCACGATCTTCGTTTTCGCCCCAAAGATCGGGGATATCCACTTCATTCGCATTGAGCGTAATGCCGATCTCATCGGCTAATTGAATAAGCATAAGTGTGAAGCTTAAGCAGTTCCCCTCATTACGATAAAACGCTTCAATCGGTGCATAGTTGGCCTCCATGTTGTATTGCATGTTTTTGCCGTCTTCGTCGATTAACCATTGCGCCATCTTTCGCAGCGCGCGAAGCTTGGGTAGTTTTCCAAACCGAGCGACCACTGTGGCGCGCATTTCCGGAGTGACTTGATACAGGTTCTCTACACTGTCTAAGTGATCAGGGCCAAGGCGTGTCTCGTAATTGATAACCTCCTGCATCCAGTCATATTTCACCGCCGTAACTGGTTGACTGGCACAGGCGCTGAGTAGCAGTAATATCAACACTGACCCGAGGACTTCCAACCGAATAGTCTTCATTGTGCTTAAAACTCCTTCTTGCTATTTCTAACAACTATAGAAAAGATTCGCCTCAGCGTCTTTCTTTTTGCGTACATTAATGGCAATAAAAAAGGCCGAGAGCATGCGCTCTCGGCCTCTATGTAGAGTCACATTGAGTGACTTGGTGAGTACTTAGTTGGTGTCAATATTGATAATTGTACGACCTACTTCAGCACTACCGTCTTGATGAGAAACAACACCGAGGTGACGGCTAGCGGGGGTGAGGCCCGTATAATCGACAGTCACACTGGTGGCCGTACCAACGGTAGCACTGGTGGGAGCGGTTACCGTGGCATTGCCTTCATCACCCAGCAACACACTGATCCATGCAGTGTAATCAATACTGCTTGCACCACCAGCAGCGGCAAAGAAATCAATCACGAATATATATCCACCGGCCGTTGGGTTGACGATATCCACAACCTCATTCGAGGTAGCGTTGCCACTGCTTCCGATCTGTGTGAGGTTGTTTGACCCGGCACAATCATCCACACGAAACACACGTAAGTCGAGATCGTCTTCACCCGGTGTGGCGGTGTCCTGATCAAACGTTTGGATGCGCATGTGGGACAAGGCCGGCAGGTCGAAACACAGAACATTCAAACCATCGGCCTCTGTGACTGTATCCGAGAACGGTATTGATTCAGAGATGCCAGCCAACGCCGCGTTATAGGTCCCACTGAAGCCGAACTGGACCGGAATTGAAACACTGCCATCGGTACCCGTTCCTTCGACTTCGTCAACCGTTGCCAACGCCACGGGTCGGACTGCGATCGGACTGCGAACTTGGCGCGCGTTCTTTTTATCGTGGCCATACGAATAACCATGACGATACCAATCCCACCAGCTGCGATGCTTGTGGCCTTTGCGCTTGCCACGCTCAACCCAAGTGAGTGCGCCAAACGCAAATTCATTGACACGAACATTGCTATTGGCCGTAAACGTTACGGTGTATTCGGCTGATTCACCAGGAAGTAATACGAGTTTGCGTGGGCTCACTTCAACATCAATACCTGGAGGGGCTTCCACTTCAACCTTGTAAACACTCGGTTTACGGCGATGGCGGCGATTGTCGCTGTCATCAACATTGGTTACTGTACGTGTAACCGTTTGCGTACCGACCAGATCACCGATACCGATTGATGGTAAGTTCAGGTCGCTGCCGTCAAAGGAATAGCCTTGACTGGCCAACAGATCACAAACCGCATCGTCGAATAGCTGAGCATTGTTGCCACAGGTAAACGCGGCGTAGTCCAGTAAATCAGCATCATACGCGAGGCCCGGATTGAAAGTCGCGTTGGGAACGACATGACCTGCGCCAATTTCGAACGGTGTGGCAGGATCATCGCTGTATTGCGTTGCCAGATTTTGACGCGCCGTGGTCATCATCGCTGAACGCGCCATCGCAGGTGACCAGTCAGGGTGTGCCTGTTTGATCAATGCTAAGACACCGGCTATATGTGGACTGGAGAATGACGTACCACTGATGTATTGGAATGACTCTACACTGGATGAAGAGGAGCCGGCATCCGCATTCTCTGTGGTGGTCTCCGCACTCAGAATTTGCACGCCGGGAGCGACCACGTCGGGTTTGATGATATCAAACGCACCGCGGTTAGGTCCACGAGACGAAAAATCCGCAACTCGGTTGGCAAGTTCAACCTGATTTGCACTGTCAAGAGACACCGTGACACCGCTCGCAGCAGCGAGTTCCGCGCCGTCTTCATAGCCAATCATCACACCGGGAATACCTCGAGAGGCGTCAATAAAACCCATAATGAACGGATTGAAACGGTCTGGCGCAGTACCATCATTATAGACAATGACTGCTGTCGCACCGGCGGCCTCAGCATTGGCGTATTTGTCGTCGAATGCACAGCCACCGCGTATGACTAACGCTACTTTCCCGCTCATATCAGCTGCATTGGTGAACGCACCACAACCGTCTGCTGGCACGCTGACCATCAAGTCACCGCTAACGCCGGGAATGTCAGTCAACTGTACTGGCCCTACGCCTTCAATTGCAGTTTTTAATCCCGCAACAGACGCTGGCGCAGCCACATCAATACCCAATGCAAAGTTCTGGTTGTCGTTAACGGCACCAACCGATGTCAACCACGGCACAACACCTGGCGCGCCAACGGTGGCCAGCTCTGGCCCGGAATTCCCTGCGGACGTAGCAACATGCACACCTGCGTCGGCGGCGAACAGGAAGGCAACTGCATCTAGACTGGCGAAACTTGTCGACGCACCACCAACCGAAAAGTTGATGACATCCACGCCGTCAGCCACCGCTTGGTCAATCGCTGCCATGGAGTCAGAATTGAAGCAACCATTGTCATCGTCTGCAGGGTTACTGGTGATGATTGGCCCATCCCAACAAACTTTATACACGGCGATGCGTGCGCGTGGTGCCACGCCCGACATCACGTTGCTGCCAACTTGTTGACCTCCAATTTCAGCTTGTACCCCGTAGTTACCGGCCGCATTCGATGCGGCGGCACTACCGTGACCGTCGTCGTCACGCGCAGACATTGCGGAACCCGGCGCCAGAACGACCGCAGGGTCTCCACCGCGCAAAAATCCTTCATTGTAAAAACGTGCGCCGAGGACTTTGTTATTACACTCGAATGGCACATCGAGTGGATTGAATGCGGTGTTCCCGAATTCGCAGGCGTCGCCAGTCCAGCCAGCCGGAGGCGGGCCATAGGCTACCGGGCGCCCGCGATCGCCTTTGCGCGGTGTTCTTACGTCGGCAAAGCTCGGGTGTTCCGGGGATAGGCCCGAATCGATGACTCCAATGATCACATCTTCGCCCGTGTAGCGACTACGCCATGCGGCGTCACGACCGCGATTTAGCTCTAAAAATTCGCGCGTGCTGTCGGTATCCATTTTAGCCATTTCGTCCTTGGCTACGGTTAGAACACTTGGATCACGACTCAGCAATTCAGCCTGCGCCGCTGTCATCCGGGCCGCCATACCGTTGAATGCGTAGGTGTATTCGTAGATCTTGTTTTCTTTGGGGATTCCGTAGTTTTGAAGGGTGCTGTCCTGCTTGCCCTTTAAAAAGCTGCGATAACTTTGCACTTTGGCGCTGCTGGTGGCAAGTTTTTTACCCGCTTCTGGCTTCGTCGCAGCGAGTCCCGGTGCACCGGCAAAATTAATTGTTGGTTGGTCGCGGAAGTGGACGATATAAATATCGGTGTCTTGTTTCTTGTTGCTTTTGGGCGGGATTAAGGCTGGATCAATCTGGGATGGTTTTGACAGACTCAGTAGGGGGGATTCGGCAGCGTAGGAAGTTGAGTGTCCTCCTAAACAGACAGCTGCAAAACCCAAACCGGCTATTATCGATTTGGAAAATCGCTTTTTCATGCTAATTGGCTCCTGTGGTGAGATAGTCCTTAGACTTCTCGAGATCAATAAATAAAGCCGAGCACGACAATATAGGCGTCATACTCTGGCAAACATTTAGTGAAACAATGAAAATGAAGTAGTACCGCAAAACAACATGCTGGAGAAGCGAGTGTTTAACGTGGGGGCAAAGTTGCCGTGGGAGATATAGACACCAAGGGTGTGAGGGCTTGTCCGCAGTTGATCGTACCGCAATGTACGTTTATGAGCTCAAACTGCGAGCGGAAACAGGCAAACCGGGCACACATCCGTGTCACTATCAAATGAATGATACGTGGATGATTACCTATATTTCCCTACCCATGGTGCCCAGAAAGTCTTAGTTAGGGTGCAGACTGACCGAGCTATTGGTGTTCGTTCAAGAACAAATTCACTGCGGCCTATATTACGGATAGAATGACTTGGCGGCAAGCGCCGAGAAAACAAAGCCGCCGATTATTACGCTGTCATGACATACAAAAAATCATTTTGTTAGGAGAAACAATGGTTTATGAATAAACACGAAAAATTAAACTACCTCGAGTTACCTGCGCGCGACCTTGCATCCACTAAAACTTTCTTTACAAATGTCTTTGGGTGGAGGTTTACAGACTACGGTGCGGAGTACACTGCCTTCGACAATCAAGGCTTGGAAGGCGGGTTCTATCAGGCTGATCTGGTTAGCCGTAGTGATCTCGGCGCTGCGTTGGCAGTGTTTTACAGTACCGATCTAGAGCAAACCTTGGCCAAGGTAGAGGCGGCTGGTGGCACCGTTATAAAACCGATATTTGCATTTCCCGGTGGTCGACGTTTTCATTTTACGGAGCCCAGTGGCAGCGAGTTTGCGGTATGGTCTGAGCCCGCAGCTAATTAAGGCTCGATTAGACGTTTTGACTTAAATATAAAGCGGCTGTAAATGATACCCAGTGATAAACCATCGGTGGTTTCGACCAACGGAGAATCTTCAAAACTGGCACCGGAAATATTCTCGTAACGCAAAAACCATACCCAGAGCCGGTCTTGGTTTTTGGAGCGCAACGTCATTAATAACCGTGAACCTGAATACCCGCTACTGGCGGCGTACTCAGGGCGGTCGTCAGTGGCAAACTCCGAAGCGACACCGTAGTACACGTTTTGGTAGTCACGTGTCCCGAACTGCGGTCCCAGTGCTACTCCAGCGCGCCAGGGCTGTTCGCGCCACTCAAAATTACGGAAATAGGTGATGTTGGGAGCAAAGGTGAAACCAGATTCATCGATACCCTGTTCGCCAATACCAAAGTTAGCGCGAATTGGCAGGTTGAGTTGCCACTGGTCAAAATCTGACTCGGCTAGCTTCAACTCCAGTGAGGGTCCAATCTGCAGCCGACTATCGATGTCCGGCATTCCGGCACGTAAGTCGACGTCGTCACTGTCAACCGCGAGATTGAAGTCGAGGCTCATTTCGAGTTTGGCGCGATCATTATTCAATAATAAGGCGCGCACGCCAGCCTCATCTGACTTCAGTACGTCGCCGCGATATATTGGCACCGGAACTGGGAAAATCAAATTTCGTTGCTGCTTGGTGCCAATGTAGTAGGGTTGGTGCAGACCGCCTAAACCCAAACCTAACTCCCAAAGCGGCAGCTGTTTGGCCGTTGTCGACATACTCATACCCAGCATCGCCAATAGCAGTAAATTGCGGGTAGAGGCTAAGAATCTGTGGTGCGAGACGGTTGGCATGGTCATCTTTGTGGACGATTGTGGATGGCTAAACTCGATACGATCAGTCTAACTTTGATAGAATCTGAAAGCCATCGTGAATATCAGTGCCACGTTTAATTGACTATAGCCATCCTGAGAATGGCGTACCTTATGGACATTCGTTTATTAGATTACCAATCAACCTCGGCGGCGGGCGTCGATATCGGCGCGTTGCGGCAATCGATCGATACGCAAACCAGCGGATTACGTAAAAATGACATGCCTGGGTCGGATCTAACAACCTGGATCGGTCGTGTGCCCGGGGTTGAAGACATTAACTTAGGTGATTGGCAGAGCCGTAATAATGCCTTAGCGCATCTGGGTTACCAGCAAGGCACGATTGCCACGCACGTAGAGAATCTGAAGTCATCGCTGGGGTCGCAGCGACTCGGAATTGTGATGGGCTCAAGCACATCAAGTATTGACCGTACTGAAGCGGCCTACCGTCACCTCGAGGATGGGGCGTTGAGCTTACCGTATCGCCAACCCTTAGTTCACAATCCCCATGCGCCCAGCTTGTATATGGCACATTTGACCGGCATCACCGGCCCGGCGCTGACCATCAACACCGCTTGTTCATCCAGCGCTAAGGTATTTGCGACCGGTGCGCGCTGGCTGCGGGCTGGCATCGTCGATGCCGTGCTGGTGGGTGGTGTCGACACACTGTGTTTAAGCGTGTTGCATGGATTCGATTCATTGCAACTGGTGTCGCCAAACCAGTGCCGACCATTAGATCAACACCGTGACGGAATCAATCTCGGTGAAGCCAGTGGTTTCGCGATCCTGGTGCGAGCAGGCGACGGTTACGCAGACAGCGGTATTCGCTTGCTCGGCTATGGTGAAAGTTCAGACGCGCATCATATGTCGCATCCACATCCCGATGGATTGGGCGCCAGATTGGCCATGCAGCAGGCGCTAACACGAGCGCAGTTGCGCCCGGAACAAATAGACTACATAAACCTGCACGGCACCTCGAGTCGCGCCAACGATTTGATCGAAGGCCAGCTGATCGGTAAATTATTCCCAAAATCAACCCAAGTTTCTTCCACCAAAGCGTGGATGGGACATACCTTAGGTGCCGCAGGTATTACCGAGGCCTTGATTGCAGTGGATGCGTTACAGCGCGGGGTTATTCCAGGTTCGTTGAATCTGGCGGAGCTGGATCACGAACTCGATTTGTCGGTGCAGGCTGACAATATCACCCGTGACATGCACTACGTGTTGTCGAATTCATTCGGTTTTGGTGGCAACAATTGCTGTCTTGTCTTTGGGAGCGTGGCATGAGTGAATTTAACTTCAGCGTACTCGGTATTGGCGCATGGGGATTAACCGCGCGCAGTTGGCCCGAGCTTCAAGAATTAATGGCTGGTAAACCCATTGAAGACGATGGCAGCAAAGGACCAAAGCCAGCCTTAATCCCCGCCAATGAACGCCGACGTGCGCCATTGCCGGTGCGCTTGGCAGTGGAGACTTCCGCGCAGGCCTGTGCAGCAGCAAAACTTGACCCAGCGGAGGTTGGCTGTGTCTTCGTGTCCGGCCTAGGTGATACCGCGCTGACAGACTATATGTGTACCGTGCTTGCGAGCGATAATAAAGCTTTGTCACCAACCAAGTTTCACAATTCAGTACACAACGCTGCGGCGGGATACTGGACCATCAGCACCGGCTGTACGGAAGCAGCGAATTCGGTCGCCGGATTCGACGAATCGGTGTCTCTGACATTGGTGGAAGCCTTGATTCAGGCTGAGGAGGAACAACGTCCTCTGTTGATGACGTTTTATGATGCGCCCGTATCCGCTGTCTTGCAGCCACTCTTAAAGAATCCGTATCCGTTTTCAGTGTCGCTGGTGATTGCCCCAGAGAGCTTGTCACCAGCGGGGTCACCGGTCTGGTCTGCCAGCGTGATGACAGAGGCCGCAACCTGGCCGTCTGCTAACTGGCCAGGTGAGCTACAGGACTGTTATCAATCAAATCCAGTTGCGCGGGTACTTTGTATATTGGACATGCTCACCGGAGGGCTAGACTCTGTCACCATGCCGTTGAGTTCTGCCACTGCCGTGACTGTCACGCGTGTTAGTTGAAGCATGAGGACTTTACACAAAGACGTGATCGTCGCTGGCGGCGGTTTGGCCGGCTTGAGTTTGGCCTACCAGTTGCATCAGGCCAACCCGGCGTTAGACATTGTGGTGATCGAGCGCAATCAGTTTCCTGTACCGGAAAAAACTGCCAAGGTTGGAGAGTCCACGGTCGAAATAGGCTCGCGCTACCTAAAAAATACCTTGAACATGGGGCAGCATTTCACAGACCGTCATTTGCGAAAGCACGGATTGCGTTGCTTTTTCGGTAACCCGCAGTCGGATTTTAGCCGGCAAGATGAACTCGGTGTCAGTGAGCTATTTGGGATTCCAACCTATCAAATCGATCGGGGTGCGATCGAAAACCACCTGCAACAGGCGCTTGTCGAGCGCGGTGTCACGGTACTCGATGGCGTGACGACATCCTCGTTGGATGTTCGAGAGAAACAAAAGCGCGTCACCGTACAAGGACCCCACGGCGAGCAGGTGATTCAGGCGCCTTGGTTGGTGGATGCTGCTGGCCGGCAGGCACTGGTAAAGCGGCAATTGGGTCTGGCTAAGCCTAACCCGCACAAAGGCAATGCCTTGTGGTTTCGTGTGGATAAACAAATCAAGCTGGATGCCTGGTCAACCGATGCCGATTGGCAGGCGCGTATAAAGCAAGCTAATACACGCTGGCTAAGTACCAATCATTTGATGGGGCCTGGCTATTGGGTCTGGATTATACCGTTGGACAACGGTGCGACCAGTATTGGCGTTGTGATGGACGATCAAGCATTTGAAGCGCACGACTTCTCGACTTTTGCCAATACGCTTGCCTGGCTACAACAACATCATCCACGTTGTGCGGAGGAAATCGCCGATGCCAAGGTGTTAGATTATGTTGTGATCCGCGATTACGCGCAGAGCTGTAAGCAATTATTTTCGGATCAAGGTTGGGGCCTCACTGGTGAGGCCGGCGTGTTTGCCGACCCATTTTATTCGCCAGGCAGTGATTTCATAGCGTTTAATAATTGTTTTTTGACGCAACTGATTAGTGATGATTTTGCCGGCCGCGATATCCGATTACAGAGCCGGTTGTTTGATTCCATTAATCAATCGTTTTTCGACAGCACGTTATCGTTGTACACCGGTGAGTATGGTGGCTTTGGCGATCGACGCATGATGGCCCTCAAATTAGTGTGGGATTATGCCTATTACTGGGGTGTCTTGAGTTTGTTGTTTTTCCGCAATGCGATGACCGACGTCGATCTTATGCGGCAACTCAATCGCCCGTTGAAGCAGGCGCAGATGCTAAATCAATCCGTACAGGCTGCCTTTCGTGAACGCGCCCGTAAACGCCTGGTGTTGCCAACTCAAGGGGTGTTTATGGATCAGTTTACGGTACCGTGCCTGAAACATTTTAATCAGGTACTCGAGTCTGACTCAGACGATACCCTGCAGGACATGGTGGATAACATTGTTTTGCTCGAACAAGTCGCCAAATCTACGCAAGCCATGTTGCAGGATGACGCGTCGAATCACATCAGTGAGAGCGAGCGCGCCGTGTTTGGTGACTACCGGCACGTGGTGTTGGCGTAGTCTATGCGATTTAAGTTGGCTTTGTTTGCTGCGATCGCGATTGCCACCGCAGTCTACCCATTTGTCGTATACACCGGGCTAAACGCCTTTGGTCCGGCCAGCTTGTCGCTGGTTTTGTTTGCTTTGTTGTTGGGTCGGGTGGTTCTTCGTGGCCAATATCGAATGCCGGAGCAATATGCACAGTTAGCCTTGGTAGGGTCACTTTGCCTATTAGCCGCTTGGCGTGACAGCGAGACCATTCTACGCTATTACCCGGTGGCCATGAGTCTGGGGTTTTCAATTTTCTTCGCCATTTCTTTGTGTGCTGAAACCAGCTTGGTTGAGCGCTTTGCAAGTTTGCGCGTCACACGCATTGAGCCGCATCAAAAGCGTTATATGCGAGAGCTGACGAAAGCCTGGAGTCTCCTGTTACTGGTGAATGCTGGGGTGGCGGCGTACACCGCTTGCTGCCTTTCACTGGCGCAATGGACACTTTATAATGGTGCGATTGCCTACATAATATTCGGTTTATTTGCCTTGGCCGAGTTGGTGTTCCGGCATTTCTACAAAAAACGATACGCACAGAATAATCAAAACGAACCGCCAAGTTCGAGTTAACCCATGCCTTCCATCACTCCCGAACAGTTGAACGCGCAGTTAGATGCCGCGCAATGGCCACGTTTTCATGCCCTAGTGCAACGGTCAGATCAGGCGATAATAGAGTTGGAAGTGCCCGACGACTTGCGTTATTTTGCCGGCCATTTTCCTCAACAGGCAGTGTTGCCGGGGGTTGTGCAAGTCCATTGGGTAGGGGAGCTGGCGGCTCGTTTGTTTGCCGTTGGGGCATTTACGGAACTCAAAAGTTTGAAGTTCAACAGCATGGTTCTACCCAACACATGGCTCCGCCTAACCCTAGATTTCCACGCTGAGAAATCCCAACTCAAGTTCAGTTACGCAACGCAAGAGCAATATTTTTCCAGCGGTGTATTGGTGTTCAAGTCGGGAGACAGACAATGAATTATCACTGTTGCTTGGTGGTTCCGCATTACAATCATGTGGCTGCATTCTCGGCATTTTTACCCAAACTGGCGGCATTGGCGCTGCCGTGTATTGTGGTCGATGATGGCAGTGAGCCTGAAAGCTTGCAGGGCCTGATGTCAGCACTTGCGGATTATCCGGAAATTCAACTCGTAACCCATCAAGTCAATCGTGGAAAAGGCGCCGCCATGTGGACCGGTGCGCATGCCGCGCGCATGGGCGGGTTTACACACATGCTGCAGATAGACGCCGATGGGCAGCACGACACCGCGGATGTGCCAGGATTTTTGCAATTAAGCCAAGCTAATCCGCAGGCAATTATTTCTGGCGCGCCGCAGTTTGACGACAGCGCGCCGAAGGCAAGGGTTTACGGTCGCAAGGTTACCGATTTTTGGGTAGCGCTGGAGACCGGCACGTTGGCAATTAAAGACAGTTTGTGCGGCTTTCGTGTGTACCCCTTAACCGAGTTTGAATTGGTGCAGGACAAATATCACATCGGTAAACGAATGGATTTTGATACCGATATCTTAGTGAAATCGGTGTGGGAAGGCATTCCGGTTAGGTTTATTGAAACGCAGGTGGTCTACCTTGAAAACAGCGTGTCACATTTTCATTACCTACAAGACAATCTACGCTTGATCTGGCTGCATACGCGCCTAATGTGTGGCATGTTGGTGCGTTTGCCGATACGACTGGGGTCGCGCGTTCGACGCCTGGTGGGTGCTTAAAGTGAGACAATCTGTGAGACCAGTACAACGAGCGCACTGGGCGTCAATGCGTGAGGCTGGTACGCTTTTTGGGCTGCGTTTCCTGCATTTTGTGCACCGCATTTTTGGCCGCTGGTTAGTGTCATTCTGTTTATGGCCGACCGTGGCGTATTTTGTGTTGTTTCGGCCTACATCCCGCCGTAGCTCACAACAGTTTTTGCACGCACATTACGCGTGTTACCCGACGTTTTGGTCGCGTCCACCAACCTTATGGGACACCTGTAAGCATTTATACGTGTTCGCGCAAACGGTCGTCGATAAGCTGCTTTCATGGAGTGTTGAGATCAACGCAGATCAGTTTCGGGTTGCTCACCCAGAGCGGATTGACGAGCTCATGGCCGATACCCGTGGCCAATTAATCATCGGCTCACACATGGGCAACTTGGAGTACTGTCGTGGGTTTATGCATCGCTACCGAGATAAGTTAATCAACATTCTGGTGCACGACAAACATTCTGAGAATTACAACACGGTGATGCAGCAACTGAATCCGGATTCGCGCTTGAATATCTTTCAGGTGGAAGAGTTCGATATCCCGACCATGCTCACCATCAAGAACAAAATTGATACTGGCGAATGGGTGTTTATCGCTGGTGATCGTATACCGCTTACTGGGCAGGCGCGCACAGTCGAGGTGACGTTTCTGGGGCGTACCGCGCATTTTCCAATCGGGCCGTATATGCTCGCGCAGGGTTTGGGGTGTCCGGTGAAGCTAATGTTTTCATACTGCGATTATTTTGCCCCCAACAAACCAGTCTATTTTGAAGTCGAGACGTTTGCTGATCGGGTTACGTTGGGCCGTGCAGACCGCGCAGTCAATCTACAGGCCCATGCACAACGGTTTGCCACGATGTTGGAACAGCAGCTGGCGCACGCGCCGTATCAATGGTTTAACTTCTACGATTTTTGGGCGGAGCCAACGACATAATGAGCCAGCGATTTGACCACGAGATCAAACAACTTATTCCACATCGTGAACCGATGTTGTTGATCAATGAGTTGCTGGAAGTCAGCCAACAAAGTTCAGAATCCCGAGTATTCATCGATGTCGACACACCTTTTGCAACCGAATTGGGCGTACCGGCTTGGATTGGATTGGAATACATGGGACAAACCGCCGCATTGATTGCTGGCTATCAACAGCGTGAAGGTCTGTGTCGGCCGCACCTTGGATTCTTGATGGGGTCGCGTCGGTATCAATCTGACGCAGCCTACTTTGTCCTAGGCCACACGTTGCGCGTGCGCTGTGAGCAAGCGGCGCTAGTTGGTGAGAGTCTGGCGACGTTTAACTGTACAATATGCGATGAAATAACCGGCGAACAAATGGCGAATGCCCTGTTGTCGGTGTATCGCCGACCGTTGGATTGAGCGGCAAGCGAACATAATTAGGGGATCAACCAACCATGAAGCAAAATTTGCGTAGTCCACAGCGAGTGGTCATCACCGGTGCAGGCAACATATCTCCTTTGGGTGATACGTGGGGTGAGGTTCGCAGTAGTCTGTTGGCAAAGAAGAACGCCGTGCGCTATATGCATGAATGGGATCAGTACCCAGAGCTGCGGACGCGCTTGGCTGCACCAGTAGCTGATTTTGAGTTACCTAAACATTTTCGAGCCAAACAAAAGCGGCCGATGGGACGTGTTGCACGTATGGCCGTGCTGGCTACCGAGCGTGCGTTGGAACAGGCGGGGCTGTTGGGCGATCCTTTAGTCCAAAGCGGAGATATGGGTGTCAGCTTTGGGTCCGCCACCGGCAGTAGTGCAGCGGGGATGGAATTCTTCAAACTGCTGTCAGAACAGTCAATGGAAGATGTGACTACCACAACTTACATTCGCATGATGAGCCATACCGCGGCGGTGAACATCGGTGTGTATTTTGGTACCCAAGGCCGAATGTATACCACCTCAAGCGCGTGTACCGCGGGCAGTCAAGGTGTTGGTTACGCCTATGAAGCTATTCGTGCTGGGCAACAGCTTGCCATGATCGCGGGCGGTGCTGAGGAGCTGTGTGTCACGCAAGCAGCTGTGTTTGATACTATTTTTGCAGCCAGCCTCAAAAATGATAATCCGGAAACCGCACCAAGCCCGTTTGACAAATCGCGTGACGGTTTGGTTTTAGGCGAGGGTGCCACGACGTTGATCTTGGAGTCCTATGAGCACGCCATCGCTCGGGGTGCCCCAATTTTGGCGGAAATTATAGGGTATGGCACCAATACCGATGGGGGGCATATCGTGCGTCCACGACAGGCCACGATGCAACGGGTGATGGAGTTGGCGATGGAAGACGCTGGTTTGCAGCCAAGCGATATTGATTTTGTCTCCGCCCATGCTACGGCCACAGATCACGGTGATGTGTTTGAAAGTCACGCAACTTACGATGTGGTAGGTAAGAAGCCGATCAATTCATTAAAAAGCTATACCGGGCATGGACTGGGAGCGTGTGGCGCGTTTGAACTGTGGGCCAGTTTAAACATGATGGACGAGGGCTGGCTGGCGCCAACCTTGAATCTCACCGACATTGACGAGCGCTGTGCAGACTTGGACTATGTGATGGGTGAACCGCGTGAACTGAAAGCCACCACCTTTATGACCAATAATTTTGCGTTTGGTGGCATCAATACATCCTTGATTGTGCGCAGCGCTGAAGCGTTGTAATTACTTGCTGAACAAGGCCTGCTGTCGCGCGAGTGCACGATGAGTGTGAGTCACCGCAAGTCGTTCATTGCGATCATTCCAGCGCTGGCCTAACACTCGTCGCATGACACCTTCCACGGTGCGCGTTACAAATATGTTTTTTAAGAGTGTGGCGCGATCCTGAAAACGTGTTGGCATGGAGCGCAAGGTCATAGAAAAGCCGATGTCCTGATATTCGATAAAATGCCAATAGCCAGATGGGATGAACAATGCATCACCATGTTGTAAATGGGCAACTTGTCCTTGTAAATGCGCGAGCGCGGGGTAGGCTTCAAAGTCTGGCTGGTCAAAATCGACCGCGTGCAAAGCACTGAATGAAAAGGGCACCTTGTACATCAAGTGTGTCTGCTCGGGCGGTATCAACAACACGCGTTTTGGGCCACCGAAATGACAAAGCACCAGGTTAGCGAGGTCAATATCGTAATGCATCTGCACTTTAGCGCCGCGCCCACCGACAAACAGCACAGGCAAACGACGAAAAAATTTCATCCCTAGATCAGGATAATCAAAGTCCGCTAGCATCCTTGGTACGTTTTCCAACAGATTGTAGAAAAACATGCGTAAATCGTTTTCACCAGCCTCGAGCAAGTCGAGGTAGTCGGCGAGTCTTAGGTGCCGTTCAGCGGCGTGTTGATGTTGTTTGCCTTTGGCGGGTAAGCTGCTGTAAACCGGTACGATTTGCTCGCCAGCGACTTGTTTCAAGTACGCCAGTGACCATTTCTCGTGCGCCACCCAGTCGCGCGTCAGATCCGGAAGAATGACTGGTTGCTGTGGATCCTTATAATCACCAACAAATTCCTCGGTTGATAGCCCGGCACAACGAGGAACCGGTTGGGTATTAATTTTATGGGTCACGAATGGGGGCCGGTGGGAGTGCGCACGTTGTTTCGTAAGACTAAAATTCTACCTTATTTCGAAATAGGGCACCGCTAAAATTCATCATCCGCTGCTGCTCGAGTATGACTCGCGATATAATCGGATCTCTCGCTATCTCGTTTACATGGAGCTGTCATGCTGAAGTCTTTCCCTTTACTGTTCGTAATCGCCCTGTCACTGATCTGTTTTAGCTTTAACGCTGACGCAGCCAAAGCTGATATTGATGCAGAAGTCGCGGCATATAATGCCGCATTCACTGGTGACAACTTTGTACTGCAGCGCGAAAAAATGGATACCCTGATCTGGGCTGGTTATACCGCCAAAGCGGTGTATGGTCCGGTGGCGGACGCGTTGGTGACACTGCGTCACAGCAAAGACAAACGTGACGTTGAACGAGCATCCTGGTATGCCAAAACCCTGGCTTTATCGGGAAACCCTGAATTTCGTCCGCTATTGACTGAAACCAGTAAACGCGCCAAATCCAAGAAAGTACGTAAACATGCCAAACTGGCGCTGGTGCGCTTGGCAAAGTACCAGGCCTGGAATCCCGTCATAGCAGCTGGATTGGAGTTTGCACCTGCCGGTCAATTGGAAGAAACGCGGGTTGTTAACATGCTCAATGCAAGCGATTATGAATTGGTGCGCATGGGGGCCAAGCGGGTGTATTTTGGTCATAAAAACGACCCGAACTTGGTTAGTTTGGCACAGCAACGCTTAAGCAAAGAATGGACGCAGGTCAATGCTGGTAATGAAGCACAAGTAGACGCCATTGCCTGGTTAATCAAAGCGATGGCAGAGTCCGGCAACCGCGATGCCAAGCCGTTACTGAACCAAATAGCGCGTGATGCCAAGGTGGGAAAGTTGCGTAAATACGCTAAAAAGTATGCGGCGTATCTGTAAATTTGGCGGGTGGCTTGATGTGGGCAACTACCCGGTCTCCACGAAATAGAATCGGGTGTCGGTCAAAATGCGAAAGATCTGCGCGTTTATTTAGCCCGTAGTCGATTGGTTGCGTAAGAGCGAATTGAGCATTCCGTCTCAATCAGGTTACTGCGAATCCTATTTTGTTGTGGAACCTCTGGGTCTTTGATCAAGTGGTTGCAAGAATGGTGCAGGACCCCCTGCGCAAGGCGGCTACGCGTCTTCACGCCGGAAACCAGTTGTGATAGCGCGCGACTCACGATTGGCTCCGCGTAACGGCTGATGGAGAAAGGCCCCGCATGTTGTCGAATATGGTTTCGCATGGCGCCCATACTGAGCAGACGGCCATCATAAAAATACGCTATCAATTTACTCCAAGCGTCATGCCAATCGAGCATATGGTCATAATACGCGTGCGCGCCGGTTGCAAAGTTGTTATTGGCTGTCGAAAACACGAATTCATCCATCACCGCGGCAGATTCAAGTGCCATAAAGACACCCGGGGATAGCATCGGATCAACAAATCCGAGCGCATCACCCAACAGAATCCATCCCTTGCCATAGGCCTGGTTACTGATCAGTTGATAATTGCTGTAGGTCATAACCTCGCTGACCCGTTCGCGACCTGAGCCAGCCAGTTGCAGCATGGGATTGTCGTCGATCACACTTTCGATGCGTTCGGCGGCAGAGTCACCGTAGTGTTGAGCGGCATGTTTGTCGAGTACGACGCCAACCGAAGTCAGTGAGTCGCTCAACGGTATTTGCCATGACCAACCGCAACGCAGTACCGAGAGCACGACTTGTCCAGGCAATGCCGAATCAGCTACAAAATTACGAAAATGGGCAAAATGCGCGATGTCGTTGCGCGGCCCTCGCCGTGCCGAAATACCCAGCTTGCGACTGAATAAGCGTGACCGACCTGTGGCATCCACTAGCAGTTCTGGTGGTGAGTGTGGCGGATAGCCCGCAGCAGCGAGGCTGTCCGAGCTCAGCACCAGTTCGCGATCCGCGTTATTATCGACTTTCTCTACGCGGGCCTTGTGATTCACGAACCGCACGCCAAGTTCGCCAGCACGGGCTCGTATAAGACGATCAAAACCGGGGCGGGGAATATTGTAAGAGTAGTCCGGGTAGTCCTTGCCAAAGGTTCGAAACTCGAAATCGACACGGTTGCCGTTTCCGTGTCGTAAAGCCGCACCGCGTTTGACATGCGATATGGCAGCCACGCGGTCTTCGATTCCGAGTCGGCGTAATATTGGAATCACTGCCGGAACCAGTGATTCACCAACCAACAACGATGGCGTTTTGTCGTTGTCAAAAACCGTGGTTTGAATACCGCGTTCGGTCAGCATGCATGCGAGCGCGCAACCTGCGGGACCGGCACCTATTATTGCTACACGTTCGACCATTAGAAAATGTGAAAGCAGTTCAGAGCCAGAATCTCGAGCCTAACACATTCCGCCGTTCACACTCAGTACCTGGCGGGTGACATAGGCCGCGGAGTCTGACATTAGGTACGCTACCGCTGCCGCGATATCTTGTGGTTGACCAAAGTGCCCCATTGGAATCATTTTCTTGGCTTCTTCCTCGTGGATGGTTTCAGTCATGTCAGTTTCGATGACCCCGGGAGCCACACAGTTGACGGTAATTTTGCGTTTCGCTAATTCGATGGCCAGTGCTTTGGTGGCGCCGATAATGCCGGCTTTGGCGGCGCTGTAGTTAACTTGTCCACGGTTTCCAATTAAACCAGATACCGACGATAAGGTGACGATCCGGCCGCCTTGGCGTAACCGAATCATCGGCATGACCAGTGGGTGTAATACATTGTAAAAACCGTCCAGATTAGTGTGAATGACTGAATCCCATTGCGCATCCTGCAAGGCAGGAAACGCGCCATCTTGGGCAATGCCTGCATTACACACCACGCCGTAGAAAGCGCCATGCTGTAGTATTTCAGCTTCCAGCGCTTGGCGCGTAGCTTCACGATTGCCAACGTCAAACTGGACTGTGGTGGCGGTTTGCCCCAGGGCGGTAATCTCAGCACTAACAGCCTCAGCTGCGGACTGGTTGCTGTGATAATGAACGGCGATATCGAAACCCTGACGGGCTAATTCAATGGCGGTGGCGGCGCCGATACCACGACTGGCGCCAGTGACTAATACGCGTTTTGTGCTCATGCTATTGCAGTGGATTGTGTGCGGGCATACACCAGTGCGCCGCAAAGATTAAATAAGTTGCCGATCAGCAAGGTGACACCAAAACTGGCCACCACGGTGATGCTGCTCAGACCCAGTAGGCCAAATGATAACAAACTAGTCACGGCTGAGAGTAAAATTGCCTGTAGGGTGATGCGTGCGTGCTGCTTTAGTTCATGCACAAAAATGGCGTAGTCCATGCCAAAACCCAACACCAGAAACAGCGCCATCACATGGAACAAATTTAGCGCAAAGCCGAGCACGGCACTCGCTAGGTAAAGCATGGCGGTGGCAGCGGCGGGAATTACCACCAGCCACAGCGCGCGCCAATGACGAAAACGCAGCAACATCAATAACGCAATAAATACGTAGGCCAGAATTAATAGGCGTAATGCGGACAAGCGTTGCTGTTGCAAAGCAGCTTCCGTGCGTTCTAAGGAGTTGACGTATTCTACGCCACTTAATGGTGCCACCAACGCCTCCAGCCCAGTGGTATCCACGCCCTTGTGAATCAACACAAAGGTGACAGTGTGGCTTGAATCTTGATGCCACAACGGTGGCAGCTGTGAGTCAAACATCGCCATTAACCGAGCCGGGGTAAGTATGTTTTCTGCCGCTTGCTGGTAGGCATGCGTGATGGTCGCGGCGCCATTTGTTTGGCCAAGACGCTTAAACAATAAAGCTGCTGCGCCTTCATTATCATACATAGGTGCCAACGCGGCATAGTTTTTGGCTTGTGTTTCTGGTGCCGGTACCCAGGTCAGTAGACTTGTGAACTGGTCTAGCTGATAGGACGCCGACGCGTGAATACGCGATACTAGCTGCGCGTAGTGCCGATACACTTGTTCAGTGGTTTCCCCGTGCAGAAGGAGATAGCGTCCTGGTTCATAATCACTGGTAGCTGCCGCCACGCGTCGTTCGCTGTCGAGGAGTGCCGGTGGTGGCGTAAAAAACACGCGCGGACTGTCGGCATATGTGTCAGGACGCAATGCCAGCAACACACCTAGTAGGATCACGATCAGCGCGATTCCGGCCCATTGCCGACCACTCAAAACCTGGACCATACGTAAACAGCCCGTAACCACGCTGGGAAGCACACGTTTCTCAGTGTGGATCGGTCGTCGTAGTGCCAGATCACCAAGGCATACGACGCTTAACCACGCCATGACCAGGCCGGCGCACGAAAATACTGCGACTTTTTGCAATGCCATTACGCTCGAAAATCCCAGTGCTGCATAACCGATCAGCGACGTTGCCAGACTTAGCCCAAGGGCGCGTATTAAGGCGCGTTTCTCAGACGGTGCTGACTCGCGAGCGCCGTGATAAAAATAATGCAGCGAGTAATCAATGACGATGCCAATCAGACTGGCGCCAAACACAATGGTGAGCACGTGAATTTTGCCGAACACGGTATGCGTAAACAAAAACGCAAAACCGACGCCAAACAGCACGGAGATCACCGGTAAGATCAGGGCGCTCACCGATCTAAACACCAGTAACAACAACAGCACCACACCGATGGTGGAGCCGGTTGTGATTAGAGTGATGTCCTGCTTCGACCGGCTGGCAGCGTCAGCCGCGAAGAAGAATACCCCAGAGCGATCGATTTGGACCTGGTTGCGCTCCGCGACGTCTGTCAGTAGTTGGTCTAGACTTTGGTTAAGTGCTTGCTGGGCGCGCATATCCAAAGCGCCACGGGTAATGGCGAGTTGCAGCGGCAGCGCCGTCAACGCTTCGTCGTCAAATTTGTCTGCATCAATCAAGCTCAAAAGGGTCTGACTATGCAGTCCAAACGGGTCGTCGTGGAACGGGTATAGCCGTACTAGATCGGTATTGCTGTAGAGCGCACGTTCAGCGCCAGCCACCACAGATTCGATTGATTGTGCTGCCAACCGTGCGCGTTGGTCAGGTGTCAGCAAATGAAAACGAAACGGTTTGAGTTGTGTGATCAGTTTCTCGGATAAAGTGTCGGAGTCCGGAATTACGCGCAGATTGGGATAGTCGGACAGCGCGTTACGTAAGGTGGTATCGGCTGCATAGAGATTATCTTCCTGACCTTGAAGCAACAGCACAATGCGTTGTTCGATATTCTCGCGCAGAGCATCGGTGGCGGCTTTGGTGGCTGCATTTTGTTGTGTACGCGGCGAGAGATCGGCTAGATCGGTATCGATATTCCAATCGAGTCCCGTCTGGATCAGGAGCCAGATGCTTGCTGTAATGAGCACCAAAAAAGCCAAACGTGCGCTGGTCAAAAACATGGTTTACAACCCGAACAGCAAATCGCAATACTCGTCGGTCAGGTTTGCGAGAGACTGGCACTGTGAGGCTGCGTGTTCGGTCGGTTCGAATTGCTGTTGTTGGGTGGCTGCAATGCGCGTAGTTTGATGGTTGCGATCGAGGATTTCGATACCCAATGAAGCGCCACTCGGTGTGTTGTCGTTCTGATCCAGCCCGACTTGCAATTGCGCCAGATCCAACACAAGGTATTGAATTCCGCGTTTGAGTTTACGTTGGCGGGGCGTCAGTCGGTATCGGTGCGCTGTATCTAGAGCGGAAATCTGAAATAAATCCTGCAGCGCGGCCTGATCGCCCGACATCAGGGTGGTGAGTAATTGGCCGAGAAACTTGCTTTGTCGAGAGGTTAGTTTTTGTGCGCCTTGATCCGCGTTGACTTGGAGTCCACGACCATTTCGATGCACGATCAGCGCGTCACTAACCGGTTTCTGTGTTGCCCATACCACGCCGTACTCGCAATGAAAGTAAAAGTGTCCCTCAGTCTGAATTGGCTCGTCGATCCCACTTAAAAATCGAGCTTGGTTAAAATTACCGGCATAACTGCAGGCGGTGGTGGGCAGTGGTAGGCGTTCTTCAGCGGCTGTCGATTCAGCCAAACTGGTGCTTGACCAGTAGCTAACAAGTGCAGCGAAGACCACGTGCTGGATTCTCATCCCTGCTCCGTGGTATTTCGCAACGCAGCTTCGATATGTTGGATCAGTTCTGGTGGACTCTGGAACTGGGTAATGTTATCCGGCATCAACACCGCTACTTGCTGCGTGCGACCTTTAGTGAGACGCTGGCCAGTGTCTAGGTCGATGATTACATAGTCGATAACGAGCTTATTTTCCCAGTCTCGTAACATGGCGCTCACTTGGATCTTCTGTTTGAAAACAATGGGTTTGACATACCGAGTGTGAAGGTCGATAACGGGGAAGAAATACCCGCTTTGTTCCATCTTTTCATAGGGGTAGCCGATCGCTTCTAATAGCTGGCAGCGCGCAACTTCGAAATATTTGGGGTAGTTGCCGTGCCAAACGATACGATAAGCATCCACATCGTAGAACGGCACTTCCATGTCAAAGCTGGTGCGCAGCATGGGCTACATTTTGTGGATGATTTCGGCGACTTCGTCGATGGTTCGCGCATCAATAAATGCGTCGGCATCAATGTCTTTCCCAACGAATTTTTTCAATTCAATCAACAGGTCAATGGTGTCAATGCTGTCGATGTCGAGATCGTCGTATAACCGGGCTTCTGGCACCAGTTTTTCTTTGTCAATCTCAAACAGCTCAATCAACACGCCATTGATGTGATCAAGCACTTCTTGCTTGCTGTGTGGCATAAGTAGGTAGCTCAAAGATGGAACTTTTAGCGGCGAATTATAGCACCAAGTTTTGCGCTCGCCGCCGATAAATTAGCTCGGTTCGGGCACGCGTTCAGCGCTGTGTCACACGCGACACAGCGTCGTGATAGTAGTCGCGCAGCCATTGCGTCAATTTACGATACTGGCGCGTGCGCGGCTCGCTGGTGTCTATGCAATCGGTGACGCGCAGAACAGGGTGAAATTCAATCGTAATCTGTGATTTAACTGGGGGGAGTTGATACCACTTTTTGTCTTTTCCTAGGGCACGCGGCGAGCAGCACATTAGTATGGGCAGAATCGGGGCATCGCTAATCACGGCAATGTTGGCTGCACCGCGTTTAAAGTCCAATTGCAAGTCGTATTGATTGCGCGTGCCTTCCGGGAAAATCAACAGGTTTTCACCGCCATCGAGCTTAGTTGCGGCCAGGTTGACCAAACCTGGGTCGTTGTTGGGAATGTAACCCGCCAGCCGGATAGGCCCACGTGTAAAGACGTTATGACACAAGCTGGCTTTTACCACACAACAAAGATTTTCCACCAGTGCCAGTGCAAACAAGGCATCGATCAACATAGTGTGATTGGAAATCACCATGTGACCCTGCAGATCCTTAGGGGGCGCGCCATGGACTGTGTATTGCATCAGCCCAAGACCCTGCATGATATTTATGTAGACGTAGCAAAGCTTTTGGATGACACGTCGAACCTTGCGCTGTCGTGACTTTGTATCGAGTGGCAACACACCCAGAACCAGAATGTAGAGCCCAGGCAGCAACGCGCCCAGACCAAACAGCACGTAACTAAATCCAGCGGCAACAATACGCCAGTAGTGATTGAAAGACAGGGCAGCCATGTGAGGGCATCACTCGTCGACGCAGAAGCATTCGATTTCGACTAGCAGATCTGCGCGACATATATCCGCATGGGTGTACAGCACAGTGGTGCCGGGAAATAACTCGGCAACGATGCCTTGGCACGCTTCTAAGTCGGATTTGTGACGAAGATAAACACGCAGAGTGCGAATTTGGCTGGCCTTGAATCCGGTCTCTTTGAGTAGATACAGAATATTGTCGTTGGTGGTATACAACTGAAGGCGCAGGTCGCCTTGATGTACCGAGCTGTGACCCAAGATGCTGGCAGTGCCAGATATAAAGCACAGGCGCTGCTCATTGAGTTCTATTGTGGTTGCCCGCGCGAACGAAGGGCTGCTAGGGCCATATTGGCGTGGATACTTAAACGCGTCCACTTGACGTGGATTAGCATGGTGCTCTGCGGATGTAGATGCCGTCAATGCGTACACCGTGATGCCAGTGCCATAATGACCAACAGCCGACGCCGCCGGGAATTGCAAGTCTTGAAGATGATGCTTGCTGTAGGCACGTAAACGACCTGTGCAAAAGCGTTTATAATTCTCGCTGTCGCCCGCGCCATGATTAATGTTGGGAATATAGTTCCAAAAACGAACTAACTCAGGGTGTGGGCAAGTCTCAATTACTGACAACAATTCTTGATAAACCGCGTATGCCGTCGCCTCGAAGTCATCGCCCTGTGCCAGCGGCGCCGAGATCGCGGTAAATTGGAGCGTATTCGTGCGAGCCCATACGCAGTTTCCCGTTGTGCCGTGTTCAACACTGGCATCTTCAACCTTCCAAACCTCAAACGGCGCACCGAGTTCACCGAGTAATTCGACTCGAGTATCGATGAGCGATTGAGTGGTTTCGGTACTTTCGTTAAATCGCAGAACAGCCAGCGAATCCGCTTCGGCCAGCAGCTCCTCTGGTGAACGCGTAGAAGTGAAATTTTGCAACATGCAGAATTAGTCCCCGTCTTAAATTAACAGCGCAAGTAGCGTTTCGATTCGTGCATCCCGCTCAGGCGTGACGACCACTCGATACTGGATTGACCAACGACAGACCCCTAGGCGTGATCACAAGCTATTAATTTGACAGTTGTAAGTCCAAATACGGTCGGCGTGGTTCCCACCATCGATTTGGCAACTTGTTATTATCTTTTGTAAACGAATAGTTTAAACTTTCGCCCTTTGAAAATAAAGAATTAAACCACAAGGAGACTCGCCGATGGCCACTCAAACGCCTGCTGAAGCAGAACTTGCCGCTCTGTTGGTTGAGGTGCTTAATCTGGAAGATATTGAGCCCAATGAAATCGACCCTGAAGAGCCGTTGTTCGGCGATGGTCTTGGGCTCGACTCGATCGACGCTCTGGAAATCGCACTGGCAATTGCGCAGGAGCATGGCGTTGAAATGAAGGCCGAGGATGAAGCAACAAAAGAAGCCTTTGCCACGTTGCGCAGTTTGAACGCTTTCATTGAAGCCAACGCCTGAAGTAAGCCCAAGGGGCCGTAACGTCACTCAGCACGCTATGACCAATGCTTCACCGCTCGTCCCGTTGGCAGACGACCGCCCATTTGCTTGGCTGACCACACCCCTGCGCGGCTTGGCGCAGGAAAACAACGGTCGCATTGTCAGCCGCAATCAATTTCTCGCGCATGTGTTGCGAATGGCGGAGCGATTGCCAGCCACTCAGCATGTTATAAACCTATGTGAGAGCCGGTACCTGTTTCTGGTCGCTACCTGGGCGGCAATAGCGCGTGGACAAACCACTTTGTTACCGCCAAACCGCAACGCAGCGACACAGGCCGATCTCGCGGCGCGGTATGCCAATTGTGTAATATTGCACGATGCGATGAATCAGGATTTGAGCGCTGATCTTGCTGAACTGGATGTATCTAAGTTTGACTGGCGGCTTGCGAATGCGTCGAAGGTCAGTCCACAGATCGACTCAGATCAAGCCGCAATCATCAGTTTCACGTCAGGCTCCACTGGTCAATCGCGTCCAAACCCGAAAAACTGGCGTACCTTGCGCGAAAGTTCCAAAATCAACGCGCGTTATATGTTGCCCAATAGTACTCAGATCCACTATCAGTTAGCGACGGTGCCGGGCCAGCATATGTGGGGCTTGGAAACCTCTGTGCTGTTGCCAGTGTTCGCCAACGCAGCCTTGGTTGACAGTAAGCCGCTGTATCCGGCCGATGTGTTGGAGGCGCTTGCGCAGTTACCCGCACCACGTAACCTCATCACCACACCGTTTCACTTGCGAGCGTTGCTGCATTCACTTTCGGGTGAGGCCGTGGCTTGCCCGGAAATCGCCGTGACTTTGTGTGCCACCGCGCCGCTCGACACGGCGCTCGCGCAACAACAAGAAGCCGTAGCCGGTGGTGAACTGCGAGAAGTGTATGGGTGTAGTGAGGTTGGGTCCATGGCAGTACGCCGTACCGCACAATCAGCATTATGGCGGCGATTTGACGGCATCCATTTTTCGCACATGTCGGATGGGCGGACTCAAGCCAGTGCCGCATATTTGCCGTCGGTGGTCGATTTGGATGATCTCATTGACGTCCATTCTGATGATGAATTCAGTCTACGCGGGCGAGCCAGCGATCAGATTAAAATTGCCGGAAAACGGGGCTCGCTGCAGGAAGTTAACGCCATTCTCAACCGGTTTTCCGGATTGCAGGACGGCGTGGTCTTTTTTCCACAACAACCGCAGCGCTCGGTGCCACGATTGGTTGCGATAGTGGTGTTACAAGATGGCGTAGAGAAAGCGGCTTTGCGTGATCATCTTCGTTCTTATCTGGACGCAGCGTTTGTGCCTAGGCCGATCTTTGTCGTGCCGTCGTTGCCACGTGAAGCGAATGGCAAGTTGCCGAAAACAAATCTGCTTACGTTGTACGACAGCCTCAAGCGCACGCAGTAAGATTTAGCTTCCGTTGCTATCCAGTTGGGTGCGTTTGATCAGTTTGGCGTTGACGATAAACCGCTGGGGCGCTTTGCCAACAAAATAAAATGGGTAGCAAGTCACCAGGGTGAGTTCGGCGGCTTGAGTGGACGCCAGTACATGCACGTCCTCAGGTTGGACGATACTTAACTCAACGACGCGATAGCGGCGGTCTTCGGTCAGCGTAGCGAGTTCGATTTCATCGCCCACTTTGATATCTTTCAGGCCACGAAAAAAGCCATCTCGGTGCGCTGCAATGCCAATATTCCCACGGGTGGAATCAAGCGCCGCAGTGCCCAGTATCCACCCAGCACCGCGGTCTAATTGTGGGTGATCTGTGCCCTGGTAGATCGGCGCCGCAACGCCTACTGACGGAATTTCAATTGCTGCAACAAGCGAGGGTGTGTTCATGCCAGCGTCAACAAAAGCGCGCTTGCGCTGTGGCGACCACAGGGCCATATCTGGTTGCGCTGAACCCAGTTTTCGGGTGGCTCGAATCTCGGCGTGAGCATCTGGCGTGGATGTATTTATATGGGGTTTAGTGCGTGTTGCGCTTTGTGCTTGGTGGATGTCCAGCGCGCGTTGCTGTTTAAAGCTGGCAACAGTGTGTTCACTATTCCAGCGATGAGAATAGGCTATACCGAATTTAAGCAAGGCGAGGGTTGCCAGTATCAGCAACCCTCGTTCTAGATAACGCAGCATGGTGTTATGAAATGCGACGAAAAGTCATCAAACCACCCGCAAGCATCAGTGCGGCTAGACCAGCGATCAACCATGCAAACTGATTTGATGCAGTGGCAGGTAGGACCATGGGCGCTAGCGCAACGGGATCCGAACTCTGTTGCATGGCTTCGCGCGTATCAGCACCAGTTTCTTGCGTGGCTTGGCCGTCTTGGACTAATACAAAACCTTGTACGGTTTCTTGATATTTGAAGTTTGCCGTATCGCCAATTAATAAATCTTCGATTTCAACGAACTTACCGTTGCGGCTAATTGTCACACCGGCCGGTACGTTGATGGTGCGACGGTTTTTTTTGCCCTCAGGGCGAATCGTAATGGTGCGTTTTGCAGGGCGTGTCCCAACTACTTCACCTGAGATTGTGTAGTGGTCTTCAAACTCAATCGGAATGATCTCCACCGTTGCCTCTGTGTTGTCAGTGGCAAAGCTGCCCAGTTCACGGCCCTGGTCCGTGTCATCAAACACCAAATCCACAACTTGACCACGGCGGATATCGGAGAAATCGATTGGGCCTGTGTTGCTCTTTAATTCTGTCGTATTGCCAACGAAATACGTGTTGCGTTGACCGGTCGCATCATCACGCACGGTAATGGTCTGGTATGCATCGTTGGTGCTTACCACAACACCTGACGTGGTTGTTTGTTGTGCATGCGCGATACCAGCAAGTACCACTAGCAGCAAAGAAATGGCGAGTCGTGTAATGTGTTTCATTTAATCCTCAGTTTTAGGGTTTAAAGGTCAACTAGATCAACAGACGATCCAGCCCGTTTAGCAAGCAGTGCTCGCGTCGGTTTTCGATTAGCAATAACGATGCCAACCCTGTTCGCTCGACGAATGACCGCGCTCGGTGTTTGATTTTGCTTGGGTATGGACGAAGGTAGGTCAACTTGCTTGTTATGGCTCAGCACTAAGCACAGATAGGGAGTTCGGCGAGATATTTGTGTATATCCCCCAAAAACGGGGTTTATGCACCAATCGCCATTGAGCACGCGGTTTAGCTTACTTATTCGTATTTCGCCCGGATTTCATGGCTTTTGACTAGAAATTCACCAGATCGGTGACTATAATCGCGCTCAACGTGCTTGAGGAGCGTTGCAACGGGGTCCTCCCGTCAGGCTCAAGCACCACTTTGTATTCTCCTCGTGCTGTATGCACTGAGTCGAGACACTAAGTGCAAACTGCAACGGCGCTCATTTTTCGTTAACTTTAATTCTTACTTAAGAACAGGAGATGAAAGATGAGTGCAAATCCATCGAATCCCGAATTTACTGATTATTTGATCAAAGACATCAACCTGGCTGACTTTGGCCGCAAGGAAATTGCGATTGCTGAAACTGAGATGCCGGGTCTGATTTCGATTCGCGAAGAGTACCGTGCAGCGCAACCTCTGAAGGGTGCCAAGATAACGGGCTCGCTGCATATGACCATTCAAACTGCCGTGTTGATTGAGACGTTGGTGGCCTTGGGCGCCGAAGTACGTTGGGCCTCCTGCAATATCTTCTCGACACAGGATCACGCGGCAGCAGCCATCGCGGCGCAGAACATTCCAGTGTTCGCGGTCAAAGGCGAAACTCTGGATGAGTATTGGGACTACACACACCGTATTATGGATTGGCCGGGCGACACGGGTCCGAACATGATTCTGGACGACGGTGGTGATGCCACCATGTTGTTGATCCTGGGCGCCAAAGCAGAAAAAGACATTACCGTGTTAGACAAACCAGGCAGCGAAGAAGAAGTCTGCTTGTTTGCCGCCATCAAGAAAACTCTGGCGAAAGACAACACGTGGTATTCACGTCGTTTGGCGGGCGTTCAAGGTGTGACCGAAGAGACCACCACTGGTGTGGCGCGTTTGTACAAAATGGTAAAAGACGGCGTGTTGCCATTCCCAGCCATCAACGTCAACGATTCTGTCACCAAATCCAAATTTGATAACCTGTATGGCTGCCGTGAGTCCTTGGTTGACTCCATCAAGCGTGCGACCGACGTGATGATTGCCGGTAAGACCGCCGTGGTGTGTGGTTATGGTGACGTGGGCAAAGGTTCAGCCGCATCGCTGCGTGGCTTAGGAGCCATTGTGAAAGTCACCGAGATCGATCCAATCTGCGCGCTGCAAGCGGCAATGGAAGGGTATCAGGTTGTGACGCTGGAAGAAGCCGTCGCTGATGCAGACATTTTTGTAACTACCACTGGTAACTACAACATTATCCGTCGTGAGCACATGGACGCCATGAAAGATCAGGCGATTGTCTGCAACATTGGTCACTTCGATAACGAAATCGACGTCGCCAGCCTGGCCGATTGCCAATGGGACAACATCAAAGATCAAGTGGATCACGTAATCTTCCCAGACGGTAAGCGCATCATTTTGCTGGCTCAAGGTCGTTTGGTGAATCTGGGTTGTGCTACTGGCCACCCGAGTTTTGTAATGTCCAACTCGTTCACCAACCAGACCTTGGCGCAAATCGAGTTGTGGAGCAAAGGCGATGAATACCAAAACGATGTGTACATTCTGCCGAAACATCTGGACGAGAAAGTAGCACGCTTACACCTTGAAAAAATTGGTGCCAAGTTGACCACGCTGACTCAGGATCAGGCCGACTACATTAACGTGGCGGTTGAAGGTCCATATAAGTCCGATCATTATCGCTACTAACGATCGCTACTAATTCAACCCAGATTAGTTGGGTTCACATGGACGCGTTGCGGCTGGCTGAGCGCGAGTCGCAACGTGACGTGGGCCTAGGAGTAACACCATGAGCAAGACCCCTGAACTCAGTTTTGAGTTTTTTCCGCCGCGTACTGAGAAAGGCGTAGCTACGCTGAATCGCGTGCATGCCGAACTGGCCCGCTTTGAACCGACCTTTTTCTCGGTCACCTTTGGTGCTGGCGGCAGCACGCAAGATGGCACCTACGACGCCGTTAAACACATGATCAACGCTGGCTCGGATGCCGCGCCACATATCTCGTGTGTGGGCGCTTCGAAACCGGTGATCAAGAGCATGGTTGAGGGTTATCTGGCGTTGGGTGTAAAACGTCTAGTTGTGTTACGCGGTGATTTGCCATCCGGTATGGTTGAGCGTGGCGACTTCGCCTACGCCAACGAATTGGTCAGTTTCATTCGACAAGAATTCGGTGATGATTTGCACCTGGAAGTGGCGGCGTATCCAGATTTCCATCCGGAATCACGCAGCCCACAACGTGACCTTGAAAACTTCAAACGCAAAGTCGATGCCGGTGCGAACTCCGCGTTGACACAGTATTTCTATAACGCAGACAGCTACTTTGCGTATGTGGACGAAGCGCAGCGTCTAGGCGTTACAGTGCCGATTATTCCGGGCATTATGCCGATTACCAATTACGCGACGCTGGTGCGGTTTTCGGATGCCTGCGGCGCCGAGTTGCCACGCTGGATTCGCGCCCGCCTGGAACAGTATCAAGACGACGAAGCCTCACTCAAAGCCTTTGGCTTGGACGTGGTCACACACCTGTGTTTTGACCTGTTAGACAATGGCGTTGAAGGCCTGCATTTTTATGCGCTCAACAAAGTCGAACCGGTGAAAGAAATCTGCACACGCATTGGCTATCAGCTTACGGCCTAAGCGCAACCTCGGGAACCATCATGTCTGATCGCAGCGCACAATTAAAACAACTTATGGCGGAACGCATTCTGATTTTGGATGGCGCCATGGGTACCATGATCCAGCGCCACAAGTTAGAAGAAGAAGACTATCGTGGCGAACGATTTGCAGACTGGCCGACGCCGTTAAAAGGCATGAACGACTTGCTGGTGCTCACCAGGCCCGAGATTATTGCCGGCATTCATCGCGAGTACCTAGAGGCGGGCGCGGACATTATTGAAACCAATAACTTTAATGCCACGCCAAGTGATCTGGTGCGTTACCAATTGCAGGACTACGCCTACGAAATCAATGTGGCGGCGGCCAAGTTAGCGCGTGCGGTCGCAGATGATGTCAGCACCGACGACAAACCACGTTTCGTGGCGGGCGTGTTAGGCCCAAATCAGAAAACCGCCTCGGTCTCGGTGGATGTGACGGACCCCGGCGCTCGTGCCATTAATTTTGATGAGTTGGTCGAAGACTATTCCCTTGCCACGCGTGGCCTAATCGAAGGCGGGGCCGACATCATTCTGATCGAGACCGTATTCGACACACTGAATGCCAAAGCCGCTGTGTTTGCGGTACAAAGCGTGTTCGAAGACTTGGGAGCCTCGTTGCCGGTGATGATCTCCGGCACCATCACCGATGCATCGGGTCGGACTCTAACCGGCCAGGTTACTGAAGCCTTTTACAACAGCTTGCGTCACGCGAAACCGCTCACCATTGGATTGAATTGTGCACTTGGCCCTGGCGAATTGCGCCAGTATGTGGCTGAAATCAATCGGATTTCTGAAACCGGTGTGTCGGCACACCCAAACGCGGGTCTACCAAACGAGCTTGGCGAGTACGACCTCACGCCAGACGAAATGGCCGCACACATCCAGGAATGGGCCGAAAGCGGGTTTTTAAACATTGTTGGTGGCTGCTGTGGCTCATCGCCGGCTCATATTAAAGCCATTGCCGAGGCCGTGGCCGACATCAAACCGCGAACGGTGAATTAATATGAGTACGCCAACCGCCATGCGTTTATCTGGCCTCGAGCCGTTCAACATTCAGGAAGACACCCTGTTTGTTAACGTTGGTGAGCGTACCAACGTCACCGGGTCAGCACGTTTCAAAAAGCTGATTAAAGAGGAAGATTACGAAGCCGCCTTGGAAGTCGCGCGTCAGCAGGTTGAAGCCGGTGCGCAAGTCATCGACGTGAACATGGACGAAGGCTTGATCGATGCCGAGAAGGTCATGGTCACCTTCCTGAATTTGATGGCCTCTGAGCCGGATATTTCACGCGTGCCGGTGATGATCGATTCCTCTAAATGGGAGGTTATCGAAGCCGGTCTCAAGTGTTTGCAAGGCAAGGGCATTGTAAACTCGATCTCGCTGAAAGAGGGCGAAGAGAACTTCATTCATCAAGCTAAGCTCGTTATGCGTTACGGCGCCGCCGTCATTGTGATGGCGTTTGACGAGCAGGGTCAGGCCGACACCAAAGCGCGCAAAATAGAAATTTGTACCCGGGCGTACAAGATTCTGACCGAGCAAGTGGGATTCGCGCCAGAAGATATTATCTTCGACCCCAACATCTTTGCCATCGCCACCGGCATTGACGAACACAACAACTATGCGGTTGACTTCATTGAAGCCACCCGTGAAATCAAACGCACACTGCCACACGCCAAAGTCTCGGGTGGTGTGTCGAACGTGTCCTTCTCGTTCCGTGGTAATAACCCGGTGCGTGAAGCCATCCACTCCGTGTTCCTGTACCACGCAATTCAAGCCGGTATGGATATGGGCATCGTGAATGCCGGTCAGCTCGCTATCTACGAAGATCTGCCCACCGAGTTACGCGACAAAGTCGAAGACGTGGTGCTAAATCGCCATCCGGGTGCCACCGAAGCGCTGCTTGAGATTGCCGAGAAATATCGAGGCGACGGCAAACAAGCCGATAACAAACAAGATCAGGAATGGCGTAGCTGGGACGTCAATAAACGGCTGGCGCACGCGTTGGTCAAAGGCATCACCGAATTTATTGAACAAGATACCGAAGAAGCTCGCCTCAAAGCGGACAAACCGCTGCACGTGATTGAAGGCCCGTTGATGGACGGCATGAACGTGGTGGGCGACTTGTTTGGTTCCGGCAAAATGTTCCTGCCGCAGGTGGTTAAATCCGCGCGTGTCATGAAAAAAGCCGTGGCTTACCTCATGCCGTTTATCGAAGAGGAAAAACAAGAAGGCGATACTAATGGCCGCATTCTGATGGCCACCGTAAAAGGCGACGTGCACGACATTGGTAAAAACATTGTCGGCGTCGTATTGCAGTGCAACAACTACGAAGTCGTCGACCTAGGCGTGATGGTACCTGCCGAGAAAATTCTGAGCGAAGCGTTGGCGCACAACTGCGATTTGATTGGTTTATCTGGTCTGATTACACCGTCGCTGGATGAAATGGTGCACGTGGCCAAAGAGATGCAACGCCAAAGTATTAATATGCCCTTGATGATTGGCGGTGCGACCACCTCCAAAGTGCACACGGCGCTCAAGATCGAGCCGAATCTAAATGGCGATCAAGTGGTGCACGTACCTGATGCCTCACGTGCCGTTGGTGTGGCGCAAAGCCTGCTATCCACCGAACTAAAACCTGGGTTCGTACAAAACTTAAAAGACGAATACGAACGCATTCGAGTTGAACGCGCCAAACATGGCAAAGTGCACAAAACGCTAACCATCAAAGAGGCGCGTGCGAATAAATTTGCGCCGGATTGGCAGACCCAGCAAATCGACAAACCAAGCTTCTTAGGCCTAAAGGTCTTTGATTCATACTCCTTGGCTGATCTGATTGATCGCATTGACTGGACACCGTTCTTCAGCGCCTGGGAATTAGCCGGTCGCTTCCCGCGTATTCTGGACGACGACGTGATTGGCGAAGAGGCACGTAAGCTCTACGCCGACGGTCAAGCTATGCTACAAAAAATAGTCGATGAAGACTGGCTCGAAGCCAAAGGTGTAATCGGCTTCTTTCCAGCCAACAGTCGTGGTGACGACATTCAAATCTACGCCGACGATACACGCCAAGAAGTCGTACAAACCCTGCATAACCTGCGCCAGCAAGACGCCAAAAAGAATCAACAGGCAAATTACTGTCTGTCTGACTTTATCGCCCCCAAAGACAGCGGTGTCGCTGACTACATTGGAGGATTTGCGGTGACCACCGGCCATCGTATTGAAGAAAAACTCGCCGAGTTCGAAGCCCAACACGACGACTATCAAGCCATTATGTTGAAAGTCCTTGCCGACCGCTTAGCCGAAGCCTTCGCCGAGCACATGCACGAACGCGTGCGCAAAGAGTTCTGGGCCTACCAACCCAACGAAGACCTCGACAACGACGCCCTCATTCGTGAAAAATACCGCGGCATCCGACCCGCACCTGGCTACCCAGCCTGCCCAGACCACACCGAAAAAGCCACCTTGTGGGCCATGCTGCAACCAGATCAAAACGCCGGCATGACCATCACCGAAAGCTTCGCCATGCTGCCCACCGCCGCCGTCAGCGGCTGGTACTTCGCACACCCAGAAGCCCGCTACTTCTCCGTCACCCGAATCCAGCAAGATCAAGTGATTGATTATGCTGAGCGCAAGGGGCAGGACTTGATTAGTACGGAGCGCTGGTTGGCTTCGGTTTTGGGGTATGATGTTTAGGTAGGTTAAAATACTGTAAATATAAACAGCATATCTGGGCAACGCCCTCAAAACTAGTCACTTTACGCCCCAACTCGCGCACACTTTGCCACTTTTGATATTAAACAAAGTAAAGAAAATCAAAGGCTTAGATATTATATTGAGAATGTTATTGCGCACTGCTAGGATTGATATTGCGCACGCACACTTTCACACCAAGGAAAAACGAGGGAATGAGGAAAAGTAGAGTTAAAACAGAGGGTTACAAAAGTTTCTCGAAATATCAATTTGGGCGAAATCGAGCGCGCTCAATAATAAGCTGTTAGTTGCATTTCAGTGCCAAGAGTCGTTTAATCGAATAGTTAATTGCTTTTAGCCACATTGGAAATGCCTGGCTTAGAGTTCGAGGATAAATGGACAAACATGAATTCTAAAAATTATGCGTTCAAAATTTCGCAAGCATCGGTCGCAGAGAAGAGGCTTCTTGGCTCTGCTCGTATCGGGCTTCGCTATAGAGTTTTGGCTCTTTTGGTTTCTGGGTTTCTGAAAGTAGCGGCTTCGTTCTTCAACGTGGTTGCGGAAAGATCCTCTCAGCAACTAACAAGTCGCCAAAGTTCACTCCGCTGCAAAAAGCGCAGCTCCGCGGGACGGCCTTGTCAGGCCGCCCCTTGGCTTAGCGTTAGTGCTATTTAAGCTATGAACAACTCTCTAGAAAACTTTATTTGGCATGATGGGAATATTGAATCTCTCAATTATTCAGTTGCAAAGACCGGAGTTTCATTAGTAATAGAAGGAGAATTCTATTCATCATCAGAATCAAAACAAAGAGACAAATACCTAATCACATGTGACAACGTTACCCGTTTTAATAACATGGCTGATTTCGAAGAAATCCTAGATAACCTTTCGGCGGGCTCAGTTTCTAACGGCTATCTCAAGGAAAACAAATTATGGTTATATTTAAGTGATGGCGTCATCGAGATACATGCAAAGAACATCAATGTGTCAAAGCACTAACAAGGCAAAACACTGCCGCTTCGCTCGGACGCACTTTGTGCGCCCGTGTTCACGGCGTTAGGTTTACATGAAGATTGCAAAGACACTTTCAATTATTCTAATGATGGCCTCCGTTGGTTGTTTTACAGCAATGGCTCTCCAGATAGGGGTCGCAAATGAAATATCAAATGAAGTCACGAAATATGAACTACAAATTGATTCACTGGAAGATCCAGATAGCAAAACGAATTTCGAAAGAGTTTCTTATATAAATAGTCGTTGGAACAACAGTGCAGTCTACTTGGCTTTCGCTGCTTTTCTATTTATCTTAATTCAACAGTTTATAACCTGGAAGTACATTGAAAAAGAAACCTAACAAGAGACTATGATCCCAGGTCAAGTATTCAGGCCATTTTTTCGTTCCAATAAGTCCTCGTTTTCATCATCGCGTTCAGGGTAATCAACTGCTTTCTGGCGCAGGCGATCAATGCCACTTTCTTGGGTTTGCCTTGCGCGACTAACCGTTGATACATCGGTTTGAGTGTGGGGTGATGTTGGATGGCCGACATCATCGAGACGAACAACACTGAACGGATCTTGTGCCGTCCAC
>NZ_BMXA01000005.1 GCF_014651515.1 Arenicella chitinivorans
TAAGCGCTCAGGTAAACGAAGCATTCGTGGTGGACGGCACAAGATCCGTTCAGTGTTGTTCGTCTCGATGATGTCGGCCATCCAACATCACCCCACGCTTAAACCGATGTATCAACGGTTAGTCGCGCAAGGCAAACCCAAGAAAGTGGCATTGATCGCCTGCGCCAGAAAGCAGCTAATTACCCTGAACGCGATGATGAAAACGAGGACTTATTGGAACGAAAAAATGGCCTGAATACTTGACCTGGGATCATAGTCTCTTGTTATAAAGGCTACTTATCTTCATAGCCTTTAACATTGCCATCCTTATCATATATGGCCTTTTTGCTAGACTTATCAAAATAAGGGTACGGACCCGAACGCCCAGAATCAATCATTTCGGATAGCCAGGAAAAAGCGAATACATTAATGATCGGTGCACAAATAGCCAATAATATTGCAAGGTTATCATGCCCAGCTCTCCATAAATCTGGAACAAAGTACCACCCTACAATGGTTATGCCAAAACAAAGTAGAAACCAAAGAACCGCACCACCAACAGCGATTGCTATAAGAATCGCAATAATTGCTAATATACCTACAATAATATCCATAACTGAACCCCTTTAATCTTTATAACGCCCTGTTAATGGGCAAAATCATGTTGGCTAAAATGTGAAGCGGAGCGAAGCCTAGCCAACGTAATTTTGTCCACTTTAAACAGCTTGTTAGCTTCCCTCTTACTTAATCTAATTTAGGTCGAAGATCCTCAATAAATTTTGCATTAACCCAATACATATCATGGTGTCTATTAAAAAACAGATACTTGCCATCGGGAGTTACATATCCGCCGGCTTCCCAAGATTCTGTATTGACTTTATCTCCCATGTTGATGGCCTCTCCCCATGACCCGTCTTTTTTTCGAAAACTTATGTATAGATCAGAATCGCCATGTCCATCTTCTCTTTCAGTATCCCAGATCAAATAAGATTCATCAGGCGATATAAAGGGGTGTGCGCTATTTTTACCAGTATTGATCGCTGGGGACATCTTTCTAGGTGGTAGGCGTTCGCCATTTTCCAAAGTAGATATGCGGATTCCATCACCTTTATAATCATCTAAAACATAGGTACCATTTTCAGAGGCGGAAAGACGCATTATGCCCCAATCTTCCCCATCAAACATCGGGCCAAGACTTTTTACATCAGTCCAGCCCGTCTCGGTTCGCTCCATATAATACTTGCCCAAATGCATCGTATTACCATCTGGAGAGAGAATGGGCCTACCAACTCGAGGCCCGACTGTAGACTCGCTCCATTGACTATTTTCATTTTTATAAACTATCAATGTCCACTCTTCAGTTTCATTATCCCTCCTTGTGAAATAGAACTCTTGCATATCTGGCGAAAAAAAGCCGCTAAAATCACGATGTTTCGTCGAAACAATACCTGGGGCAAAAACTTCAGCGTTTAACCCCGGAGGTTGCTGCCCCAAATAAGATCCTTTAATAACTAAGCTATCATTTTGACCGATGCTCTTGTTACTTATAGCTGACAAAAAAAGCAAAGAAATTAAACCACATATTTGTTTCACAACTGGCTCCTAGAATTAAAAAGATTCATCACATAATGGGCTTGATATATCCGGCTATAGCTCGCAATCCAGATTGGCAGCTAACGTCGCCAGCACGCGCGGCTTTGTAGTGGAGGCGAAGCCGCAGCGAAAAATCCGTCGCAGTGCCTGGCCTTGTTATGCACCAGCACCGTTTTCTCTATGAAAAACAGCTATTTTGTTACCGTCCAGGTCTCGAAAGTAAGCACCGAAATAGGCACCGTTGTTTCTTGGCCCGGGCTCTCCCTCGCATTTAGAGTTAAGGCTTATGGCGAGCTTGTAGATTTCAGTAACACATTCCTTGCTACCTGCTGTCAGAGCAAGCATGGTCCCATTTCCATTAGACGCTAACTGACCATCGTAAGGCCTGGATATGGCTAGCTTAGTCGTGGAGTTTGGGAATTGATAAAATACGACATTTTCAGTTTTAGCAAGTTGTTTAGCCTCAAGTAAGCCCAAAATTTTGTCGTAGTATTTAGTTGCGAGCAGGAGATCATTCGTCCCCAAAGTTACGTGAGAAATCAATTTCAATGTCTCCTTGATGCATAACGCCTCACAAACGGGCGCGCGACTTGGCGCGTCCGAGCCGCAGGCGTTGAGTTTTGTGACTTGTTAGTGTTTTTAGTTTTTAGGCTCATTAGGTTTTTTAATTAATGTGTATATCGAACCTAATAAAAACAAAATGCCTCCTATTAATAATGATTCTTGAGCAGATTCATAAGTTTCGCTTCCGAATACCCGACGTATATTCCAAGCGCTTGCCAAAAATACGACGCCCAAGAGAATTCCAGTAATACCAAATATTTTATCTCTCATACTATTCTCATATATTCTTGTAACACTAACGCCGCAAACAGGGGCGCGGTTTACCGCGTCCCAACGAACGCAGTGAGTTATGGTGGTTTGCCTTGTTATGTAGTTTTTTCAAGTTCATCTATGCATTTGCTGTAAATGGAAATAAGGTTTTTTACTACAATATTTGTTGTGACTTTATTTCCATTGCCCAATTTACAATGAAGTTGTATTTCTTCAGAGTTTCTTATTGTAAATCTACCAACAAAATCATCCGTGGTAGGCCCCCAATGGAGAGCGGCGTACCATTTCGGTAAACGCTTATTTCTTAGTATTTCTATCTCTCGTCTGACCGAAGTGACGAACTGAGGAACATAAACCAAATTATCGATATAAGTTAGGTTCACACCACCTGCCCATATATCTACATATTGTTGTTTTGGATTAATTTTCTTTCCAATAACGAAAGAGAATATATCTCGCTGTCCGATTTCCATTTCAATCTACATAACGCCCCGCTTAGGGGCAGCCTTGTAGTTGATTGTGTTGCGCTGGCGTAGCGAAAAGGCACAAAGCAAGCAATGGAGTGGAGGTCGCATTGAGCCGATTGTTATGTGCCCGCAAAATATCTTATAAGCTTTTTACCTTTAGCATTTATAACTATTACGCTAACAAATATAAATACCAAGCCGATAGCAAACAGCCATTTTTGGAAAACAATGCAGAGAATCAGCCCCACCATAGCGATACATTGCAAATTATTAACTAAAGCCTGAACTCTATAACATCCGTCACACCAAGCATCTGAATAAGGATGACATCCGGGTGCATGTTGCAAATGTCCTTGTGCGCCACATATGGAACAAATGCCACAAAATCCAGGCTTTACGCCTTGCTTTTGTAGTGTTGCGGGCGATTTTTCCCAGAGACTACAATAGCAATTCCTATTTTTAATTTTCATACGCTTAATTGTTCACACACATAACGCCAAGTGCAGCTGCAGTTTGGGCGGGGCGGAGCTTTGTGTAAACTGGCGCAGCCATACACAAAGTGAAGCACCGCCCAAACTGTCAGCTGGCACGCCTTGTTAAAACGTTTGTGATTAAAGATCGCGTACAACACGAAATCCATAGTCGACGGTACGGAAACTTGCTTCGTCTTTATTTCGGTAGCTCGATGTGATACCGACTGGCTGGCTTGCCCACGAGGCACCTCTTAATGTGCGCTCTTTACATTCTGCATTTATATGATCTAATGGGTCAGCACTTATGTCTTCGAGGTTCGGTTTATAGCAGTCCAACACCCATTCCCAAACATTCCCATACGCATCATATAGGCCGAAACCGTTTGGAGGAAACTTGCCAACAGGAGATGTTGTGAGATAACCATCATCACATGTTGATACAGCAGTATCTGCGCCCCATGCTTTGATCATTTGATAATCCGCGTGATTAATATATTGGCAGACAGTAGTGGCGTCATTTCCGTAATAATATTTACCTTCTGATCCACCACGCGCCGCAAACTCCCACTCAGCCTCTGTGGGTAAGCGATATCTAAACCCGGTTTCCGCTGTAAGCCACTTCGTATATGCTTGAGCGTCGTTCCAGCTAACACAAACAACAGGATGGCTTTCATCCTGATTTAGTCTATTAGTTTTCCAGTTTTCAGTTGGCAGCCATCCAATTGAGAGATCTGTTTTAATACCCCAGCACCCTTCGTCAGAACGCATTTCTGCCTCTGTAACATATCCCGTAGTAGCTACAAAGGTTTGAAACGATCCGACGGTAATTGGATACTTCGACATGGCGATAGGGTTTTTGAGAGAAATTATTTGTTCTGGTTTCTCGTCAGCTCGTCCATCACCTATCAGATCACCCATTTTAAACTGTCCCAGCGGTATCAGCTTCATTATTGGGCAGTCGTTACAATCGGTAAACTCAGAAGAATGGGAATTTTGATTAACCGGATGGATACATGATGTCAATACGGCTCCACCTAAAAAGATCAAACTAAATTTAATTGTGCTCATGAGCTCCCTATGGTTTTAACGATATGTGTTCAGTGGCGTGCCGACAGGCGCGTCCATCTGCAAGTTCTTGTTAGGTCTCAAAGCACTCCTTTCTTCCAGTTTATCGCTTACTTTGCTACTACTTTCGCTTATGGCCATCTTTCTATCCTAATTTTGATTTCCAAGTAATAGGCAAAAAATAGTGAGGCGGGCCTTCCCTGCTTAGCCGTGAGACGGACCTCAACGTCTGATTGAACCACGGGTCACCAGCGTGAGGTCCGTCTCACGGTAACATCGAAAGGCGGGTTTGGCCAGCTTCCTTATTGTCTTTTAATTTAGCAACCTAGGGCGATACACACAGCCTTTTGATGAACTTCATTTAGAACAGCATTATTAAATGATGCTCCTCGGTCATGAGCTGTAGTAGACCTGACGCCGCGAACACGGGCGCGGGCACCGCGTCCGAGCGAAGCGGCAGTGTTTTGCCTTGTTATAGCTCATTTATTGATCGGCCCATTTCTTAAGTACACCACTAATTCTCGAATCATTTTTAATCAATACTTCTTTAAATATTCCAAACACTACTTCATCAAAGCCTTTTTCTAAAACTTCCACTCTAGGCAGCGTTTCTAACAACCAATCGAAGCCATCCACTACGAGTGGGTACTTATCCTTATACGTTAAGATCGCTTGATCTTCTAGGCTCACCAAAAGCCCACAAACTATATAGTCGGTTTCTCTATTGATCTTTATGAAGAGAAGAAACCTATTTGAATGCTGGGGATCAAGGCTAATCAAATATTCTGAAAACTGACTTTCATCATTAACGATACTACCCGAGTAGGACTCATGAACTTTTAAGCACTCGTTGCATTGAGCGTCAATTGTTCGATGGTCTTCGATTACCTTCATATCTCTAAGTAGCTATAACACCTTAATTCTGTGCATGCGCGTATGCACGGGACATGGGTTCTGAGCTTTGCTTTGCAAGTTACTGTTTTTGCTGTCTTAACGTTCAATACCAATCTCCTTTGATTCCGTGTAAATGAGCGTGCTCACTAATTATGGTAACAGTGCGCATTATCCTAGACAACGAATTTATAAATCCTTGTTTATCAATGCATTTTTTAAGTGATATAAAAATATGCGCGCGCAGATATTCTCGTGTGAGGCTTAAGAAGGACTTGGTTTTATAAATATACTGTTTAAATATACAGCACTATGAATAATTGGTAATGAAGCCTGAGAGTCCTGTTATGGAATCTATTCAGTACTAGAGAAGAATCCGAGTCGATTTAGTCTCGTGCAGATTTTTGTTCGGCAGCTATTTTTGCGCAACCAACTTAAGGCCAAATATCAATTAGGAATGATTGTAATAAGAGAGAACAAGGAATGGTGCCCGGGGCCGGACTTGAACCGGCACGGTGTTGCCACCGACGGATTTTAAGTCCGTTGCGTCTACCAATTTCGCCACCCGGGCCAACGGGATACATGTGCAGGGATTGGCTCCCTATCCAAATTTTTCATTGCAGCTTGTTGCAAGCTGCTGTCTACCACAACGTCACCCGGGCCAACGGGATACATGTGCAGGGATTGGCTCCCTATCCAAATTTTTCATTGCAGCTTGTTGCAAGCTGCTGTCTACCACAACGTCACCCGAGCCAACGGGATACATGTGCAGGGATTGGCTCCCTATCCAAATTTTTTATAGCAGCTTATTGCAAGCTGCCGGTGCCGCGTTTTTTGCGGGCTTTAGATTGCCACGTCGCTTCGCTCCTCGCAATGACGAGTATTTAGCTCCGCCTTTCGCAATCACGGGGGAGATATTTCACTCCTCGCAATGGCGAGCGGTTAGCGTTGGCTGCTCGCACAAAAACGAAAGCTTTGCCACTTCGCAATGGCAAGGTGTCGACTTGACGCTCCCCGCATTGACGAGGTGGACGCCTTGGCCGCCGATCACTTAGTGATCTTTGTACAAAGCATTGGAGGCTCGAGCCGGAGTCGAACCGGCGTACACGGCTTTGCAGGCCGCTGCATAACCACTCTGCCATCGAGCCAATGCAATGAGGCTAATTTTAGCCAAAAAAATAGGGTAAAGAGAACTTTTCTTTACCCTATTCTACTTCGTCCAACATCGGGCCTTGATTTCTCTTGGCCAATGTTTTCTGCGCGGTTCGGGCGTTGCCGATCGTGATTTGCATCACCGCGATTGAAACTTGGAGCGGGAAACGAGATTCGAACTCGCGACCCCAACCTTGGCAAGGTTGTGCTCTACCACTGAGCTATTCCCGCTTGAGTGGCGCTATTATATGCAGATGAATTAACTAGTCAATCATTGATTTCAGATTTATTTCAAAAATTTTTGATTGGCCTAATCATGTTGCACAGCCTTATAGGCAGCGCGCAAGTAAATGCTCATTGACCAGATCGTCAGAACCCCTGCTGCATACAGCATGAGCTCGCCAATCAGTAAAATAGGCAGACCGATGAAGTCGTGTTGGAACAGCAAACAGCCGATGGCACCCATTTGAATCCCGGTTTTGTACTTGCCGACCACAGACACCGCCACGTTGGCGCGCTTACCGATTTCAGCCATCCATTCTCGCAAAGCCGATACGGTGATTTCACGGCTAATGATAATGATGACCGTGATGATGAACAGCAACTCGTTCAATAAACCACGCTGCAATTCGACATTACTCACCACCAGTAACAACATCGTGGAGACTAGCAATTTGTCGGCCACGGGATCGAGAAAGGCCCCCAGTTTACTAGTTTGGTTCCATTTACGGGCCAGATAGCCGTCGAGTGCGTCACTGATGCCGGCCAAGGTAAAAATTATGGTGCAGTACCAGTTTCCAAAACGAACGTCGGAAAAGTAAATGATCGCGATCAACGGAATCGCGATTATTCGAAACAAAGTTAAGCAATTGGGTATGGTTAGGCTCATGTTCGGCATCAACCGGAAGTGATGTTTAAGTGTGCTCTCTAAGGCGCGAGTTTACCATTAATGCGCCATAGCTGTTGAACAGACATATGGATAGACGGCATTATTTTTTCAAGTGCTGGTAGATTTTGTTCGCTAAATCCGCGTTAATACCTGGCACTTTCATCAGATCCTTGACCCCTGCCTGTTGAATGCCTTGCAAACCACCAAAATGCTTGAGCAGCGCCTGCCGACGTTTGGCCCCCACACCGGCCACCTCTTGCAACACCGATTGGGTTTGCGCCTTGCCACGCCGAGCGCGGTGTCCGGTGATAGCAAATCGATGCGCTTCGTCGCGAATTTGTTGCACCAAATGCATGGCCAGTGAGTTGGCGGGTAGTTTTATGCCCATTGATTGCCCTTCAACAAACAAGGTTTCCAAGCCTGGTTTTCGCCCCTCCCCTTTCGCCACGCCAACGAGCCGCACGTTGTTGATCTGTAATTCGCGCATAATCTCCGCGGCCGATGACAACTGCCCTTTACCACCGTCGATCAGTAATACGTCGGGCAGTTTGCCCTCTTCTTTCAATACGCGCTGGTAGCGGCGCTGAATCGCCTGACGCATCGCGGCGTAATCATCACCGGGTGTGATGCCTTTAATGTTGTAACGGCGGTAATCGGACTTGGTGATGCCCTTTTCGGTGAACACCACGCAGCTGGCCACGGTTTGCTCGCCTTGGGTGTGGCTAATATCAAAACACTCAATGCGTTTGATGGGTTCGTCGGTGTCAAACACTTTGGCAAAGGCTTGCAGACGTCCGGCGACACTTTCTTTTTCTGACAAGTGCCGCTTTAGACGCTCGCTCACATTCAGTTGCGCCATTTGCAGCCAGTCTCGACGGTGTCCTCGCACAGAGTGCACGATCGCGACTTTTCGATCCGATTGCTCGGTCAGCCAGCCAGCAAGACTGTCAGTGTCATCGAGTGCCACGCCGACAATGATTTCTTTTGGGGCCGGACGACGATGATAATACTGGCTGATAAAAGCACTGAGGATTTCGGCTTCGGTAAAATCGAGTGGCACCTTAGGAAAATGTCCATTACTGCCGCTATGACGACCGCCACGAATAAACGTGACCTCCACACACACCTTGCCGTGCAAACTGGCCACGGTGATGATGTCGATGTCACTGTGACCCGATGTGATGGCTTGATGTGACTGCACACGCCGAAGTGCGTTGATACGATCCCGCCATCCAGCTGCTTCCTCAAACTTTAATTGCTTGGAAGCCTGCTCCATATTGCGTTGCAGCAGTGTATTTAATGATTCGTCTTTGCCTTGCAAGAATAAACCGGCCAGATCAACATCCTTGCCATACGCTTCTTGCGAGATCAGCCCGACGCACGGGCCGCTACAGCGCTTGATTTGATATTGCAAACATGGTCGCGAGCGATTGCTGAAAAACACGTCATCACACTGACGCACCGGCAGCACTTTTTGCAGCAGCGCCAGCGTTTCGCGGATCGCAGTCACGCCTGGGTACGGCCCAAAATAGCGCCCCGGCTCGCTGCGGTCACCGCGATAAAAACTCAAACGCGGATACTCATGCGAGTCATCAATATGAATAAATGGGTAGCTTTTGCTGTCGCGCAGCAGAATGTTGTAGCGTGGCTTATGTTTTTTGATTAAGTTGGACTCGAGAATCAGCGCTTCGTTCTCGGTGTGTGTTACCACCACCTGAATGTCGTCCACTTTTTGCATCATGGCTGCGGTTTTGATCGGCAAGCCGGTGGCACGAAAATAGCTGCTCAAACGCTTTTTAAGATTCTTAGCCTTGCCCACGTACAATAAGGCCCCCTCGGCATCAAACATTTGATAGATGCCGGGCGATTGCCCCACGTGTTGCAAAAAGGTTTTATGATCAAACGCCAAGAGAGAATCCACCAACTAAGTTAAAACTGCTGCATTATAGCGTTATTCCGGCTGGTCTTCCGACGCTCCGTTCACCTATAATCGCGGCTTAATTAATTTCCCAGTACCCTGTTTAAAATGGCAAAAATCTCGGCAAACGAAATTCGACTTGGTGGACTGATTGAGCATCAAGGCAATCTGTGGCGTGTGCTTAAAAAGAGTCACGTAAAGCCTGGTAAAGGTGGTGCTTTCGTTCAATGCGAACTGAAAGACATCATCAATGGCACCAAACTGAATGAGCGCTTCCGTTCGACTGACAAGGTCGAAAAGCCCCACGTGGAACCACGTAAAATGCAGTACTTGTATGCCGACGGTGACACGCATATTTTTATGGACAGCGAAACCTTCGACCAACTCACACTTAATGCGGAAGACATTTCTGAGCAAGCGGGCTATCTGCTGCCAAACACCGATGTGCAAATCAACTTCTATGACGAGACGCCCATCGGCCTAGACTTACCCGCCAACGTGATTCTTGAAGTCGTCGATACCGAAGGTGTGGTCAAAGGTCAAACGGCAGCCAGTGGCGGTAAACCTGCAGAGCTGGAGACCGGCATTCGCATCACGGTGCCCACCTTCGTCAATATCGGCGAAAAAGTAAAAGTAAATACCGAAACTGGGGAATACGTCGAGCGCGCGTAAGCCTCGTATGTGCTTGGCATGACACCGCGTCTGTGAACAGCAACTCGCTCGTCGCGGTGTCGGATGTCCTGGTAGCTCAGCTGGATAGAGCAGCCGCCTCCTAAGCGGCAGGTCGGAGGTTCGAATCCTCTCCAGGACGCCAGCCCGCCCCGCTCTTCAAGGATGAATTAGATGTTGACCCGCCGGTCAGACGCTTGCAGCACGCTCCAATAGCATTGCATCACCGTAGCTAAAGAATCGATACTTCTGCGTAATCGCGTGTTGATACGCCGAACGAATTGTTTCTGGACCCGCGAACGCACTGACTAACATCAACAAGGTTGATTCCGGTAAGTGAAAGTTGGTTTGCAGCAGATCCACTACTTTGAATTGAAATCCTGGGTAGATGAAAATGTCGGTGTCACCAGTAAAAGGGGCGATGAGTGCTGCGTCGCCAGCGGCGCGCGCTGCAGTTTCCAACGATCGTACTACGGTGGTCCCAACCGCAAGCACGCGTCCACCATGCTGTTTCGCCGCAATTATGGCTTTGCAGGCCGCGTCAGAAACTTCGATATACTCAGAGTGCATCACGTGCTCTTCCACTGAATTAACACGGACTGGCTGATAGGTACCAGCTCCAACGTGCAGCGTAATCGTCACAATCTCAACGCCTTTGTCGCGTATTGCCGCCAGCAAGGTGTCGTCATAATGCAAACCGGCGGTTGGCGCGGCCACTGCGCCCTTCTGTTCTGCGAAAACGGTTTGATAGCGCTCCTGATCAGAATGCTCATCGGCACGCTCAATATAGGGCGGCAGCGGCATATGACCAACTCGCTCCAACCAATCAAACAATGAGGCCTGCAAACCATTGACTTGCAGCTCGAAAAAAGTATCTTGCCTGCCCAGCACCGTGAGACGTACCTGGTCGTCCCCGTCGATCATTAGTTTCTGGCCGGGCTTAGGGGCACGACTGGCGCGAATTTGCGCTAACAGAGAGTCTTCACCTGTGACCCGTTCAAGCAGCACTTCAATGCGGCCACCTGATTCCTTTTGTCCAAACATGCGTGCAGGAACAACTTTGGTGTTGTTTAACACCATCACATCGCCTGCGCGCAGCTCGTGCAGTAAATCGCCAAAGCTGGCGTCCATAAAAGGCTGACCTTGGCGCACTTTCAATAAACGGCTGGTACCCCGTTTCTCAGGCGGATATTGTGCGATCAGCTCATCCGGCAAATCGTAAGTAAAGTCGCTAACGTTCATGCGCGCGGATACTATCAGGTCTTCAATCTGAGCACTACAGTCGAACGACAAGCGGACTATTTTCCGTGAACGGCACGACCACCCGGCATCGGCATGGCGTTGTTAACGGGTGGCAAATTCTGCGCTCGCTGACGCCCGATAAACAACAATGGTGCAGACACCACACAAGCTACCACCAGACCAATACTCAGCGCACTTGGAATAGGACTCAACAACGCCAATGTGAACAAAGTGACTAGACGCATCCACTCCAGCACACCGGCAAAATGGCGATTCTCCAACACCGCGCCGATGGAAAAACTACTGAGCAAAACGAACGCCACCAACATAGCGCGTTGTCCTATGGTCATCTCTAAGGCAGCGATCGAAAACAAAATACCCACCGTGGCCGTGGCCGTATATTGAATGATGCTGTACAGCTTCAGTGCGCCAGGAATCTGAATATCGAATTTAACAAAGTCTTCTAACTCATTCTTTTCTAACGGGTATTTATCTACAACATCCGGTGGACGCCAGCCAGTGCGACGAAACCAGATGGTCAGTTTGTGCCACCAGTTACGCGTGTGCACGGCATCCCAGAACAATAGATTGTAGATTTGAAAGTTGACCCAGAGAGGGTTAAATGAACGCACCGCGCCACGAATACCGAAAACCGGTAAATCGTCGTCCAGCTCCTCCTGATACGTGCCGAACAAACGATCCCAAAGAATAAAGACGCCACCGTAATTTTTATCAATATAGACCGTGTTTTGCGCATGGTGCCCGCGGTGGTTTGACGGGGTCACAAAGATCCATTCGTACCAGCCCAATTTACCGACATGACGTGTATGCACCCAAAACTGATAAATCAGATTCAGCGCACCAACAGAGAGAATCATCAGCGGATCAAAACCCAGAATCGCCAGTGGCAAATAGAACACAAAACTCAGTGTGCTGGTGCCAGTTTGTCGCAACGCGGTGGTTAGGTTGTACTCTTCGCTCGAATGATGCACCACATGCGCCGCCCATAGGATATTCACCTCATGGCCCATGCGGTGATTCCAATAGTAACAAAAGTCGTACAACACAAAGGCGAGCGCCCAAGTCCAGATTGAATCCGGCCAAGTGTAGAGCGCCACGCTGTCATACAACATGACGTACACTGTAAACGGGATCAGTTTGTCGATCACGCTTACCAATTGATTGATCGTTCCCGTGGCGAGACTGGTAAGCGAGTCGTTGATGCGGTAATAATTGGTACCACGCCAGCGTTCAGCTAACAGCTCAAGACCAATGAGTAGAAAAAAAGCCGGAACTGCATATAGAATTAAGTTCATATATATTCCGTAAACGATTGATTAAATTAAAAATACCTGCATGAAATCAAGCCCACCTTAGGCAGTATAGAAGCGAGTTCCTTTTTTAGCATGCTTGCGCAAAATTGGCGCAGGCTCGAACCGCAAGCCAAATTCGGCTTTAAGAGCTTCTAGCTTTTCAACCACGGCCGCGGCACCGAGTGTATCCATATAACGGAATGGCCCGCCGAGGAATGGTGGAAAACCAAGCCCAAAGATAGCACCGATATCGCCGTCACGCGCAGAACGCAGAATACCATCTTGTAGACAGTACGCCGCTTCATTGAGCATCGTCAATATGATCCGTTCAGCGATGGCCTGACCACTCAGTTCGGTGCGCCCGTGGTTAGGCAGGTTCAGGACATCGTAGATGGTTTCGTCCACCTGTTTGCCTTTAGATTTCTCTGAATAGTCGTAAAATCCTCGACCATTTTTGCGTCCTTTACGATCATCTGCCAGCACTCTGTCGACACCATCAATCAGTGGAATACGATCACCGAACGCTTGATTTAATGTGGTTACGATGTGTGCGCCCACATCAATACCAACTTCGTCCATCAGCTTGATCGGACCAACTGGCATGCCAAAGTGCTCAAGTGCCGAATCGACCTCCTCGATTGCCACGCCCTCTAGGACCATGCGCACGGCTTCCATGTTGTAGGGAACCAGAATACGGGTAGTGTAAAATCCGGGGCCATCGTTCACCACGATCACCGTTTTGCCCTGCTGCTTGCCCAATTCCACAGCCGTGGCAGTCACCCAATCAGCGGTTTTGCTGCCGGTCACCACTTCCAACAAGGGCATTTTTTCGACCGGGGAAAAGTAATGCATACCGACCACACGCTCCGGGTATTTGGCGTTAGCCGCTACCGAATCAATCGGAATAGCCGAGGTGTTAGTGGCGAAAATTGTCTTCTTCTCAGTGTTCAGCGCTTCGATATCGGCAACCATACCTTGCTTCAGGTCCAGGCTCTCGAACACGGCTTCGATCACCACATCACTCGTGGCAAATCCACGATAGTCGGTGCCGCCAGTTAAGCGCGCTAGGTGTGCCTGGCGATCCAACGCGGTCATGCGTCTCCGCGCAACCTGTTTATCCAGAATCTTACCGGTATAAGCAATGCCTTTGGCAACGCCCTCGTTGCTGATATCTTTCAAGCGCACGGTTTTTCCGGCTTTGGTGGCAGAGACATACGCTATGCCCGCGCCCATTAAACCCGCACCAAGCACGCCAACCTGCTCTACTGGCACCGCCGTGGCATCACTGTCGACGCCGGTATCTTTTTTTAAATCCGTGCTAGCGAAGAAGATATTCACCAACTGCTGAGACTCTGGCGTCATCAACATATGACCAAATGCTTTGGCTTCGTTCTTTAGACCTTTTTTCAACCCCATACGCAAACCACGGTTCACCACCTTCAATATTTTGATCGGCGCCGGGTATTTTCCCTTGGTCGCTTTCAGCGTTTTGCTGCGCGCCTGCGAAATCACATATTTTCGGATTGGGCCAAATTTGAACAACCAGTTTTTAGCACTTTGACGGCGCTTTGGTTTACCTCTTGCAATATAGCGAGTCGCGACGTCGGTCAGGATCGACGCCGGCACAACTGCATCCACAATGCCTGCTTTATGGGCACGCTTGCCATTGAGCTGTTTGCCGGTCAATAGCAGGTCCAGCGCAGTAGGCAAATCGATTAAACGCGGCAGACGCTGAGTGCCACCGCCGCCCGGAATCAGGCCCAACTGAACTTCGGGCAAACCAATTTTAGTCGCCTTATCGTCCGACGCAATGCGATAGTCAAACGCCAACGCCAACTCCAAACCACCGCCCAGACACACGCCATCGATGGCGGCCACGGTTGGTATTTTCAGCTTGGTGATGCGGTCAAACATGGCGTGCAATAACTCCGAAGACTCGACTGCCTGCTCTTCAGAAGTAATACCCTGCAACATAGAAATATCTGCGCCAGCCAAGAAACAACCGGGTTTACCAGACTGAAAGATCAGTCCTGCGAGCGAGTCGTCCAGTTCAATTTGACTGAACACCGCTTCGTACTCGGTCTGAATACCAGAATTCAGCACGTTCTGAGGCTGACTCGGATCGTTCATGGTGATGGTCGCAATGCCATCCTGTGTGTCTAAGGTAAATATGCTCATTGTCTGTTCCTGTTCTCGCCTACCGTTAACCCTACGCTGATTCCAGCACCATAGCCGCACCCAAACCACCGGCTGCACACGCGGTGATTAAGCCGTGCTGCTTGCCGGTACGTTGCAAGTCATACAGCATTTGCGTCAATTGACGCGTGCCCGTGGCCGCAAAAGGATGACCCAGCGAAATCGAACTGCCAGTGATATTCAATTTGTCGAAGTCAATTTCGCCAATCGCCTGTTCGCGGTTAAGCCGTTCCTGCGCGAACTGCTTGGAGGCAAACGCCTGCGTGTTTGACAATACTTGCGCAGCAAACGCTTCGTGCATGTCGATCAGATCAATATCGGCCAACGACAATCCAGCTAGATCCAGCGCCTTCGGTGTGGCGAACGACGGCCCCATTAGCATTTGCCAATTAGGGTCGAGCGCAGCAAACGCAAAACTCTTAATGTAACCGAGCGGTGTGTAACCAAGTGCCTTCGCTTTATCTTCGCGCATTAGCACCACGGCCGACGCACCGTCAGTCAAGGGGGAACTGTTCGCCGCAGTCACCGAGCCGTATTGGCGATCAAATACCGGTTTCAGCTTGGCGTATTTACTTAGTTCCGAATCGGCACGGAATAAATTGTCTTTACTCACCGGGGTATAATCACGACCGGTCAAAATTGGGGCCACCTGAGCATCAAACCAACCTTGTTCCCAAGCCTGGGCGGCATTGGTGTGCGAGCGATGTGCCAGTGCATCTTGGTCTGCGCGACTGATGCCGTTTTCTTTGGCCATTTTTTCGGCCGCCTGTCCCATCGTCAGCTCAGACGAAGGCTCTTTGATCGCCGGTTGCGTCGGCATTAAATCACGCAAACCGATGCCTTTGAACGCCTTTAATTTTGAACCTTTGCTGTAGCTCGAACGAACCATTGCTTCGGTCATTTTCTTATTGAAGCTAATGGGAGGCTGGGACATCACATCACAACCGCCAGCGATACCGGTATCGATAATACCGGATTGGATATTCAAGGCGATGTCTGCCGCCGATTGGTAACTGCTGGCGCAGGCACGAGACACACTGTAAGAATCGGTGGATGTCGGCAAATTTGCACTCATCACAATCTCACGAGCGATATTGGGTGCGTCTGGCGCCATCACCACTTGGCCAAACACCAGTTTCTCGACGGTGCTGCGATCAAGATCAGCACGCTGCACTAACTCTTTAACCAGCTTGGCGGCCAAAGTGCGTGCCGGTAGTTCGCTAAACCCCGTCGCGATGCGCAAAAATGGAGTTCGTGCGCCAGCGACCACGGCGACGCGGATGTTCAGTGAATTCATGGTGTCTTCCAGATTGATGATTGTTGCTTAACCCTGTTAAGCATACTACCAAATTGTGATGAATCAACGCACTTAATACTGACACTATGTCCAATATTTAGCGGGCAAATACGCGTTGCCAATCAAAATATGGACCGGGATCCGGTTTTCGAGTCGGTGCGATGTCGCTGTGGCTAAACAGCTGCGTATCGTTGATCTTTGGATGCGCGGTTTTGAGTGTTGCTATGAGCGGGTTGAGGGCCATATATTGTGCGTCAGTAAAGCCATTAGGATCTGTATCCAGCCCTTCAAGTTCAATGCCAATGGAAAAATCATTCACACGCGGGCGTTGCAGGCACACAGATTCCCCGGCGTGCCAAGCGCGATCATACGTGGAGACAAACTGAGTTACATTACCGAGCCGATCGATTAAAAAGTGTGCAGATACTTTAAGGTTAGCGATACCGGCAAAATATGGGTGCGCCGCTGTTGGCAGCGTGTTCAGAAAAAAACGGGTGATGTAGTCCTGTCCGTACTCACCCGGGGGCAGTGAAATGCAGTGCAAAATAATACACTCGGGTTCTGCGCCTGTGGGCCGCTGATCAAAATTAGGCGACGGTTCGATACGCGCCGTGTCCAACCAGCCAGTGATCGGATCCAGTCTCACGACACAACTCTTGCCGAGGCATTCACGTCACTAAAACTTTGCGTGACCGATACCATTAAGGTAGGTAAGGCTGCGCAAAATAGAGCACAGTGGCCGCAATTACACCAGCAACAACGTCGTCGATCATGATACCCAAGCCACCATGTACATGTTTATCGAGCAGCTTGATTGGCCACGGCTTAACAATATCCAAGACACGAAACAGCACAAAACCGAGGGCCAAATTTAACCAGCTTGGCGGCACCATTGCCATAGTTACAAAATAGCCAACAAACTCATCCCAGACAATACTGCCATGATCATGCACACCAACATCACGCGCCGTTTGGCCACAAACATACACGCCAAACAAAAACGTCACCGCCAACATCATGGCATAGCCAAGTTGCGCTGGCGGCAAGAATTGCACAATCACCCAAAAGACAGGTACTGATGCCAGCGTACCCCACGTGCCAGGCGCTGGTTTAATCAAGCCGGAACCAAAGCCAAGGGCAAACAAGTGTATCGGGTTGCGAAGCTGAAATTGAACGGCGTCGGTCATATCATGGTGTTCAGAAATTAATAGGGTTAATCAAAATGCTGGTAGCTAGAGTGGCTCAATTCAGGCGCCGGTTTGCCATCAAGCAACACGACCACCGGGGTCGAACTGAGTGGCACGATTCGACCAATGCATGTTACCTCAACGCCCAACTTAGCAGCCTGCGCCAGGACCGAATCACGATGCTGAGCGGATGCCGTGAACGCCAGCTGGTAGTCATCGCCGCCAGCCAAAGCAAGACTCAAATCCCCACCAGCGTTCTGATACTCGCGATACACCTGTGACACGGGTACCGCATCAGCATTCACTTCAACGCTCACTTGGCTCGCTTTAGCAATGTGCGCAAGATCGCCCAACAAGCCATCAGAAATATCCAGCCCGGCACTGGCGAAACCAAGTAAGGCCTGCCCCAACGCAACCTGCGCCTGGGGTCGATGCAATTTCGCTTCAACGACACGACGCTGCACCGCACTCAACGCGACGCGTTGCTCAATGGCCGCCAACGCGAGCGCAGCATCGCCAAGGGTACCAGATACATAAAGATCGTCACCGGGCTTAGCACCGGAACGTGAAATCACATCATCTTTTGGCAGCAAGCCCATGATTGTCAATGATATATTAAGTTGTCCGCGCGTTGTATCACCACCAATTATCTGTACACCAGCCTGCGTTGCAGCACGGTGTAACTCAGCTGAAAAATCAGCTAGCCACAGGTGGTTTTCCTGCGGCATGGTCAAGGTCACTGTGGCCCATTTGGGTAGCGCGCCCATGGCAGCCATATCACTTAGGTTGACGTTCAAAAGCTTCCAAGCCAGATCGTTTGGCGCTGCATCCTGAAAGAAGTGGACGCCTTCAACCATAGAGTCCACGCTGACCGCCAAACGCATACCTGGCGGCACAGCAACTACGGCGGCATCATCACCGACGCCGATTTCGGTGCCCGAATGCGACGCACCCAGAGCGGTGCAATATTGCTCAATTACGCTGAATTCCGACACGTGGAATAAAGGAGGATTCCGGCGGCGGTTAACATAAACAGGCGAAACTATCTCGCCGAGCGAATGGCAGTCGCCATTTTGTCCATGACGCCGTTAATAAATTTATAACTGTGCTCAGACCCGAACACTTTGGCCAATTCGATCATCTCATTGAGTACGACCTTAGTTGGCACATCTTGGCGATTATGCAACTCAAACGCGCCAAGACGCAAAATCGCGCGCTCTACCGGGTCTAGGCTGGAAAATTCCCGGCCGATGTGTGGTTTGATTGATGCTTCCAACTCGCTGGCCTGACCAGGCAGCTCTGCCATGATCATGCGCAGGTACTTTCGATCCACGTTTTGCATATCATGAATCTGACTGAATTGCTTTTCAATGTCCTCTGCAGCCTGTTTGGTCAGATCCCATTGATACAGCGCTTGAACCGCGGCACGACGTGCGTTGTGGCGATTGGACGTGGCCTTCTTGGCAGTCATCTTACAGTTTCGCCATCACATTGATCATTTCAAGCACGGTCATTGCAGCCTCAGCGCCTTTATTCCCCGCTTTGGTGCCTGCACGCTCAATCGCTTGTTCGATGGTGTCTACAGTCAACACGCCGAAGCCGACCGGTATGCCGGTATCCAGCTGCGCCGTGTTTAAACCCTTGGCACATTCGCCGGCCACATAGTCAAAATGCGGTGTTGAACCACGAATCACAGCGCCCAGTGCCACCACACCGTCGTACTTGCCGCTGGCTGCCATTTTTTTAACCGCTAACGGGATCTCAAATGCACCTGGAACATACGCTACGGTAATCTGGTCGCTGGGCACGCCGTGGCGTTCTAATACGTCAATGGCACCGCCGAGCAAGGCATCACCAATGAAGCTGTTAAAACGTCCCAGAACGATGGCGATTTTTTGGCTGTTACCGTGTAACTCGCCGGTGATAACTTTGTGACTCATAATAATTCGGTAGTGTTAGCTGCGGTGAGAGTGCCGACCTTATGCCAGACTCAGGCCCACAGTGTTTTTATTTTTCAATATATTCAACGATTTCGATATCAAAGCCAGACAAACCGTGCGTTTTGCGCGCGCGGCCCATTACCTGAATCTGACGGGCTCCCAGACTAGACAAAATCTGACTGCCAGCACCCAGCAAGCGCAGATGCCCCTGATTTCCGGGGCGCTTATTGTCTTTGATTTGCTCGATATCGTAAATCACTTCTTCAGCATTTTGCGCATAACGCAAGATCACAACAATACCTGTGCCGGCTTCTAGAATGTAGTCTACTGCATCCTGTACCGGGAATGTGGCTTTGTTGTTCAATCCTTTTAGCACAGCCAACAGGTCGGACTCGACATGAATCCGTACTGGCAGTGGCACGTCGGGTTTCACCTCACCAGCGATTAATGCCGCATGCGTCTCATCGCGCTCGGTGTCCTTGAACACCACGCAGCGAATCTTGCCGCGCTCGGTTTCTATTTCAGTGTCTTCAACCGGAACTACGGTTGGCTCTTTTTCGAGGCGATAACGAATCAATTCCGCAATCGAGCATATTTTGAGATCGTGTTCTTCAGCAAACTTCACCAGATCCGGCATACGTGCCATGGTGCCATCTTCGTTTAATATCTCACAGATCACGCTGGCTGGCTCGCGCCCAGCTAAGCGCGCGAAGTCGATACCAGCTTCGGTATGCCCTGCGCGACTCAATACCCCGCCAGGCTGTGCCATGATCGGAAAGATATGACCCGGCATGACAATGTCACCGGGCTTGGCATCGTGTGCCACCGCGGCTTGTACTGTCCGCGCTCGATCCGCCGCAGAAATGCCAGTTGTAACACCTTCAGCTGCTTCGATCGACATGGTGAAATTAGTCGAAAATCGTGCGCCGTTGTTGTCACCGACCATCAACGGCAGCCCCAGTTTTTCGCACCGCTCCTCGGTTAAAGTCAGGCAGATCAGACCACGCCCATAGCGCGCCATAAAGTTGATGTCTTCTGGCCGCACATGGTCAGCCGCCATCATCAGGTCGCCCTCGTTCTCACGGTCCTCGTCATCGGTAATGATAACCATTTTACCGTTACGGTAGTCTTCCAAAATTTCTTCGATACTACTCAAAGCCATAATTAGTCTCAGTATTTCTCAGCAACGCGTTAAATCGAAGCCGGTAGATAGAAAATCAACAGTTGCACAGAGGCAATCGCGATGACAGCCAAGGTAACCACCATGCCAATTTGCCGGCAAATCAACATGCTTTTTGGGTAAAGCATACCAAACACATGCAGCACGCGTGCGACCAACAGTGCCGCGCCCAGCCAAAACACCAGCATGGATGAAAACGTCATGCTCTCAACAATCCACATTAAAATCAGCGCGATTGGCACGTACTCAGCAAAGTTCGCGTGTGCTCGGACAGCTTTAATCAGATCACCGTGGCCCCCTTCTCCGTACCCAACGCGGTAGCGAAATCGAAGGCGAATAACATTCAGGGCCAAAAATACATACAGCAAACCAAATGCGGCGGCGTAAAGTGGTGTGATAAACATCGTCAGTCTCCCCTAACGTGATAGTAGCGAGTGATTAACTGGATTTAAAGCCATGCTCAGCCAGAAAACCCGCAGTCAAGCTTGAGTGCTGCGGCTGCTCGCCGCTCATTAGACGTTCCAGATAGCGCGCAATCAAGTCCACCTCGATATGCACCTTATCTCCTATACCGAGACCGCCAAGCGTGGTCACTTCAAACGTATGCGGAATCACATTCACGTCGAATTCATCGCCCGCCACGGAATTCACCGTGAGACTGACACCATTGATCGTAATACTACCTTTGCGTGCAATGTATCGACTCAAATCTGCCGGCGCACGAAACACCATCCTAGTTGATCGCGCATCGGTCTCCAGTTGACACAACTGTGCCAAACCATCGACATGACCTGACACTAAGTGACCGCCCAGGCGTGTGGTGGGCAACATCGCCATTTCAAGGTTCACACGCGCACCGACTTTCCATTCACCAATTAACGAATGGGTAATGGTTTCGCGTGAGACATCAAACACAAATGCATCACCATGTTGTTCAATCACGGTGAGACATACACCATTACTTGCGATGCTGTCGCCTAAGGCTACGTCACGCTCAGCAAAGGCTGGTGCTTGGACGGTAATTCGAATATCACCACCGAGTTGTTTGGTCGCGATAACGGTGCCGATGGTTTCAATAATTCCAGTAAACATACACTACCTCAGTTCTGATTCAGCGACTGCCAGCTGTGTTGATTCAATGCTTGCACGAACACGTCGGGGCCGATCATTTCGGCATTGTTTATTACAAACTCCGCACGCTGATCAAAGGGCACGGGTTGCTCAAATTGAAACATGCTTTGGGCCTTATCCCCTAAAATGCTACCCGCATAAAATAACGCTAACTCATCGACCAGCCCGGATTCAATAAACGCACCACTTAAGGTGGAACCGGCCTCGATAAGTACTTCATTACATTGCCATTTCGCCAATTCAGCCAGCATTTCCGGCAGACTGATACGCCCTGAACTCAGATCCGATAATGCCACCACTTCGACACCAGCCGCGCTCAGCGCATCAATTCGCTGCTCGTCTTGCGACAACGTAAACACATGACAGTGGCCATCCTGACCAATAACTCGTGCATTGTCAGTCAATTGCAGATGGCTATCCAGCACCACACGTAAAGGCTGACGTAGCGCTCCGTCAATACGCACATCCAAACTGGGATCATCCGCCTGAACTGTTCCAATACCGGTGATGACGGCCGAGCTGGCGGCGCGTAATTCTTGGACTCGGATTCGCGCTTCTGCACTGGTAATCCATTTGCTGGTGCCGTCATAAGCTGCGGTGCGTCCATCCAGAGTAGCGCCAGTTTTTAGCGTTACCCAAGGGCGTTCGCGCGTCATGCGACTGACAAAGCCGCGATTTAACCAACGCGCCTGTTCCTCCATCAAACCGTGCTCTACTTCAATTCCGGCTGCCGCTAGCATCTCGAAACCGCCACCTTCGACTAAGGGGTTTGGATCACGCATTGCAGCAATCACTTTGCTGATACCAGCGTCGATCAACCCATCGGTGCACGGTGGGGTACGGCCTTGATGACAACATGGCTCGAGGTTCACATACGCGGTTCCGCCACGAGCACGCTCACCGGCTTGTTCCAACGCGAGTCGCTCAGCATGCGGCTCACCGGCGCGCTGGTGAACGCCTTCACCAACGATTTCACCATTATTCACGATCACACACGCAACTCTAGGGTTAGGTTGCGTACTCGCAGTCCCTTGAGCAGCAAGCTCTAGAACTCGCTGCATAATCGACTCACCGGGGTCCACGCTGGTATTAGCTATACTATGACTCATGATGCGAGAGGATAGCGGGTCGTGTGTCAGGATTTGTGAGTATCATCGCGATCTTTTTCTTGCAGTTTCGCGCGCGACTCACGCCGCCCTCGAACCGTCTGCCGCTGTAATCGACGAATTTCATCGCTAAACGCGTCGACATCCTGAAAAGAGCGATACACAGACGCAAAGCGTACGTAGGCGACCTGATCAACTTCGCGCAGTTCGTTCATTACCAGTTCTCCGATTTCACGGGCTGGAATCTCGCGCTCTCCAGAAGTCAAAAGATTGCGTTTTATGCGATGCAATATTAGTTCGATTTCGCGCGACTCAACAGGGCGTTTTTCGAGCGCCCGCTCAAGACCGCGCGCCAATTTAGATTCATCGTAGTGCTCTCTATCGCCGTTGGACTTGACGATATAAGGTAGTTTCAGACTCGCCTCTTCCATGGTCGAAAAGCGTTCCCCGCAGGCCTCACAGGACCGCCGACGGCGCACCGCATCACGGTCCTCAGTAAGACGAGAATCAATGACTCGGGTATCTTCGTTTTGGCAAAACGGGCAACGCATCTTGAATCAGTCTTGGCAAGCCAATAAGGTACGCACGCTTAATCGACGTAATCGTAAACCGGATACAATCCGCACAAGGCCAGCACTTCGCCCTTAACGCGTTCGATCACCGCAGTGTCATAGCCACCTTCGGCATCGACCGTATCCATCACATCTGCCATCCAGGTCGCCAATTGGTCCATATCCTTTAGACCAAAGCCACGCGTGGTCACCGCTGGCGTGCCAATCCGAATGCCGCTGGTCACGAACGGACTTTGCGGGTCGCTTGGTACGCTGTTTTTATTGACGGTAATGTTGGCTGCGCCCAGAGCTGCTTCCGCGGCTTTACCGGTAATGCCTTTTTCGACCAAACTAATCAAGCTTAAATGGTTATCGGTACCACCAGAAACCGGCGCATAGCCACGGGCTTTCAGCCCCTCTGCCAAGCGACGTGAATTCGCCAAAACCTGCTCTTGATAAGTTTTAAATTCCGGCGCGAGTGCCTCCTTGAATGCAACCGCTTTGGCTGCAATCACATGCATCAATGGACCACCTTGCGAACCCGGAAAAACACGCGAATTAAGTGCTTTTTCGAGCTCTTTATTGGCCTTCGCCATGATCACACCGCCACGCGGACCGCGCAGTGTTTTGTGAGTTGTTGTGGTGACGACATCGGCGATTTGAACGGGGTTTGGATACAAGCCCGCCGCAATCAGACCCGCCACATGAGCAATGTCGCACATCATGACCGCACCAACTTGATCGGCAATATCACGAAAACGCTGCCAATCCACAACACGCGAATACGCACTGAACCCAGCCACGATCATTTTGGGTTTGTGTTCCAACGCCAAGGCTTCGACTTGGTCATAATCAATCTCGCCCGTCGCTTCGACCAGACCGTATTGCACAGAGTTGTACAAACGTCCTGAAAAGTTGACCTTAGCACCGTGTGTAAGGTGACCACCGTGATCCAGGCTCATGCCTAGCACTGTATCACCCGGATTGAGAACTGCTTGATACACTGCAATATTGGCCGAGGAACCAGAGTGTGGTTGCACGTTCGCGTAATCGGCACCAAACAGCTCTTTCAGCCGAGCAATCGCAAGATCTTCGGCAACGTCTACGTACTCGCAACCGCCATAGTAACGCTTACCTGGGTACCCTTCAGCGTACTTATTGGTCAATTTTGTGCCTTGTGCCTGCATCACTGCTGGGCTGGCATAGTTTTCCGACGCGATTAATTCGATATGCTCTTCCTGACGAGTATTTTCGTCACAAATGGCACTCCAGATTTCAGGGTCCAGCTCAGCAATGGTATTGGCTTTCTTAAACATGTGGATATCTCCGCTAAAATTTTAAAATCTGTCAGGCCATCAGCGCGCGAGCATGTCTGCAACTACGCGCGGGGCACGTGCTTTCAGGTTATGGGAGGTATTGGCTCGGTTGATCCGCGCCCTCCTTCTCAACCACTTCCACTATCAAGTCTTCCGGTTTCGCGCCCAGCATCAACACCGATGGACTGGCAACGAAAATCGATGAATAGGTACCAATGACCACACCAATAATCAGCGTCAGCGCAAAACCTTGCAATGCTTCACCACCGTAGACATACAATGCCAGCAACACCAATAAGGTGGTCAGGGAAGTCAAAATAGTTCGTGGCAATGTCTGATTGATCGAGGTATTCATGATCTGCTCGGTATTCACTTCGCGTAAACGACGAAAGTTTTCGCGAATACGGTCGAACACCACGATGGTGTCGTTCAAGGAATAACCAATCACCGCCAACAAGGCCGCCAGCACTGGCATGGTAAATTCCATTTGAATCAACGAAAAAACACCCAGTGTGATAACCACATCGTGGACCAAGGCGATGACCGAACCGAGAGAAAATTTCCACTCGAATCGGAACGCGACGTAGATCATGATACCGATCAGTGCATAGACCAGTGCCAATATTCCTTTTTCAAACAACTCTTTGCCAAAGGTCGGCCCAACGAACTCAACGCTCTTCACTTCTCCAGCGCCAACGGCTGAAGCTGCCAACAGATCAACGATACGCGTACTGACTTTGTCGTCGTTTGTCTCGTCACTTAATGGCACTCGAATCAACACATCTTCATCACTGCCAAAATACTGCACCACGGCCTCAGTAAAACCACCTTGTTGCAGCACACTGCGGATATCCGATACTTGCACCGTGTCTTGGTAGATCAGTTCCACCTTGGTACCGCCGGAAAAATCAATACCGAAGTTCAAGCCTTTGGTAGCCAGCGAATAGATACCTGCCGACAACAATACGGCAGAAATCACCAGCGCAATCAAGCGTTTACCAATAAAGTCGATGCGCGTCTCAGTTTTAAATAATTGCATAGTTCTGTTCCGGCCGCTTAAATGGCGAGCTTCTCCAATCGACGATTACCGTAGATAAAATTAATCAACACGCGTGACACAAAAATCGCGGTCACCATTGAGGTCGCAATACCGATACTCAACGTGATTGCAAAGCCTCGGATAGGGCCAGTACCGAAATTGAACAGTACTAGCGCAGCAATCAAGGTCGTCAAATTGGCGTCAATAATGGTTGAGAAGGCGTTGTCATAGCCGCGATGAATCGCCATCTGCGGTGACGCACCATCGGCAATTTCTTCCCGAATTCGCTCAAATATCAGCACGTTGGCATCCACCGCCATACCGACGGTCAAAACCAGACCGGCCACACCGGGCAGCGTTAAAGTCGCCTGCAGCAAGGACAGCACACCGACAATAATCACTAGATTCAGCACCAGCGCAAAGCTCGCAACCAGACCAAAAACGCGATAAAAGATTGCCATGAACACCAGCACCAACATAAAGCCGATGGCAACCGACTTGAAACCCTTGCTGATATTCTCAGCCCCCAGGCTTGGACCGACTGTGCGCTCTTCAATAATGTAGACCGGCGCGGCCAGCGAACCAGCACGCAGCAATAAAGCGATATCTTGCGCCTCTTTACTGCCGTCCAGGCCAGTAATAATGAAACTTTTACCCAGCTGGTCGTTGATACGCGGAGCCGTGATCACTTCTTTGACTTCTTTAGTGACAATTTTGACTTCACCGTCCGGCCCGGTCACCGTCTCAGGTATTGACTCCACATACACCACCGCCATGCGGTTGCCGATGTTGTCGCCTGTCACATCGGCGTTGATAGTCGTTCCTTTTGCGTCCAGGCGGATATTCACTACAGGACCGCCATCTTGCTGACTAAAGCCGGCACTGGCGTCAATAATGTTCTCACCGGAATACAACACGCGCTTTTGCAGCAAAATCGGCGTGCCATCTCGGAAATAAAATCGCTCTGAACCGCTTGGTACACGACCACGTACATTTGAAGCTTGATTGTCTTCGTCCACTAGGTGGATCTGCAGAGTGGCCGTTTTACCTAAAATCTCTTTGGCAATTGACGGATCTTTAACACCGGGCAACTGCACCACAATCCGATCCACGCCTTGTTGTTGAATCACCGGTTCAGAGACACCCAGTTGGTCGATTCGATTGCGCAAAGCCAACATATTTTTCTTCAAGGCGGCGCCGCGAATCTCGGCCAGCGCAGTCTCGTTGACTTCGATCGTTAAAATGTAGCTGCCATCCTGTTCACTCTCTAAACGCTGTAACTCAGGATACTTGGCCGAAACTTGGTCATAGGATTGGTCGCGCACCTCTTCATCGGTAAAACGAATGGTGATACTGCCGTCTGCCTGTTGATTGATACCCGAATAACGTAAGCCTTCTTCACGTAACAGCTTGCGAATGTCTTCGTAGTAGTCGTCATTGGCTTTCTTTTCTGCCGCGTCCATGTCGACTTGCAGCAAAAAGTGAACGCCACCACGCAGATCCAGCCCAAGATACATCGGCGCACCACCGAGGCTTTGTAACCAATCTGGTGTGGTGGTCAAATCCGCCATCGCAACCGGATACAAGTCTCCAAGCTCTTCTTTCAAGATTCGCTGACCGCGAGTTTGATCGTCTTCAGACCCTAACCGAGCTCGCACTTTGCCTGGCTCAAGTGTAATGGATTTGACTTCAATACCAGCCGTTTCGAGCGTGGTCTTGACCCGCTCCATCACGGTGTTGTCGACTTCGGCAGTCCGTGCGCCAACAACCTGCAAACCAGGTTCGGCTTGAAACAGATTTGGGGTTGCGTATATCACGCCGAACGCGATGATGAACAACAACAGTAGATACTTCCAGGTAGGGTTTTTATTCATAATTTATAACGACGGTGCTCAGCTCGAAAACACTGACTGCACAAAGCTGGCGTACAGTCACGCTGCGTGTAAGAGGCTTGGTGGGACTGATGACATGGCATGCTTAGTTGCACCAGCCCGCGTCAACACTCTGACAACTGGATTAATACGTGCCCTTTGGCATCATGGCCTGAACTGACATGCGCTGTACACGAATTTCAGTGCCCTGCGCTATTTCAACGGTAAGAAAGTTCTCATCAACCTGAGTGATTTTGCCCAGCACACCACCCATGGTGACCACTTCATCGCCTTTGCTTAATCCGCCAACCATATTGCGATGTTCTTTTTGACGTTTTTGCTGCGGGCGAATCAGCAAAAAATAAAATACCACGAACAGAAGAATCATTGGCAACAGGCTCATGATACTGCTGGACCCTGATGCACCGGCAGTTTGTGCCGCGGCGTCTGAAATAAAAAAACTAAGTAAGTCGTTCATTAGGCTTTACCTGTGTACCTGGTTATTTTCAATAGTTTGTGTGTTCCTAGCGCCATACTGTCTATGCACTGGGCGTCGGATGACCCAAAAAATCAAGGGCGAATTATGCCACAGTTGGGTCAGGTTGACCGCGCATCTCGAAGAAATTTGCACGAAATTCATCGAACTGGCCTGCCTCAATGGCGTCACGCATCTGCTGCATTAAATCGAGGAAAAAATGCAGGTTATGTACGGTTGCCAATCGAGCACCTAAAATCTCATTGGTTTTCAGTAAGTGCTTAATATAAGAGCGCGAAAACTGTTTACAAGTGTCACAGCCGCAGGTTTCATCTATCGGACGGGTATCCATCTCATATTTGGCATTGCGGATCTTGACCACGCCGGTTCGCGTGTACAGCCAACCATTGCGCGCATTGCGAGTTGGCAAAACGCAATCAAACATATCCACACCATAGCTGACTGCGGTGACCAAATTCTCCGGCGTGCCCACACCCATCAAATAACGTGGGGCATGCTCCGGCATTTTGTGCGCCAGATGGCGCAGTATGCGATACATATCTTCCTTTGGCTCGCCAACCGATAAGCCACCAATTGCATAACCATCAAAACCGATTTCCTTGAGACCGGCCAAGGATTCGTCGCGCAAATGCTCGTACATACCACCTTGAATAATCCCAAACAACGCTGAGCGGCTATCGCCATGGGCGTCTTTAGAGCGTTTAGCCCAGCGCATCGACAATTCCATGGACGACCGCGCTTCGGCTTCAGTGGCCGGAAACGGCGTACATTCATCGAAGATCATCACAATATCCGAGCCCAGCTTGCGCTGGATTTCGATAGCCTCTTCAGGGCCGAGGAACTTCTTGCTCCCGTCGATGGGCGAACGAAAGGTCACGCCTTGCTCTGAAATCTTTCGAAGCTCAGCCAGCGACCAGACCTGGAATCCACCCGAATCGGTCAATATTGGTTTCTGCCACTGCATAAAGTCGTGCAGATCACCGTGCGCCTGAATAACATCGGTACCCGGGCGCAACATAAGATGAAAGGTATTACCGAGCACGATCTGCGCCCCAACCTGCTCCAGCTCCTGCGGCGTTACGGCTTTGACGGTCGCGGCGGTGCCAACAGGCATGAATATCGGCGTCTGAATATCACCACGGGCGAATGAGAGTCGCGCTCGACGAGCCTGGCCGTCGGTTTTTAAGAGATCAAATTTCATGCGCCGGATTATAGATAATTCCCAACACCGGGCAATGCAATTATGGTGGATGCTGGCAATATTTCACCAACAACAAGTAGGATCGTGGCTCAGCCGAGGTGCTGATTCAAAAACGCCAACGCGTCCACATACCCTTGCTTGCCTCGACCGGCAATCTGCGTCAAGCACACATCCTTGATCATGGAAACCTGCCGAAAAGCCTCGCGCGCGTGAATATCGGACAGATGCACTTCCACGGTCGGTATTTGACAGCCGGAAATCGCATCTCGCAGCGCCACTGAATAATGCGTCAATCCACCCGGATTAATGATCACTGCGTCGGCCTCGCGGCGATGCGCTTGCAGATGATCGATAATGACGCCTTCATGGTTGGACTGAAAAAAAACCAGTTCATGCCCTTCCGACTCCGGTTGCGCGCGAATCCAGGCATTCACATCCGCCAACGACTCACTGCCGTATACCTCCGGCTCACGCTCGCCAAGCAGATTCAGATTCGGTCCGTTAACGATCAGAATTTTCATGCCACTTCACCCAGACTGGCGGTGATATCGTCCGCGGTCACATCCGTCGACACGAGCCCGTTGCCCAGCGCATCCAGCACAATAAAATTCAGCTTGCCATTGATGTACTTCTTATCGTGTGCAACCACCTTAAGAATGTCCTCGGCCGCCATTTTCGACAGCGGCGGCAGTTCAAAGCGATCCAGCACGGCTTTAGCACGCAGATAATCGGCTTTAGACAACAACCCCTTGTGATGCGAAATAAAATTGGCGCATTTCATGCCATACAGCACCGCTTCGCCGTGGTAGAGACCTTGATACGCTTCCAGAGTTTCAAACGCGTGACCAATGGTGTGCCCATAGTTGAGCAATCGGCGCTCACCGTTTTCAAATTGGTCTGCCGACACAATGGCCGCCTTGATGGCGCAGCTCTTAGCGATAATTTCACTCAGCAGTGCCTCGTCATTTAGCGCCACCAGGTCGTCAAACCGTGTTTCAAAGGTCTCAAATATAGACACGTCACGAATAAAGCCATATTTGACCGCTTCGGCTAACGATGAAATCACATTTCGTCGCGGCAAAGTTGCAAGAAAGTCCGGATCAATCAGCACCGCTTTAGGCTGGTAAATCGCGCCAACCAAGTTTTTACCTGCCGCCAGATTAACGGCGGTTTTGCCACCAATCGCTGAATCCACCATCGCCAACAAGGTTGTTGGGATCTGTACAAACGGTATGCCACGCATATAGGTCGCGGCCACAAAACCACCTAGATCACCAACCACACCACCACCTAGTGCCAATAAAATCGAAGAGCGGTCGCAACCTAACTCAACCATTTCGGACCAGACCTGCTCGGCATAACGGATGTTCTTGGCCGACTCATCGCCCGGTACGATAATGGGATGAATATTGAACCCGGCCGCGCGCAGCGAATCCACCACGGGGGCATAAATATCAAAGATAGCTTGTTGTGTCAGCACGACCCATTGTTGACCCTTATTCCAAGGTGCAAGGTGTTCGGCTAGCTGGTTCCGCAGGCCGTAGCCCACCTCGATGTCATAAGCGTGCTCACCCAGGTCAACGGGGACACGGTGCAACTGTGAATCAAACTGCATAAGAATAGAATTGGCGTACGACAGATCATCGTACGGGTTAGTTTGCGCCTTGGCGTTATTTTATCGCTTTCTCAAGGTCCCTGACCAGCGCATTCATGTCAACATGCGCCACGATGTTACCGCCCATCCAGATTTCCACTGAATAAACTGCTTGCGCGACCAGCATCTGCAGGCCATTAACTGTGTTCGCACCCTGCTTCTCAGCATCGATCAGAAATTGAGTTTGTTTCGGGTTATAGACCAGGTCAAAGGCCAGACAACCTTCATGAAAAATCGACTTGGACAGTGGCGATACCTTCACATTTGGCGCCATGCCAACAGAGGTGGTATTGATAATACAATCCAGTTCGGGCGCGCGCTGGGCCAACTCGGCCTCATCACACAGGATCACATCAATCGCATCATTAACCGCAAGGATAACCGACTTTAATTGTTCCGCCCTCTCTTGAGTGCGATTAATTATAAGAACGCGTTTTGCCTCGCCTTCAGCCAACACGGCGCCAACTGCCTGCGCACTTCCGCCAGCCCCCAGAATGGCAAACTGATTACCTTCAATCTGAACATCGTTCTGACGGAGAGAGTAGGCAAACCCCAGCAGGTCAGTATTGTAACCGGTCAGTTTATTGCCCACGCGATTAACACAATTGACCGCGTTAATCAGCTTGGCTTTGCTGTCGACCTCGTCAAGCAGTTGGATGACATGGAATTTGTGAGGTGTGGTGACATTAACGCCATCGAAACCGCCAACACGGAAACCAGAGAAAAACCCCTTGAGCCGTTCCTCTGGTAACTCCACCGTTCGGTACGAGGCGTCGTCAATTTCGAGCTGACGGTATATCGCCTTGTGCAGCACTGGGCTTAAGCTGTGGCCCAACGGTTCTCCCAATAACGCAAATCTCTTCAAATTTTACCCTGTCAAACGTAGCGAGTGACTCAGTCCTAAAGCCCCTCAGGATTATGAATAAAGTCGTCTTTCACCACTTAATATCAAGCGGCACGCACTGCACGTCTTGATCGTACCGCATTTGCAAGGTTTCGGCAAAGGTCTTCCGTTTCTTGCCAGCCGATACAGCCATCGGTAATGCTTTGACCGTATACCAGCGATTGTCCTTCGACCACCTTTTGCTTACCTTCAACCAAATTCGACTCGATCATCACGCCAAAAACGCGGCTCTCGCCTTGCTCGATCTGACGACACACGTCCTCACACACAAGGCGCTGCTTGGAAAACTGTTTGTAACTGTTGGCATGACTAAAGTCGATCATGATGTTCGGCCGCAACCCCGCGTCTTCAAGCATTCCGGCCGCCTGATCCACAAAGACTTTCGCGAAATTGGGTTCATCGCTGCCGCCACGCAAAATAATATGCGTAAACTGATTGCCAGTACTCGCCACAATTGCTGTACGCCCTTCTTTGGTCACTGACAGAAAATGGTGCGGATTGCTGGCCGCGCCGATGGCATCTACTGCAATTTTGAGGTTGCCATCGGTACCATTCTTAAACCCAACAGGACACGACAAACCGGAGGCCAACTCGCGATGGCACTGACTCTCTGTGGTACGCGCACCAATCGCACCCCAAGACACGATATCACCGGTGTATTGCGGTGTAATGAGATCCAGATACTCACAGCCTGCTGGGACACCAAGATCATTGATCGAGAGCAACAAGTTACGCGCAATTCCGAGCCCCTTGTTGACGCTAAAACTACTGTTTAAATCGGGGTCGTTGATCAACCCCTTCCAACCAACGGTGGTGCGCGGCTTTTCAAAATATACGCGCATCACAATCACCAGTTCGTCCGCCAATTCCTGCTTCAACTCGACCAGCCGACTCGCATATTCCAACGCAGATTCGGGGTCGTGGATAGAACAGGGTCCGACTATCGCCACCAACCGATCATCATCACCGGCCATCACCGCTTCGATTTCCGCTCGCGCCTGTGCGGTGGTATTCGCTGCGTCATCGGTCAACGGAAACTGTTCGTGGATATGGACTGGGGAAATTAGTTCCTTGGTTTCAGCAATTCTTAGGTCATCTGTACGTTTCATGGTTAGAACAAAATTAAGTTATCTGGCGAAATCTATGAAGACAGCGGTTGTTGACGCTCAAAACTCCGCAACATGGTAAAGTGACTATATCACGCTGGACCCGCAATCCGTTTCCGAATTTGGTGCCAATCTCGACGTAATGTAACAAACAAACCTCAAAATTTGGATTTGCTCGCTGTTGGCGTTGCTCCGCACGATATATAAGACCTATACCGCACAATACGCATGAATGATTTGACCGTAATTCCATCCAATACCACTACGCAGAACACACCACAGTTTCTCAATACGGAGCTGAGTTTATTGTCGTTTCATGAACGCGTATTGAGCATGGCCTTAGATACCCGTGTGCCATTGCTGGAGCGACTCAAATTTTTGTGCATATTCAGCTCCAACATGGATGAGTTTTTCGAAATCCGCGTATCCGGATTGAAAGCCATGGCACAAAGCGCCGTGGCCAACGAAAGCGTGGATGGCATGACACCGCAAATCGCGCTCGACAAAATCAGCGAACGCGCACACCGCTTAGTGGATCTACAGTACAAAACCCTGAATCAACAGGTGCTGCCCGAATTACAAGACTATGGCATCCAGTTTGTGGAAGAACACGAGTGGACCAGCGGTCAAGCGAAATGGATCCGCGCGTACTTCAAACGGGAAGTTCTGCCGATCCTAACCCCGATTCGACTGGACCCGGCTCACCCATTCCCACTGACGATCAATAAAGGCCTAAGCATTGTGGTGGACTTGCACGACCCGGATCGCGATGACGCGCACAATATTGCGATTGTGCCTGCGCCCCGCGCCTTGCCACGCTATATTCGTTTGCCGCCCGAACTGTGCATAAAAGAATACGAATACGTGTATCTGGCGTCGATCATTCAAGCGAATATCCGTAAGTTATTCAGCAATGTGAAGGTATTGGGTTGCTACCAGTTCCGGATCACACGTAATAGCGATCTCTACGTGGACCTTGAAGCGGTGGAAGACTTGGCACGCACGCTAGAAGGTGAGTTACCTCGACGCTTGTACGGCGAAGCCATTCGCCTGGAATTATCGGCCAACTGCCCCAAGAAAATTCTTAACTTTCTCAAAGATAGATTCCAGATATCCGACCAATACATTTATTTGGTGGACGGACCAGCAAATCTCAACCGTTTGATTACCCTGCCAGACCTGGTCAATCGCCCGCAAATCAAATACCAGGGGTTTGCTCCGTCAGCACCTGACAACCTCACACAGCAAAATAATATTTTTGACACCATCAGCCATGGCGATGTCTTGCTACACCACCCTTTCCAGTCATTTGCGCCGGTGGTTGAGCTGTTGCGCCAGGCGGCAAACGATCCAGATGTGTTAGTCATCAAGCAGACGCTCTATCGTACAGGGTCGGAGTCGGTGCTGGTGGAATTGCTTGAGGATGCCGCACGTGCCGGCAAAGAAGTCACGGTTATTGTCGAATTGATGGCACGCTTCGATGAACAAAACAATCTGGACACGGCGCATAAACTGCAATCGGCTGGTGCGCACGTCGTGTACGGCATGGTAGGCAAAAAGACGCATGCCAAAATGCTGATGATTGTGCGTCGCGAACGCAAAAAGCTACGACGCTACGTTCACCTTGGCACGGGCAACTACCATCAAGGGAACACACGGATTTATACCGATTACGGTCTAATCACCAACGACAAAGACATTACCCAAGACGTGCACGAATTGTTCATGCAACTCACCACGCAAGGCCCAAATCCGCCATTGGCACGGCTATTTCAGTCACCGGCTGGCATTAGCGATATGCTGGTGAAGAGAATTCAGCGCGAGGCTGAGCATGCGCGACAAGGTCTCGACAGTCACGTCATCATTAAAGCCAATGGGCTTTCCAGTCCGGTAGTCATCCACGCGATGTACGACGCGTCGCAAGCCGGAGTTAAGATCGAGTTGATCATCCGCGGTATCTGTTGTCTGCGACCAGGTGTCGAGGGCCTGTCAGAGAACATCACGGTGCGCTCAGTCGTCGGTCGATTTCTTGAGCATGGGCGTGTGTTTTATTTCTTAAACGCTGCGGCTGAAAGCGAGCTGTATTTGTCCAGTGCCGATTTGATGCCGCGCAATCTACGCAATCGCATCGAGCAATGCACACCAATTCTGGACACCAACATCAAAGCAACGATTCTCGACGATTTACAGGCTTATTTGGCGGACAACAGTAACGCTTGGCTGATGCAAGCAAATGGAAAATACATTCAAGCCATTCCCGCCGACCCAGAAGATCCAAGCTTCAATGCGCAACAGTCACTGTTGGAACGCCACGCCGACGAGTATTAAGTCAACCGAATCGCCTCGCATACAACTACTGAAACACCAGCTTAAGACCAATCGTTTTTAGCCAACTGCGTTCTTGTTTTAGATCGGCTTCGGTAAGTGGATTGTTGGCCAGCCACTTAGGCTCAAACGTCAGTTTTACTTGCTCGGCCTCGACGCTGATGCCAATGTGCTTGGGCACGTAACTACCGCGACCTCGATGCAATAAGACCGCTAGACGCAACAGCACCGCAACACGCTTGGCTGGCGTTACCAGCGTTGATGGTAAGGCTTCAAAAGTTTGAATAGGGAACTTACGGCGATGCCCGACCACCAGCGCTGCCAGCAGCAGTTGGTCGCGCCGCGCAAACCCAGCTAAATCCGCATTCTCCAACAAGTACGCACCGTGTTTGTGGTACCTATCATGTGAAATCTGCAGGCCAACTTCATGCAATTCTGAAGCCCACCCAAGTGCAGAGCGGAATAAAGACTGACGTATATCCCAGTCAGCAGCCACTTGATCATAAAGCTCAAAAGCGGTATCACGCACTCTGCCAGCATGCTCGGCATCGACCGACCACCGTATCAACATGGCGGCCACCGTGACATCACGAATATCCTCGGCGGAACGTCGCCCAACCAGGTCGTACAACACACCTTCTCGCAAGGCGATGTCCGATACTTGCATCTCATGGATATCAAACAGCTCGAACAAAGCCAATAAAATAGCCAAACCGCCGCCGAATACCGGCAGACGATCAGTGCTCACACCCGGCAGATCCAGCGTATCCACGTGTCCCGCACTAATCGCGTGATCACGCAACTTAAGTAAGCCATCCCGATTTAGGCGATCCTTCGAGTACCCGCCCTGAATGACGGCCTCAGCCATGGATTTCATGGTACCTGAACAGCCGATAATTTGGCTCCAGCCCTGTAACCGGAACTGCTCCACGACCGGCTGAATGGCCAGCTCAGCCGCCAGCGTGGCCTGCTTAAATCGCTTGTTGCTCAGCTTGCCGTCGGCAAAAAACTGCTTACTCAGCACCACGCAACCAACTTCCAGACTCTCGCGACATAATGCGGCCTGACCTTTGCCGGCAATAATTTCGGTACTGCCGCCACCAATATCAATGACAAGTCGAGACTCATCTCCATATGCGGACCATTTCGACACGCCGAGATAGATCAAGCGCGCTTCTTCTCGACCCGCGATAATCTCAATGCTGTGACCGAGTGCCGACTCAGCTCGTTCCAGAAACCCTTTTTTGTCGCGCAAACGACGCAATGCGTTTGTTCCGACCGCTCGCAGATTGTTCCGAGGTATGTGTCGCAGCAACTGACCAAAACGTGATAAACAGCCCAGTGCACGCTCCGCTGCCTCCTCTGTTAACACGCCGTCGTCATCCAATCCCGCAGCGAGACGCACTACCTCGCGCTGCCGGTCAAGCACGATGAACTCGCCATGAATGTAGCGCGAAATTACCAGATGAAAACTATTCGACCCCAGATCAACCGCTGCGTAACAGTCCTCACCCAGTCCAGCGGGAGCCTCACTCGATACGTCGATTAGTAGTGACTCGGCCTCCAATGCCGAACCATCCAAAACTTCATCATTATTGGTGTTCGCGGATGACAATCTCGTGCACTCACTTCTGGGATGATTATTGAAAATATTTGTCTATTGTAGCTAAGTTTCCGCAGACTCGCTAACCCCCCGTAAATTGGTCATCCGACGCCAATTCAAGGGCAACAAAATCCAATTTATTGGCGAAATAACTTGAGTTTGACGCCAACCTTCCTTAAAGTCCGGCTAGCATTTTCAAACAGCTGTTTGAGACAAACTCGCGATCACGAATTCGCGTTCTAACGATTTAGTGTGCTTTACTTATGTTGAATAAAATCTACAAAAATACAGTTGTAACACTTACTTTCGCAGCGGCTGGGTTGAGCGCTGGCACAGTGGCGGCCGCTGGCGACCTTGTTCGTGGCGAAAATCTAGCGCAGACCTGTAACGGTTGCCACGCCGGTGAAGGCTACCGGAATCCCGGCCCGGTCTACAACATTCCCAAAATAGGCGGACAACACGCTGACTATATCGTTACTGCACTGAAGGCATATCGCTCAAAGGAACGCTCGCATGGCACCATGCAAGCACAAGCTGCCAGCTTATCCGATCAAGACATGCAAGACATTGCAGCGTACTACGCAGCAATGGATGGCAAATCAAAACCGGCGCTGGTTAACGCAAAACTCGCCAAGCTAGGTAAAGAGAAATCCGTCACTTGCGCGACCTGCCACGGCGCCACTGGCAATGGCGACCAACCCGGTTTCCCAAAACTGGCTGGCCAGTATGACAGCTACATTGTGCAAGCATTGAAAGATTATCGGGCCGCCGCGCAGACTCAAGGCAAGGAAGGTCGCAACAACGCCGTAATGACTGGATTTGCAAGTGGTTTGAGCATAGATGATATCGAAGCTCTGGCAGCATGGTACGCCTCTCAGGAAGGCGATTTGTCTGCGCCTCAACCCAAGCTATTCAAGTAATTAAGCGAGTAGCCCTTTGGTGAGCGCGCCATTCAATGTATCTGTAGAAAGCCCGCTTAACGCGGGCTTTTTTGTAATTTGACAGCGGGTCGCTGACGATTAACAATCAGCATTCAAACGACTCACGAGTCAACACCACCGACAACGCAACCCATCGGTTATACGTACTATGAAATCTACCTTTACTAACATTTTGTTGATCTGCGCTCTAACCAGCATATCCTTTTCGGCTGTGGCGCGCGATTGCGTAGCACCAACCAACAAGCCCATCATTCCGGACGGTCACGTTGCCAGCAAAGATGAGCTGCTGGCGGCTCAGGACGCAGTAAAAGCCTTCCAAACTCGTAACCTTGAATTCTTGGTGTGTCTGGATAAAAAGCGTGAAGCAATCGCCCCAGACGCCGCAGGAAGTGCCGAAACGCTCGCTAAGTATCAGGCACAGGAAGAAGCCGCGATCGCACTTGAGCAATCTGTGGCGAATGAATTCAACACAGCTCGAACAAACTTTATGGAACGCTAGCAGGAAGCAGCTAATCAGAGCATCGGACCGAATAGAATAGATCAGCTCTGAAATCAAATGAAAAAAGGCGGACTCACAGTGAGTCCGCCTTTTTGTTTTTCAACACAAGTTTGAAAACTACGTAAGCGCAGCTTTCACCATTTGGTGCTGGGCGCGCAATGCCACAGGCAGTCGCTCACCAAAACTATCTAAGTAATCCCCGAACTCGTCCATTTCTTGACGCCACTGGTCATCGTCAATCGAGATCAGTGCGCGCCAAACCGCGGGGTCAATATTGAGGTCTGCGATGTCGACGCCGTCTTCCAGAGGCAGATAGCCAATTGCTGTTTCCTGCGCATCCACGGTGCCTTTGCAACGCTCAATAATCCAGCGTAATACACGCAAATTCTCGCCAAAACCCGGCCACAGGAAGCGACCCTCTGCGTCTTGGCGGAACCAGTTCACATGGAAAATCTTCGGCGGATTTTCTAGGCGCTCGGCGAAACTCAGCCAGTGCGCCCAATAATCCGCAAAATTGTAGCCACAGAACGGCTTCATGGCCATTGGGTCACGGCGGACCACGCCAACCTCACCCGTCGCGGCCGCGGTCGTTTCCGAAGCAACACCGGCGCCAATCAACACACCGTGCTCCCAGGATTTAGCTTGATACACCAATGGCGCTAGTTCACGACGTCGCCCCCCAAAGATAATCGCAGAAATCGGTACACCGTCAGGCGCTTCTGCGAGCGATGAATACGCACGATTTTCTTTAGCAGAAACGGTGAAACGTGAATTTGGGTGGGCCGCAGGGCCATTGCCCGGCGTGTAATCATTCCCCTTCCAATCCACACTCGGCTCACCAACTTTCTTGTCTTCCCACCACGGCTCACCATCGTCGGTTTGCGCCACGTTGGTGAAGATCGTGTTCTGTTGGATCATATCGTAGGCATTGCGATTGGTCTTGGCATTGGTACCCGGCACCACACCAAAGTAACCTGCTTCGGGGTTGATCGCGCGCAGCTGACCATCTTCACCTTTATGTAGCCAGGCGATGTCGTCACCTAACGTCCAAATTTTCCAATCTTTGTATTTTTCCGGTGGAATCAGCATAGCTAGATTGGTCTTGCCACAAGCGGATGGAAACGCAGCGGCGATGTAGTGCGTCTCACCTTCAGGGCTTTCTAAGCCGAGGATCAACATATGTTCGGCCAACCAACCTTCATCTCGCGCTTGCCAACTGGCGATCCGCAAAGCGTGGCATTTTTTACCCAGCAGGGCGTTACCGCCATAACCCGAACCATAGCTCATGATGCTCAGCTCTTCCGGGAAATGCATGATGAAACGACGCTCGGGATCCAGTTCACCAGTCGAGTGCAGACCTTTAACAAAGGTGCCTTCACGCTCGATGCGCGCTAGCGCGCGTGCCCCCATGCGTGTCATTAACTTCATGTTGACGACAACGTACGGGCTATCGGTGATTTCGACGCCGCAGCGCGAATACGGTGAATCGACAGGCCCCATGCAATACGGAATGATGTACATGGTTCGACCTTGCATGCAGCCGTCATACAACGCATGCATCTTTTGCTTGGCGTCGTCGACCGCCAACCAATTGTTGTTGTCGCCAACGGCTTCGGGGTCGTCAGTGCAGATGTAGGTTAAATGTTCTACCCGCGCGACGTCTTGCGGGTCTGAGAGATGCAAATAGCAGTTTGGATGCGTCTCAGAATTAAGCGGCGACAAAGTCCCCTCTTCCAGCATCAGGTCGATCAGACGCTGGTATTCCTGCTCACTGCCGTCACACCAAACCACAGATTCTGGCTTGGTTAACTCAGCAACGCTCGACACCCAACTGGCCAATTCTTGATTTTTCGTGGTCATAATCAGCGCGTTATTTAGGTTTTCGAATTGTCGTGGCACGATGATTTTTACGCTGCAATTACCCTCTGAGAAAAGGCCCTGACAGAACTGAAAATTCCGTCGCGACATGTGTTGGATGTCTAGGATTGCGTAATGCGAGCGCTGTGCCTATTTTTATGGGCGCGAGTCTATCAACCTAATGTCAACTTGCCTAGCCTTTCAGGCAATTAGTCATCATTCACTGTGAGAATCTAAGTGCTCTTAGACACGTTGCGTGCTGATCAAATAAGACTAAAGCTCTCTACTTGGTATGCGTAAACGTTGCCCAACCAGGATTTTGGAAGTCGACGTCAGCTGGTTGGCATCCAGCAGCGCACTGCAACGAACTCGGTACGACTCCGCAATACCGCACGCGGTTTGCCCACGTCGCACAGTGTGCCAACTGCCCGCCGAGGTCACGTGCACGGTTTGCCCCACTCGAATAATGCTGCCGCGAGTTAACCCATTCAAGGCTAGAAATTCAGCGCATCTCAATCCATTCCGTCGCGCTATTGAACAGGAGGTATCACCACGTTTGACGCGATACGTTTGAATGTGTGCGGCACTGCTTGCGGTGATCTGTGTCGTCGCAGTGCCAGGCGTGGTCCCACTGGCATTCTTGGCCAGCACAATACCTCCTGAGCGCGTCGGAACTTTAATACGACGACCAATGTATATGGTACCGCGTTTGTCCAGCCGATTAAGCTTAATCAGTGCTCGACAAGACGCTCGATACTGCTCAGCGATGCCACACGCAGTCTGACCACGACGCACGCGATGCCAGACGAAACCAGCCTCTTCGACTTCTTGAGGTAACGCGTCCATTCTAGCAATCTGCGCGTCCCAACCCGTGGTCTTCTTTGGCAAACGGATAGCGTAGCCAGAAGGCACCAATGCTTTGTGCTTCCAAATCACGGATTTTAGTGCAGGATTCATCGCCCGCAAATCGTCTATATCGACCCGCAGCTCGCTGGCGATACGTTTTATGGATGTGGCCCGGCGCAACACGATGTCGTCGTGCTCGGCAAAACGCGCCGCTGGGCTCGGTGGTATCGAGTCAAAAAACTGGTCTTGGTATTTTGCCACGTGACGCGCAGCCAGAAAGCTGGCGTAAAAGTTCTTCACTGCGGTTTGAAAACTTGGCGACTTATACTCGCGTAATAGCCGCTCATAATCCAAACCAACCTGTTTGATCGCTCGCTGCATGCCTCTGACGCCGTAGTTATACGACGTAATAACGAAGGGGTTCAAATCTTTGGCGGCCACTTCATGCCCATTTTCAAATGCGGTCTCGCTCAAATCATCCACACTATTGCGGAAATACAGTGCGGCAGCGTAGGTTGCCGCAATTGGGTCGTAGCGCTCGTCAATTCGACTGTCTACTCGCAATCCCAATGTGCGCCCCGTGCTCGGCATAATCTGCCACAAACCCGCTGCCCCTACGTGCGATAAAGCCGATGGGTTAAACGCCGATTCAACAAATGGTAGGTACTGCAGTTCCGGCGTCAGATTTTGATCCTCAAGCGCCTCAAGAATGGTCGGTTGATACAGTGTGTACTCTGCCAGGGCGTTGCGCATGCGGTCTTTGTTACCAGACTGACAGCGAATTCTATCCGCAGCCGCGCGAATTTCAGACGGAGACTCATCCTTAAACTGCGCGTACAGAAACGCGTCAGCGTCATTCAAACTGCCATTTTGCGCCACCTTGTCGGCCAAGGAACGCAATTGGCGCTTGAGTCGCTTGCGCTCACGATCAATTGAATCGCCTTTCTTGGAGCGTCGACAACCTTCTTCTCGTTTGACGGTGGAGTACACGCGATGCGGGTTCTCTTTATCGTGAAAAATAGCGGTGCTGGTGTCCCAACGACTAAACACCTCAATCCAAAATGCCACGCGAGGCATGAGCGATTCTGGGCACGAAAATATTTCGTCACATTGCAGGGCGTAGTTGCCCACCGGTGTGACCACGGGCGTCGCTCCTCGGACTGGTGTAACCACAATGCAAGCCGATACCACCAAGGGGGCGTAATAAATCGATCGATGGCAACGCTGTATGATGGCCAGCAAACGTTGAACAACAAAGCTTAGTCTGCCTAACCCAAATTTAGTATGCACTGCGTTAATGTCCTCAAAATAGAGCAAATTAGTTAAATTTAAGACGGTTTAACATCACCTTAAAGGCAAACATTCACAAAAGGTATACACCTGTAGTTTCAGCCGTCACACTGCTGCAAGATAATAACCATTTGGCGCACAAAGTGGATGATTATTGCGAACAATTTAACACTGAAGGCCACCATCTTGAGTAAATCCCGTGGCGTGACCTCGCGGATTTTTTGCCGAAAGACCGAATAACAAAACGTCTGCATTATCCCGCGTTGCCTAAGCGCGCTGAACCGCAGTTCGTACCAACAAATTAATCACTCGAGCGATGAAGAAAGTTGCGATCATTGGCGCCGGCATCAGCGGCTTGGCTACCGCCTACCAATTACATCAGGAATGCGCAGTAACGATATACGAAAAGCAGGATTTCCCTGGTGGGCACACTGACACGCACGAACTTGACATCGATGGCCGCACACTGCGCATCGACAGTGGCTTCATCATATTCTGTCCGCAGTACTACCCGCACTTCTATGCCATGCTGCAAGATCTAGGCGTTGCCTATCAAGCAACTGACATGAGCTTTTCGGCGCACAACCAGCAAACCGGCTTAGTCTACAACGCGACCTCGCTGAACAAGCTTTTTTGCCAGCGGCGTAACCTGCTCAGTCCGCGCTTTTACCGAATGTTGATCGACTTACTGCGTTTCTACGCTCGATCAGCCGATGTACTGGAGTCTGACGATGACTCGCTAACGGTGGCCGACTACTTGACACAACAAGGTTACGGCGATGCATTCTGGCACGATCACCTGCTCCCGATGATGTCAGCCTTATGGTCTTCGCCGCCAGAGCGTGTGGCCCAGTTTCCGATTCGTCATCTGGTGGATTTCTTTAAGGCACACGGCCTGCTGAAAGTGGTCGGCAGACCACAATGGATGGTGGTGAAGAATGGTTCGAAATCCTACGTGGAAGCACTACAAAAACGGCTTAAGGTCGATTGGCGGCTGGGTTGCACGATCCACAGCGTAACGCGTAACAACGCAGGTGTTCAAATTCATTCCGACACAGGGGTCGGACCCGAAGAGTTTGATGTCGTTGTGTTCGCCACCCATTCGGATCAAGCCCTCACATTACTTGCTGACCCATCGCAAACAGAAACTGACGTACTGGGTGCCATCCCATTCGAGCATAATCATGTGGTCGTGCACACCGATGAGACACTTCTGCACCCAAACCGGCAGTCCTGGGCTAGTTGGAATACCGAGGTACCGAGCAATGTGGAGCCTAGCTCGCAGTTTAAATGTACCGCTAATTACTGGATGAACGCGCTACAGAGCCTGCCCGGCCCGACTAATGTGTTTACCACACTAAACAGCAATCATCGGATCCGCGCAGACAAGATTTTGGTGGAGCGACATTACACACACCCTGTGTTTACCGCCGCCAGTGTCGCTGCACAAAAGCGCAAAGCGGAGATAGACGGTCACCAACACACTTATTATGTTGGTGCCTATTGGGGTTGGGGGTTTCATGAAGACGGTGCTCGGACCGCGTACCAAGTCAGTGAAAAGATAAAGGAGCGCCTAGCATGCACGGTCTGACGCTGTTTTCTGGCCAGGTTAGCCACGTCCGTAAGAGCCCGGTCCTGCACCATCTTCGCTACCGTGTGTTTCAACTTTGCCTAGACTTACAGCGGCCAGAATTGATAGATCAGATCAGCCCGCTTTGGTCGAGTCACCGCTGGAATGCCGTGCGCTTCAACCGTCAAAACTACCTACCGAGCAAACGCGACTTGTATAGCGAGGTGTGCCACCAGATTCAGACGCACACCGGACGCGACTTTCAAGGGCAAGTATGTCTGCTCGCAAACCTCAGCTACTGGGGCCACTGTTTTAATCCCGCCGTGTTCTTTTGCTGCTTTGAAAACGACCAGTTGTGCTTTTTGTTAAGCGAGGTCCACAACACACCTTGGGGCGAACGCTTTGTGTATGTCCATGAAGTTGATCCAGACGTGCCCGAATCCAGCCACACTGCTCGGTTCGATAAGCAATTTCATGTATCACCGTTTATGCCTATGACGCTGCGCTATGAGTGGCGGTTTAAGATCACCGATTCAGAGTTTCACATCAGCATGAACCTGCAGCAGGCTTCCGAGGTCATTTTCAATGCGTCAATGCATCTGACAGGGAAACCGCTGACTAGGCAGACAGCAAACTATTTACCGTTTCGGTACCCGTTCATGGGACTGAAAGTCCTCGTTGGCATTTACTGGAACGCCCTAAAACTCTGGTACAAACGCGTGCCTATTTTTGCACACCCGAATTCATCACCAACCAAACGCTGAGCATTGCATCATGACCACCGATCACTACTCGAACTCGCCTGATATCAACGCTGTTTCCGAACCGGAACTCATACCGTCAATCTTTGCTCAGAGCAGGCAACGCATATTCGACGATGCCAACCATCGAGCCATCGACCGTTTCTTTAGGAGTAAATATATTGAGCTATTTCAACGACTTGAAAGCGGTTGCATCACGGTTATCGACCCCCTAGGTACAATCGTGCTCGGCGACCCAGACGCAAAACTACAATGCACGATGACCATCTTTGACCTACGCAGTTACACCAAAGTCGCGTTGGGCGGTAGCAACGGGTCCGCACAAGCGTATATTGAAGGTCTGTGGCGTGTCGATAACCTGAGTCACCTAATTCGAATCTTTGTCATTAACCGAGTCGTATTGGAAGAAATGGAGTCCGGGCTGGCGAAGATCGCTCAATATGTACTGCGCGTCTGGCATCACCTCTTTCGACGCAATACCGTCGCCGGCTCACGCAAGAACATTGCGGACCATTACGACCTTGGCAACGAGTTTTTTCGTTTGTTTCTTGACGAACGCATGATGTACTCCTCAGCGCTGTATCAGCCCGGCGACGATCTTAATTCGGCATCAGAGCGAAAACTACAACGAATTTGTGACGTACTAGCGCTAAGTTCCGAGGATCACGTGGTGGAAATCGGCTCTGGCTGGGGCGGGTTCGCGTGCTACGCAGCGCGTACCACAGGTTGTCAGGTAACCACGGTCACCATCTCACAGGAACAATACGACGAAGCGGTCGCACGGGTTATGCGAGAAAACCTATCCGACCAAGTAACCGTTAAATTGCAGGACTATCGTGATGTCGAAGGCACCTTTGACAAATTGGTCTCCATCGAAATGATCGAGGCAATTGGGCATCAATACCTCGACACCTATTTTCGTAAACTCAACCACCTGCTCAAACCTAACGGTAAAGCATTGGTTCAGGCCATTGTCATCGACGACAATCAGTACCAGAAAGCCCTCAAAGAAGTGGACTACATCAAACGATACATTTTCCCCGGCGGTTTTATGCCATGCTACAGCGTGATTTCACAATTCGCTGGTAATAATCGTCTCATGCTAGAAGACCTGCATGATATGGGGCTGAGTTACGCGCAAACACTGCGTGATTGGCGTAAGCGTTTTTACCATCGGATTGACGATATTACCCAGCAAGGTTACGACGCCGCGTTCCAGCGTATGTGGGAGTTTTACTTGTGTTATTGCGAAGGTGCGTTTGATGAACGCGCCATCAGCGTCGGCCAAATCTTACTACGTAAACAAGCGCATGCAGACTAAGTTTTCCTCAGTCACCAGCGCGCTGCGTTGGCCGACCGTTATTAACGCGGCCCTCTTTCAACTGTTGTGGTTTGCCTGTGTGCTAGGCAGCGCAAACCGATTGTTTATTCCGGCACTGTGCGCGTTTCTACTTCTTGCTGCTTTCCAGCTGCGAGCACACCGACGCGCCGAGGGGGACTACAGTTTACTCGTACTGAGCTTGGCACTCGGAATCCTGATCGACAGCCTCTGGCTGATTCTGGGTTTTGTAGAATTCACCGATCCTCGTCCCCTGCCGTTTCTGGCACCAGCCTGGATATTAGTTTTGTGGGCAGGTTTCGCGCTCACCATCAATCACTCGATGGCATGGGTCAATGCGCACCCGGTTCTGCCGGCTTTACTAGGTGCAATTGGCGGCCCTTTATCCTATATGGCAGGCGAAAAACTGGGCGCGGTGGCGTTCCTGATTGATCGCGAAATCGTGCTCGCCGCTATTGGGCTGGCTTGGGCGTTTGCCATGACCGTGTTCGCTCAAGCGGCTGGACGCAAACTTATTAAATAAGCCGGTGCTCTACATCGACGAGATATGTTTAAATAGGCTCAGGAACAACCTTAACCGATTAAGCCGTACCGAATGAGTCTCGAAAACACCAACATCACCAATCTAGAACGCTTGGTGACCCCACTCGAATTCAAACAACAATTTCCCGTTACCGACGCGATCACCACGCATGTGGAGCGCAGCCGACAAACCATCCGTGACATCTTGGATCGTAAAGACAATCGGCTGTTCGTGGTCGTAGGCCCATGCTCGGTCCACGACACCAAAGCGGCGTTGGAGTACGCGGAACGCCTGAAAAGGCTGTCCGATGAAGTGCAAGACCAATTGTTCATTCTAATGCGCGTCTATTTCGAAAAGCCCCGCACGACTGTTGGCTGGAAAGGTCTGATCAACGACCCCTATTTGGATGGCTCGTTTCAAATTGAAAAAGGCATGTCAATCGGGCGCGAACTGATGATCAAGATCAATGAAATCGGTCTGCCAATCGCGAACGAAGCGCTCGATCCAATTTCACCACAGTACATGCAGGACTTGATCAGCTGGTCGGCGATCGGTGCGCGAACCACGGAATCGCAAACCCATCGTGAAATGGCCAGTGGTTTGTCGGTGCCAATTGGCTTTAAAAACGGAACTGACGGCTCACTCGGTGTCGCCATTAATGCACTGCAATCTGTGAGCAGTGGCCACAGCTTTCTGGGCATCGATCCCCAAGGCAAGGTGTCGATCGTACATTCGTCTGGCAACCAATACGCACACATTGTGCTGCGTGGCGGTGGCGGCAAGCAAAACTATGATTCGGTCAATGTGCGCCTAACGGAACGGGAACTGAGAGATAAGGCCCTGCCCGTCAATATTATGGTGGATTGCAGTCATGCTAATTCGAATAAAGACCCCGAACTACAGCCATTGGTATTAGAGAACATAACCCAGCAAATACTTGAGGGAAATCAAAGTATCATCGGAGTTATGCTGGAAAGTCACCTAAACCCTGGCAGTCAAAAACTGACAGACGACAAGTCCGCTCTTGAGTACGGCGTGTCGATCACCGATGGCTGCATTGGCTGGGACACTACCGAGAGCTGTCTGAAAGAAATGGCATCCAAGCTCAGACAGCTCAAACAATCGGTCAGCCAAAACTACGTATAAGCAGTCCGATCACGATCAGCGGACAAACGAATTTAACGTAAGTAGGCCAGATCTTCCAAAACAGGGTACGCTCCACATGCGGGCTACCCTGTTTTAGTTCTTGCAATAGTTTGTCGCGTTGCCATACCCAGCCAACAAAGACACAGAATAGAATGCCGATCAATGGCTCACTGAACTCTGTGGCGATCCGGACAACCCAATCAAACAACCAAGCAGCGTTGAAGATAATTACCAAGCTGAAGGCGAAGATTCCACTACCAACCAGCCACGCGGCCTTTTTACGCTGAATACCGCGGCTTTCGCTGGCGTAGGCAACTGGCACTTCCAACATTGATATCGAAGAAGTCAGCGCAGCAATACTCATCAATGCGAAGAACAGCATCGCCACTACGGCCCCTGCGCCGCCCATGGTGTCAAACAACGAAGGCAGCACGTTGAAAATCAAGCGCCCGCTCTCAATCAGATTACCGGCATCATCATAAATGACCACGCCGTTGTGTTGTGCCACATACATTGCCGGTATCACCAGCATCCCCGCCAGCACAGCGATCCCAATATCCATCCCTGCGACCGTCGCACCCAGCTTAGGCAGGTTTTCGGACTTGCTGACATACGAGCCATAAATCATCATGGTGCCCACACCAAGTGACAAAGAGAAAAAAGCCTGGCTCAATGCGTCCACCACCAAACCGGGTTCCAAAACCTTAGAAAAATCCGGTTGTAAATACACTCGCCAACCCTCTGCGGCACCAGGTTGCATCGCTATATAAATTATCAATGCAATGATCAGAAGAATCAGTACCGGCATCAGACGCGTGGACCATTTCTCAATCCCGCTGGCCACGCCGTTAGCCACAATTGCAATTGTCAAAACATAGAACACCGCACTGAATAGAATACTGCGTGCGACCGAGTCCGCCACAAACCAAGTTTGCGACTGCCCCAATAACTCTGCAACGGCGCCGATACCGTGTGACACCATCCAGCCAGCGACAATCGCGTAAAAGCTCAGGATCAGACTGGCGGTTAACATGCCCCAGTAACCAGTCAGGAACGCCAATGGCCGAAACCCCGGGGTACTCACAGCGTTGACCGATCGCACCGTGTCTGACTTAGCATAACGACCAATGACCAGCTCGGCCATCAATATGGGATAAGCCAGCAAAAAGGTCAGAATGATATAGGTAAAGACAAACGCCCCGCCGCCGTTCGACGCTACCTTAATCGGAAACCCCCAGATGTTACCCAGCCCAATGGCGGAACCGGATGCGGCAAGTACGAATGCGGTGCGTGAACTAAACTCTCCTCGAGCGGCCATAGTTTGTCTCCAATGATTTCTATATCAATTTTGTTATTCTAATTGTGTGTCGACACGAGGCTAAGCCTGGTTCCCAAGCTCAACGCTGTAATACCTTGGATACGCGATCAATGATAACGGGCAGGTTTTCTGTGGACAGACCAGCAACATTGATACGCGTGCTGTCCAACAAATAAATGCCGAATTCGGAACGCAACGCACGCACGGCGTCCAGTGGGATACCAAGATAACAGAACATGCCCTTACTTTGTGCCACGAAGCTAAAGTCTTTTACGGTCTGACTCTGATTCAATCCATCCGCAAGTTCACCGCGCAATCGATTCATGCGCGCACGGACTTGTTCCAGTTCGCTGCGCCACTCTTGTGTCAACGCCGGATCGCTTAATAGATGACCAACGATACCACCGCCATGGTAGGGAGACATACTGTACGAGCTACGGGCAGCGGTCAGAATGTGTGATTTAGCGGCGGCAGTTGTTTTACTGTCAGGCGTGATCACCATGACCGCACCGATTCGCTCACGATACAACCCAAAGTTCTTCGAACAGGAGCTGGCAATCAGCACTTCCGGTAACCGTTTGACCGCCTCTCGTACGCCGTACGCATCTTCATTTAAACCGTCGCCAAAGCCCTGATAAGCCACATCGATAAAGGGAGTCAACTGTCGTTCAGCCAAGACACTGATCACTTGATCCCATTGCTCAGGCGTAATATCCGCACCGGTTGGATTGTGACAACATCCGTGCAACAACACCACATCGCCAATTGGAATCGCTTGTAAAGAACTCAGCATTTTACTGAAATCCACAGCGTGTGTTTCTGGACTGTAGTACGCGTACTTTTCAAGCTTCAAACCCGCACTCTGGAGTAATGGAAAATGGTTCGCCCAGGTTGGGTCACTGACCCAAACCGTGGCCCCTTCACGCGCGTGCATCAACAATTCAGCACCCATTCGTAACGCGCCGCAGCCGCCTGGTGTCATCACCGCACCAACCCGATCACCCAATTGAGCGCTCAGCGAATCGCCTAACAGAAGTTGCGTCATGTGTTGTAAAAATAATGGATCACCAGCCTGTGGGGCATACGACTTGGTCTCCTGCGCGTCGATTAACTGAGCTTCCGCCTTTTTTACAGCCGTAAAAATCGGTGTCACGCCATGAGCGTTCTGATACACACCAATCGACAGGTTGATTTTGTCGGGGTTCGAGTCTTGCTGAAAGGTTTGATTAAGCCCCAGAATAGGGTCGGCGGGCAGTGTTTCTAATTTTCCAAACATGAGCGAATGTATTCAATACGAAAATTGTTGAGAGTAAACAAGGAGTGGATTATTCCGAGCTATGATTGTCCGCGTCCTCGCTTGTAGGATCGGTTTCCAACCCATCAGGGGCCAGTGTGGGGCGCTTTATTTCAGCCAAATATTTGAATAACAATCGAGCTGACTTCGGCGGTTTATTACGTTTTTGCTCATTGGCAGCATTGCGAACCAGCTGGCGGATATGTTGACGATCGATAACCGGGAACTGGTCGATGAGATCGGTGAGAAGGCCTTCGTCACCTGCGATCAATCGATCACGCCATTGCTCCAGCTGGTGCAACTCGGCTGTCTGCTGTTTTGATGGCTGCTTTTGCCGTGCGAGCTCCAACTGGATAGCCTCAACATCTTCTTCCTGCATCAGTGTCGCAATACGACGCAACTGACGCTGCAACGCGCCACGCTGGAAACGCTTACCATCCTTCACGGCTTGGCGCATGGCGTCGCTTAGGGGCACTTTTTTAAGTGCTGACTCCGGCATTTTTATAAGTTCCTGCCCGAGTTCGTTCAGTACTTTTATCTCGCGTTTAATTTGCGTTTTGTTTGGACGGACGGCGTATTCGCGCTCATTCATGAGGACTAAAACTATGGCGACTTAAACATGCGTTTACAAGTCGCATCTGGCTATCGGAGCAGTGTGATTATCAGCCGAGAATTATGCGCTGTATGCTAACGTATTACCAGCTTTTTCACCGTGATAGCGTTTCAAATCAACGTTTTGTCCAGCGCGATGTTACGATAGATGAGCGTGATGATTCATCGAAAATCACCTCGATGCGCGTACCAACGTTTACCTCACTTTCAACTTCGACAGTCCAGTTAAACCGATTCGATAATCGCTTGACGATTGTCAGTCCAACGCCATAGCCTTTGCGTTGGGTTTTCCCCGGTTGATCAGCTCGGTAATAGGGTTGAAAAATTTTCTTGATCTGATCCTTGGTCATACCGATACCCGTGTCCGCGATCACTACCGAATGTTCTTTGATAATCACGCTCACGGTGCCTTCGTTGGTGTACAGAACCGCATTGCGGATCAAGTTGCCCAACACGATAGACACCACCTTGCGTGCCGTATCGAGTTCCAGCGGATACTGTTCATCAACTTCAATTGAGACAGGCTTGTTATCGAGGTAGATTCCAGCATCACTGATTTCGTGCTCCACGATCTCAGCAATCACGGTGTGCTCGTCTTCAAATTCTTTGTCTGTCTCACGTGCCAAAATCAAGAACGCATCGATCAGCTCTTCCATGTCACGCGCTGCACCTTTGATACGCGTAACATACTTGCGCGAATAGTCGTCTAGATTTTGCTCTGCCAACATCATGTCGCTCGCCATTTTGATAACCGTTAATGGGGTACGAAACTCATGGCTTGCATCGCGCGTGAAAGCGCGCTCGCGCTCCACAAAGCGCCGAATCCGACGTGCGTACGACCCGAAGGATTTGACCAATTTTTCGACTTCCCAGTCCACATCGCCCGGGACGTCCGATAGGTCCTCCAAGCTGGCATTTGGGTGCGCCGGATCAAAACGGTCAAATCGATTCGCGAGCCAAACTATTGGGCTTAACAGGTGATTAGATTCCCGATAAACCCACCAAGCCGCCACATAAATCAGCACCAGCACAATGGTTAACGGAAAGATACCGAAATAGATCGCCAGTCGCAACACACTCTTGCCGTCGAACAAAAGGTGCAACCGTTTGCCGGGATGCGCGTCGGACTCACTGGCATACAGCAATGAGTGCGCGGTCTGCCCATGCATTTTGTGGAAGCCCAAACCATAGCCCTGCAGATCCTCTGGCATACCCAGCTCCGAGTCGCTACTGGTCAGATAACCTTTGAGGTTGTCGGTGTTTGGCGGTGGAAAATCCCGATTTTGAGAGTACGACTCCCAGAAATGTTTTGATTCGCCAATAAGCGCTTGCTTGACCAAAAACTGTTCGATAACCACGCTCGCAAAACCAATACCAAGCACCGCGACCAAGGCGATCAGACACGCCTGTAAGGTCATTTTTCGGCTAATCTTGGAACGAATGATCGACTGCCGCAGATCTGAATTTTTCATTATTTCAATTTCATCATCACACAGTGATCGAGTCGCCTCGAGGCAATCTTGGCGCTCCCTGAACTTCGGCTACCACAGCCCAAGATACATTATGGCGCGTCACCAATGCGATAGCCACGGGACTGAATTGTTTGCAGCAGCGGCTGATCAAATGGCTTGTCGATTTGTTTGCGCAGATTGTACATATGGCTGCGCAATGTATCGCTGTCGGGCAAAATATCGCCCCAGATCTCGTGTTCTAGTTGGTTGCGGCTGACGACTTTTGGCGATTCTTTCATCAAAATGGTTAAGATTTTCAAACCGATTGGCGATAAGTAAATTGGCTGACCGGAGCGCTGCACTTCGAGTGTGCCAGTATCCAGCTCTAAGTCCCCCACCGTCAACACTTCTTGCTGCGCGATCTGCCCTTTACGGCGCATTAGCGCTTTGATGCGCGCTTCGAGTTCGAGGATCTCAAATGGCTTAACTAAATAATCGTCTGCGCCAGTTTCGAGTCCTTTAACTTTATCCTCCAGCGTGTCACGTGCAGTCAGCATCAGAATCGGTGTATAGACTTTGGACTCTTCACGCAATTTTCGACACACATCCAACCCATCCATTTCCGGCAACATTAGGTCTAGCAAGATAATATCGTATTCGTTTTGACTCGCGAGATTGAAGCCCATTCGACCATCACTGGCGTAGTCCATCTCGTAATCGCGGCGCTCGAAATAATCGTAGAGCATCTCGGCGATGTCTTTATGATCTTCAATAATTAAAACGCGGGTATTTTGAGTCATAGTGTAAAATCAAGTTAGTATAATGTTATGAATATTAGGCAAGCAGCAGTGATTTCCGCGTGAATAATACACACCGGTTTACCGCCTCTAAACGCATCTACCAGACCCTGTTGGTCTGCGCTGTGCTGGGCAGCATGGCCGCGTGCGTAGCAAGCCGCTCTTGGCAGACCGACCACCGCGCTTTGATGTCAGACCTGGTATGCAAAGATGCACACCAGTACCGCGACCGCGTGGTTGGCGACGGACACTGTGTATCGCTCATTAAGCGATGCAGCGGCGCACCAGACACCGTCGACTGGCGACCAGGTGAAACGGTTCTCAATGCGGACTTAACTCCTGGCACCATTATCGCGACCTTCAAAGGCAATCGCTACCCTAGCCGACGAGGTTATCATGCCGCAATCTATATCGAGCAAGATGAGCGTGGCATCTGGGTTTGGGATCAATGGGTAGGCAAACCAGTCCATCGACGACTCATTCGAATCCGTGGCGATGATGCGCTGCCGAGCAACTCGGCGCAAGCTTATCGCGTGGTGAAACTGCGTTAATCCGCAGTATTTGAAGGTCACTGCTTACGTTCCGATAGTTACGCAGGCTGTGTGCCCGGCAAATAAACAGCTCGGCCTTGCGTGTCCCCATCAGACTCATGGATCAACGGTTTCGTCACCACGGCTGGATCCGCGATGATCTGCACCTTTAGTCCAGGCATATTGTCAGCAAACTGCAGCTCCAAACGATGCACTTTCAATACCGCAAACACCAGTGCCAGGCCCAAGCCACTGCCGGGCGTGGTGCGACTTTGGTCTAAGCGATAAAAACGTTGTACGACTTTTTCGTACTCTGATTCCGGTATTCCCGGACCATTATCGGCAATCTCAACCAACCATTGGCCTTCCGATTTTGCAGAGCGGATAGACACCTGACCTCGATCAGGCGTGTATTTGATCGCATTATCCAACAGGTTGGCTAATGCCTGAAATAACATATCGCGATCCGCGTAGATTTCCATAGGACCACCAATCTGTACTGACAGCGATTGCCCTTTCTCTTCTATCAAGGGCTCATAGAGCTCCTGCAAGTCTGACAAAATAGAATTGACATCAACCAAACTGAATCCTTTACGCTGCTCGCTGTACTCAATACGGGCAATTCGGAGCAAGGCATTAAACGTGGCAAGTAAGCCATCTGCCTCTTGAATGATCTGGTCTACCGCAGCTTCTTCCTCACTCCCAGGATCCACCCGTAAACGCAGCTCTTCGACCCGATTCTTTAGTCGTGCGAGAGGGGTTTTTAAGTCGTGTGCAATGTTATCAGACACGCGCCGCACGCCTTCCATACCATGTTCGATCTGGTCCAACATGCTATTGAGGTTGTTTGCCAGTTCATCAAACTCATCACCGGTACCACGGGTGGCAATGCGTTTACGTAAATCGCCCTGCATAATCTTACGGCTGGTCTGGTTTATGGCACCCAGTCGACTGCGGAGTGTCTGGCGCATCATAAAACCGCCAATGACACCCAACGCCAAGGTCAAGATCAAACCCCAAATCAGCGCTCTACCGACCAGTGCTTTCAGGGTCGTCAAATCCTTCATGCCCTGCCCGACCAACAAATTAAATCGGTTTTCCACCACGAACGTTTTAGCACGTGCGGTAAACTCACCATCCACACCTTGACGCTCGCCGTCTTCCAGCCGAAATTCAAGCCACCCTTCTTTAACGTCGCGCGCCACTTTTGGCCACGGATAAATGTTACCAACCAAGGGCTGGTATCGGTGATCGGTTAACAAATACAGGGTTGGGTCACCTGGCCGCAAGCGCTCAATGCGCTCCGACAACAGAATCACCAGGCCGGGATAACCTTTCTGCTCGTAGACTTCGGTCAGCTCTAGAATTTCGGCATTGATATCATCGTCGGTCTGCTGGGTCTTATATACGATCGTAGACCAGTATATAAAACCCAGAATAATGGATACCGAAATGCCAAACAGGACGACATAAACCAGCGTTATACGGAACGCTGAACTTTTAAAAGGACTAATCTGGTTCACTCAACATATAGCCGGCGCCACGCACCGTGTGTAACAACGACACATCAAACTCTTTGTCGATTTTACCGCGCAGACGGCTGATATGCACATCAATCACATTGGTTTGAGGGTCGAAATGGTAGTCCCAAACCTTTTCCAGCAACATCGTGCGAGTAACCACCTGACCGCTATGACGCATCAAGTATTCCAGTAAACGGAACTCGCGTGGCTGCAAATCAATTTTTTCATCCGCGCGTCGAACTTCTCGCTTGAGCAGATCCATCTCCAGATCAGCTACTTTCAGCACTGTATCCGGTGATTCTGGCTCAGCGCGGCGCACCAACGCTTCGATTCGAGCTTGCAACTCGGAAAACGCAAACGGCTTTACCAAGTAATCGTCGGCACCAGCCTTTAAACCAACCACTCGGTCATCGACGTCACCTAATGCACTTAACATAAGAATCGGTGTGCGATTCCCACTGCCACGCAAGGTACGAGTCATAGTCACGCCATCGACTTTCGGTAACATGCGATCAGCGACGATCACTTGATACTCGGTGGAGTCTGCCATCAGCAGCCCTTCCCGGCCATCCTGCGCGTGATCAGCGATGTGACCACATTCAGTCAACCCCTTAACGATATAGGCCGCCGTCTCTTTGTCGTCTTCCACGACGAGTACTCGGATCATATTTTTCTTAGTCATTTTATGTTTCCGTCTATTTTACGCTATTTGCCGAACAGCTCCCAGCAATACCAGCCGGGAGCCGCCAGCGATTGGAAATCAAGTGTGAGTATTGACTTGATCCGACTTATTTGAGTTTGAATGCCAGAAAACCAGCATTGCCACGTCGGTTTAGCAACACAGCGACCGAGGTGTCACCGGCTTTTGACGCAGCTTTGAGGGCACGCGTCACGTCGTCCGGTGTGGTTACCGACTGGTTGTCAAAACGAGTGATGACATCACCGACTTGTAAGCCGTTCTTGGCTGCCATACCACCGCGCTTTACCGCCGTGATCAACACACCCTGAGTCGTATCGGCAATGCGATAACGTCCGCGGAGCGCGTCATTGAGTTCACTCAACTCGGCACCCAACAATTCATCACTTTCTTGCTCTACGGGCTTCTCTTGTTGCGGTGCTGCTCCAGCCAGTGTGTCGTCTTCCGGAAAGACCTCGGTGGTAATCTTGAGTTTCTTAACTTTGCCATTGCGCCATACAGTCATGTCATATGTCTTGCCAACTGGTGACTGGGCCACGGTTCGCGGAAGGTTACGCATCTCTTTGATTTTCTTACCATCAAAAGACAGGACAATGTCACCAGCTACCAGACCAGCTTTGTCTGCTGGTGAGCCATCGGCCACCTGTGAAATCAATGCGCCTTCTTCGTTATCACGTCCAAACACCTCGGCCAGCTCTTCGGTGATTTCGCCGATTGTCACGCCGATCCAACCGCGTTGCACCTGCCCTGAGTCACGTAGTTGATCAATAACGCCTTTGGCCATGCTGGCTGGAATTGCGAACCCAATACCAACACTGCCACCGGAAGGTGAGTAAATCATCGAGTTGATCCCAATCACTTCGCCATTCATATTGAACAGTGGACCACCCGAATTGCCTCGGTTGATCGCAGCGTCAACCTGAATAAAATTATCATACGGTCCAGCGTGAATATCTCGGCCACGTGCCGAAATAATGCCAGTACTGGCTGAGCCACCCAGACCGAATGGGTTACCAATTGCCAACACCCAGTCACCGACACGCGATTTCTTGTCGTCGCCCCACACTAAATACGGCAAGCTCGACGCATCTTTAAGTTTCAGTAAGGCAAGATCGGTTTTCGGATCACTGCCCTGAATTTCAGCCTCGTACTCCGTGCCATCTGGCAAGGTAACCACGATCTCATCCGCACGATCAATCACATGATGATTAGTGACGACATAACCGTCAGCACTAACGATGAATCCCGAGCCGATACCCAGTGGCTGCGTTTGTTTCTCATCTTCATCATCGGATTCCAGCTCGTTTTCTTGCGGCATATCCGGAAACTGGTCTGGGAAAAATTCTCGAAAAAAATCTTCAAATCCACGCGGGCCACGGAATTGACGATATTCCGGGCTATTGCGTCCAAATCGGCGACGTTCGATAATCCCTGCGGTCGCCACGTGAACCACCGCTGGACTCACGTCTTCCACCAAATCCGCAAAGCCATCAGATGGGCTCCAAGAGCGTTTTCCCATGGCGTCTGAGCGTAATTGTGCCGCCGGCACAATATCCTCAGCCACAATCGGCGCATCGCTAGAATATAGAGCGGTAGTTGGTTTGTCGCCATCGGCATTGGCCTGGACTGAAATCACCACAGCAGCGGTGGCCACCACCACAGCGCCCCACTTCAAAATTGGAACGATTGAATTTGAAATTAGTTTGTTCATTAACATCTCCTAAATATAGAACCAACCCGATTGAACAATAGTCAGGGTATGCCAAATGTCGATTTGCACGCAAAACATGAGAACATTACTTTCTCAACAAGTGCAAAGTATCGCATTGACTCCCTAGATAGTAAGGGCGCATTTGTTACCCTCCAATGGCCAGTGGATTACTTTTTAGTAATAGCACATCAGATGCCAGTCAGGCGTCTATTTACTGGCACCGGAAATATGAATTCCGCACCTCATCTCCACTCAGAATAGCCGTTGCCTGCGCTGACGTACTGGTTGTATCTTAAAAGGCAAGGTGCACAACGCAGGTAAAGAAAAGCCCGAGTAGCACCAACATACTGGCTAGAAAAAATCCGAAACGTAATGCAATCACATTGTTCGTCACGTGGACCATGGCATGCACCCAACGCAAGCCCACGTACAACCAAGCCAGTGCCAAGCTCAATAGCGTGACACCGCCACTGTGCGCCAACATCAAACACAACACGTAGAACACCACCGGGAACTGAAATTGATTATCCAGTGCGTTTGAGGTTAACACCACTGGTAACGGCCAAGCCTTGTTGTCCACTGTACTTTCTGGTCGTTGTAAACCTGCCTTGCGGGCCGCCGCTTTGCGAACACCATTCAAACCAATCACCCATAATGGAATGCTAAGTTGAAGTAAAACTGGCCAATAGATTAACGTGGATTGCATGATTCTCTCCTAGTTCAGCGATTCTTGTGATGGGGCTTGATGCTCACCGCGACTGACTTAAATCCTGGGGTCTTGCTACGCGGATCACGGTCTCGCCCGACTAAAATGTTGGCTTCTGGGTAGTAGGCCATGACATCACCGGCTGGCAGGTCGAACAGGTGTACCGCCACTGCCTCCATGACCCCATTGTCAGACGCAATATCAGCACAGTCACCATGCGCTAGCCCCAATGTTGCAGCATCGTGCTCACTTATCATAACCACCCAACGTTGTTTGGTACCGCGATAGCTGTCGTGTTCTTCATAGATAATGGAATTAAACTGCCCTTCACTCCGAACAGACATCAAGGTGAATGGTCGAGATTGGGCCTCTCTGGCTGAACTCAACTTGACCGGACGAAACTGCGCGCGTTGATCGGAGGTCGAAAACGTCGGTGTATGGCGTAAACGACCCTCAACGTGAAACTCTCGTTTGTGTGTATCAATCTCAGCCAAAGCCTGCATTCCTGGCACGGATTCGGCAATTATCTCGCGCACGCTCGTATGGCTTCGCAGCGTCGAGAACCGCAGATCAGGCAACAATAGCTCTCCGATATCCGCTAACACAGACACTTCGGAGCGGGCATTCGCAATCCGCTGAATGCCACCGTCACTCATCCGCACGAAATTAAACATAGATTCCTGCGTGGTAGGCTCCGGCTCTTCATCCCGGGCGGCCACCGGCAACACCAGCAATTCACTGTCATCACACGCTTGCACATGACTTGCATTAAGTGTGGTTGTCATGCAAATACGAGTGCCGATTTTATTCATTGCACGGGTGACCCATTGGGTATCGGGTGAAGCTGAAAACAAGTTACCACCGAGCAATACTGCCGCGTCCATCTTGCCTTGATCCGCTGCCTCGAGGCAGGCCATTGTGTCTAGCCCAGTCTCACTCTGCCGGCTCGGTAAGCATATATTCAGTGCGGCTTCCACCCGGTCCAGTATTTGGTCATCCAGCGTTGGTTTGACACCAATAGTACCAACTCCCTGAACGTTGCTGTGTCCACGCAAGGGTAGCAACCCAGCGCCTTCGCGCGCGAGCATGCCGCGCAACAAGCAAAGATTTACAATCGCCTCGACATTTTCCACACCGTGCGCGTGATGCGTGATGCCCATACCCCAAGCGAATATGGTGTGTTTGGAGCGCGCATACACATCGGCGATTTTAACAATCTCCACTTTGGCTAGACCGGTCGCAGCTTCGATGTCAGGCCAAGCGAGCTCAGCTAGCTCAGCACGTAGACCGTGAAACCCGCTCGTATGGGTGGCAATAAACTCGGTATCAGTTCGGTCGCTGTCAAGGATCTGCTTTGCGATACCGGCCAACAAACTGGCATCGCTGCCAATCCGCGGTTGCACGTAATGACTCGCGATTTCATCACCGCCGCGCAACAATGATTTGGGACTCTTGGGTAACGCAAACTTAACCAGACCGCTCTCACGCGCAGGATTAATTACCACCACCTCGCCACCTCGATCACGACAGGCTTTGAGCTTGTGAATAAACCGCGGATGATTGGAAGCCGGGTTCGCGCCGATCACAAACACACAGTCTGCGCGATCAAGATCTGCCAGAGTGACCGTGGCCGTACCCGTGCCCAAAGCACCGGACAATCCCTCGCTGGTCGCCTGATGACAGTAGTACGAACAGTTGTTCACATTGTTAGTGCCATACGCCCGTGCCAGCAACTGAAACACAAAGCCGGCCTCGTTCGATGAGCGCCCTGAACTGTAAAAAAACGTGCGATTTGGCGTGGTGCGCTGCAGGCAGTTGACTGCCTTCTCAATCGCCCAAGACCAGGTTACCGGTGTAAAGCTTGTCGCATCGCGAGATTTGAAGATCGGCGTCCCAAGTCGCCCTAAATGTTCCAACTCATGCGCACTAAGAGCACGAAAGTCCGCAAGCGAGTATCGAAACAACGCATCAGGTATGGGAGGTTGGATATCGGTCGACTGCGCCTGAATACTTTTATTACACACCGCAGGGAACTCGCCCAGCTCATTCGTCATACCGCCGGCCTGACCCCCCATACCCAGCCCACAGGCCTTGCAGGCGTTGTTGGCACTTAAGGCCTTTCGCGAATCAAGTAAGCCTATGCGTTGAATGGTGCGCAGCGCATAGAGTATCTTTTTAACACCACCGCCAACCTGCGTATTTGGCGTCATGCTCACTGCTTAAGCTCTGGCCGACAAAGTCAATGCTTGGCTGAGAAGCTTGGCAGTCACGTCGACCACGGAAATAACATCTGAGTACGCCATACGTGTAGGACCAACCACACCCAGTGTACCTAAAACCTTGCCATCGACTTCATACGGGCTGGCAATCACGCTGCATTCGCCCAACGCTGAATAGCCTGACTCCTCACCGATAAACACGCTGACGCCCTCGGCTTTGAGGCTGCGATCCAATAGATCCAGCAAATCGCGTTTGGTTTTGAAAGCATCAAACAAACGCTGAAGCGTTTCGATCTGACAGAGATCTGGCACGTCAAGTAGTTTTTGCTCGCCACTCAATACTACATCCTTGTTCTTCTGACTCGCCTCTTCTTCTGAAATAACACGCGAGGCTGCCTGCATCGCAGTCCGGTTTAAACGATGCATCTGATCGTTGTCATGGTGCATGTCTTCAATTAACAGGCGTCGTACGGCGTCCAACGAATTGCCTTTATATCGACTATTAAAAAAGTTTGCGGCTTCAATCAACTCAGCTTCGGTAAACTTATCCGCCGTCGGCAATACTCGATTTTGGACGCGCCCGTCTTCGGTAACTAAGATTGCCAATACCCGCGTATCGCTCAGACGTAGAAACTCAATTTGATGAAACCGTGCAGTGGCATGATTCGGCAGCACCACAACCCCAGCAAAGCGACTGAGGTCAGACAATAAGTCCGAGGCATGCGCGATCAGAGTTTCAGGATCAGACTCATTATTAAAGCGCTCTCGGAGCTCCGTCACTGTCGCGTTGGTCATGGGTGACGCTTTGATCATACTGTCGACGAATAAGCGATAGCCTTGTGCGGTTGGAATACGACCTGCCGACGTATGCGGTGACTTAATAAGTCCAAGCTCTTCTAGGTCCGCCATCACGTTACGCACCGTCGCTGAACTCACGTCAAGTTGCGGCAGTTTCGACAGAGTACGCGAACCGACCGGTTGACCTTCTTGGATATAGGTCTCTACCAGATTTTTAAGTACGTTTTCAGCACGAGCATCTAAGGTCATGAGGGGTAAATATCCGATATTAATATAGCCAATAAAACCAGTCAGTTTGATCGCAGGCGTTTTAATTTAAACCTCTTACCGTTCTGCCCTCCGGTATGAAGGTGATGAGCTTGACTGGACAAGCTCAAGGGTAATTAGCGACAATGGAACGCTACCAATCATAATTCAAAACCTGCATGTTTAAAACTATCGGCGTATTCGGCAAATTTCAAGACGCCAGCGTAGAAGCTCCGGTGAAAGCCCTGGCGCAACACTTAGAACAAAAGGGTTTGCGCGTTAAGCTTGGTCACACTACGGCTGCTGAGATTACGCGTGAGCTGCCGCAAGAACTACTGCATGATGCCATGCACGTGGATATCGACCTGGCGATCGTGATTGGCGGCGATGGCACGATGCTGCACGTCGCACGTAAAATGGCCGATGTGCAGGTTCCCGTCGTCGGTGTAAACCGCGGTCGTTTAGGTTTTCTGACCGACATTCCACTCAACAACATGCTGAGTGAAATTGATCAAATTCTACGCGGAGAGTACAGTATCGAGCACCGCATGATGCTCGACGTGACGGTCCGGCGCGGTGACGAAGCGCTTTACCATCAATCAGCGTTGAATGACATCGTTATTGGGCGTCATGCGCTGGAAAAACTCATCAGCTGGCAAGTCGAAGTAGATCAACAGTTTGTGACCTCTGCGCGCTCGGATGGTGTCATTATTGCGACACCGACTGGCTCGACGGCGTATGCGCTGTCGGCGGGCGGCGCCATAATGCATCCTGGTACGGACGTCATCTCCATGGTCCCAGTTTCACCGCACACGTTGTCCAACCGTCCGATCACACTGCCTGCGTCGAGCGTACTGAGCTTCACGATTCATAACCGAACAGAGAATTGCGCCCATGTTTCATCCGACGGTTTAATCGGTTACAGCTTGGTCGGCGATGAAACGGTCGAGATCAAGCGTTCCAGTCACTCCGTTAAATTAGTCCACACCCGGAGCTACAACTATTTTGCCATGCTGCGTGCCAAACTCGGCTGGGGAAGTGAGCAAGAAACGCGCTAGCTTCTGCCGAGAAATTGGTATACTCGCGCTATGGCACTACGAGAACTACATATCCGCAACTTTGCGATCATCAAACAGCTCGAAATTGAGTTTGATGACGGCTTAACTGTGGTTACCGGTGAAACCGGCGCCGGCAAATCGATCTTACTCGATGCGCTGGATCTGTTGCTGGGCGCGCGCGCTGAACCGGACCTGGTGCGTCACGGCGAATCTCAGTGTGAGCTGACAGCGTGGTTTGATATTCGTGGTCTCCAGTCCGTGCAGAGTTGGTTGCAGAAGCATGATTTGGTCGGCGAAGAGGATCAATGTTTGATTCGCCGCGTAGTCCGAGTTGATAAACCAACCAAATGTTATCTCAACGATCAACCGACCACCCTAGCAAGCCTAAAAGAACTCGGATACTTGTTGGTGGACATTCACGGCCAACATGAGCATCAATCGCTGTCGCGCTCAGCTGATCAACGCCGTATTTTAGATCAGTATTCCGGTCATGTAGACGCCATCGAGATGATGGCTAAACTCGCGAGCAAGATTCGTCGACTGGAAAAAGAACTGGGTACAACAACCCAAGTTCGTAGCGATAATGCCGACAAAATAGAATTAATTGAATTTCAACTCAGTGAGTTTGAGGAAGTCAGCGTCACAGAAGGCGAATACGCCGAGTTGGAAGTCGAATATGCGCGCCTGAATAATGCACAAGCCTTGATTGATGGCATTGAACAAGCGCTCGACAGGCTATTCCTCAATGAGGATGTAAACCTAACGTCTGAGTTAGGTCGACAAATTCATGCGCTCGGCGATCTGCAAGAGTTTGACCCGACACTCAATACCACGGGTGAGTTGTTGAATTCCGCGTTGGCGCAAATTGAGGAGGCCCGCAGCGAATTGAACAGTGTGCTCAACAAGATCGATCAGGACCCAGAGCGACTTCGAGAAATCGAACAACGCCGAGACACCCTAATCAACTTGGCACGCAAGCACCGCTGCAGTGAAGAAGCCTTGCCCGCCAAACATCAGGCCCTACTTGATGAGCTGGAAACATTGAAAGACAAAAGCTCGCGGCCAGAAAAGCTTGCGCGTGAAATTGCGGATCTCAAGAAGAGTTATACCAAAATTGCCCAAGCGGTGTCTGAAAAACGCCAACTGGTGGCCGAACAATTGTCAGCAGAAATTACGGCGCAAATGCAGGACCTAGGCATGCGCGGCGGCGAACTCTCTATTGCTGTAGAACCACAGATCAGCGATGAAATCGTGGTCACCGACCATGGGATTGATCAGATTGAATTCCTGGTCAGCACCAACCACGGTATGCCGCTTAAGCCATTAAATAAAACCGCGTCCGGAGGCGAGTTGTCACGTATTAGTCTCGCGATTCAGGTTATCACCAGCCAGAAACTCGACACACCGACCTTAATTTTTGATGAAGTTGATGTCGGTGTCGGTGGTCGCGTGGCACAAATTGTTGGTACACGATTGCGTGAATTGGGCAACCATGCTCAGGTACTGTGCATTACGCACCAGCCTCAAGTCGCCGCTCAAGGCCAACAGCATATTTACATCGATAAAGTCAGCGATGAACAGGGAACGTACTCCACATTGGTAAAATTGGACGCAGATGGTCGCACTGTCGAAATTGCACGAATGTTGGGCGGCGAAACCATTACCGATCGAACCCGCGCTCATGCGCAAGAAATGTTGGCAGCCAACCAGTAACCTAACCACCATGTCACACACAACTGTTCCTGTTCGTAAGGCCGTGGCGTCGGATATTCCGGCCATCCAGTCGCTGCTGAATCATTACGCAGCCATGGGTGACTTATTACCACGCACGCGCGCTGATATCGAGAATAACCTGGCTCATTTCCACGTAGTAGAAATAGACGGGGAACTGCTGGCCTGCGGCTCACTCGAGCACTTTACCGAAGAGCTTGCTGAAGTACGCAGCCTAATGGTTCGCACCGACATCAAGCGATCCGGGCTTGGTCGAGCCATTGTGCAGGAATTAATTCATTTGGCACGATCACGCCAGGTGAAACGACTGATGGCACTCACCTATGTGCCGGATTTTTTTCATCGAATGGGCTTCAAAACCGTTAACAAAGAGATATTTCCCGAGAAAATCTGGGGAATTTGTGTAAACTGCTACAAATTTCATAATTGCGATGAAATCGCGGTGTTGATGGAACTTTAAACGTCGCACACAGTTAAGCATCAAAACCGAGATCAAACCAAGCACAGAACCATGATCATCCTGACTAGTAAAAACGCCAAGTTAATCGCTCTTGCTGCAGCATGCGCACTCAGCCTCAGCGCCTGCATTCGGCCCTACCAACCTGACATTCAGCAAGGCAATATCATCAACAACAGCGATCTACGTGAAATTCGCTATGGTATGAGCAAACAGGAAGTCCTGTTTATTCTTGGCACACCCATGGTAATCGACCCATTCAATGAGCAACGCTGGGATTATTTCTATTCCAAGCGTGATCAAGCCAAAAAAGAAACGTCTCAGCGATTGATTACGGTGTTATTTGAAGGCAACAAGCTGGTCAAATTAACGGGCGATGTCGATTTAGCTAACGTTCAGCAACTCGAACCCAGCACTGAAGACAAGCAACATGGCGGCACGGTGATTACCGAGCCGACACAACCAGAGAAAGGTTTGCTAAATCGCTTGGGAATCTTGGATAGCCGTAATTAAGTTGCCGAGTGACGCTCAGCAACATATGTCTGAAACGATCAGGGTCTAAGGCGGTGCTCATCACCGCCTAAATCCATTAACCCGCGGTCTTAAATGCGTCCAAAAATTCAGTGATACGTTTCGCATTGGCGCCCAAGTCACTGACCCCAATGCGTGACACTGAGCGCAAGTCAATCAAGCTTCCTGCCTCGGTGCTCGTGACGCGCACCACGATATCATCTTTGAACCCCCAAAGTTTAGTGGTATCTGTGGCTTCCACGATCCCCGCTTCGGCATTGACGTTCACCACGTCCCAACCCAACTCCACGGCTAAGGCAGCAGCACGCTCGACCGCTGCCGGTTTAGCCAGCGACGACGCCAGTGTTCTTACCGCCGGGTAGGCTTGCGACTGCACAGGACCAAGCACTTCCGCGTTGTAGGCCAGCGGGTTGTGCTCTGCGGCACGGACTTCGGTTATCACATCAAATACCGGCGGATTTTCGATATCCGTCGAAATATTGTGGATTGGCGGAACCCCGTCGGCGCCAAATTTCAATGCGGCCACACCCAGAATCGGCACCATTGCAATCCAGGCAGCCAAACGTGCTGATTTCGCCAAGCCGGGGTTACTGCGTCGTTTCCAAAACGTGACAATCATACTGAGCACGAACAATCCCAGTGCCAGAAACACAGACCATTTAATAATGCTGGCGCTCACACCAAAGCCAAATAGATCCATACGAAAACCGAGCACCGCAAATGGAAATCCCAGCAAGGCGATAACCGCAGAAATTTGTAATAATTTATTCATAACCGATTCTTTTCAAACGTTAATTTCGACGCGCTGAGAGACGCGACAACTTAGCTGAAAGGACCTCATTGGGCTCGAATTTCAGCTCTGCAAGTAGCTGGTCCGCCAGCTGTGGCTGATTACACACTAACACCATATCGCACCCAGCGTAGATTGCACGTTGCGCGCTTTCAAGAATTGATCCGGGATTATCGGTCGCATCAACGGCACCTTGCATACTCAGGTCATCACTGAAGATGACGCCTTCAAACCCGAGCTTTTGACGCAGGATGTCCTGCAACCAAAAACTGGAGTATGTTGGGATATGTTCATCACACGCTGGAAACTCTACATGCGCCGACATAACCCCGTCAATTTCGTCAATCAACGCACGGTAAGGCCGCAGGTCGTGCTCAAAAATCGCCTCAAAAGCTCGACCGTCAGTCGGCAGACAATGATGTGAGTCATTCGCAACCCCGCCATGCCCGGGAAAATGCTTAGCTATCGACACCATACCCGCAGCGTGCATACCATCAATATACGCGCCGAGCAACTCAGCAGCAACCGCAGGGTCTGAGTGAAAGCTGCGGTCTCCAATCACCTCGCTGGCCTGACTGCAAACATCAAACACAGGCGCAAAGCTGATGTCTATACCAAGCTCAATCAACTCGCTGGCCATCGTGAACGCTGATGTGTATGCCGCCATAGGCGCAGTGTGCTTATTCTGCTCCCACAATTCGCCAAAGTATTGCGCAGCAGGCAATCGAGTAAAGCCTTCCTGAAAACGCTGTACCCGTCCACCTTCTTGATCAACTGCCACCAACAAGGCCGGTGAACGCAAGGATTTAATGTGAGTAATCAGTGCCTGCAGTTGTTGTTTGGAGGCAAAGTTACGCGTAAATAAAATCACCGCACCGACGCTCGGGTGCCGTAATCGGTCAATTTCATCAGGCGTCAGAGTTAGACCTGCTACATCGACCATCACGGGTCCAAGAGGCTGATATTCGGGCGTGTTCGGCATAGTCACTCAGTACTCAATAGTTATTCAACAATCTGGACCTGAGTGCCAATCTCCACCAGGTCAAATAAGGTCATGATATCTCGGTTACGCATTTTTACGCAGCCATGTGAACTGGGTTGCCCCATTGGGTGACTGTCCGGACACCCATGCAGATAGATATAGCGTCGCTGTGTGTCGACCAAACCACCACGATTAAAACCTAACTGCGTGCCACATAACCACAAAATACGCGTCAGTATCCAATCTCGTTGGGGAAATGCTGCAGACAAACAAGGCGTGTAAATTTCGCCGGTTGCACGACGACCAACAAATACCGCATTCTCTGGTGCGTCTGCACCAATTTTCGCTCGAATCCGATGCTCACCCAACGGCGTGCATTCACTTCCAAAACGCTGACCAACCCCGTTTCTCGCAGTCGAAACTTGCGCTTCAAAAGCTTTCTGATGTTTGGCATCAAATCCTTCGAGCCTTTGCTCGGCCACGCGTACGGTCAATTTTTTTAAAACGACGCTCATGCGCTCAATATATGCTCAATCAGCGCATCACAACCACGATCCACCAAGCTGAAAACGTGTTCAAAGCCGGCTTCACCTCCGTAGTACGGGTCGGGTACTTCGTGTTCATCTACCGTACCGGCCTGATTGGCGTACGCCAAGAATAACGACACCTTAGCGTGATAGTTTTTTGGCGCGTAGTACTGAATTAGGTCCAGGTTGTCGGCATCCATGGCAAGAATATAGTCATACTCGTCATAATCGAGAATCGAAATCTTGCGAGCTCGAATAAAATCCATATCGATACCTTTACGCGCAGCTGTCGAGCGCGACCGAGGGTCGGACTGCTCTCCGACATGGTAAGCATGCGTACCGGCCGAATCGATTTCGATTCGATTACCCAATGCGCGGGCTTCCACCTTGTGTTGCATGACACCGTGCGCCGTCGGCGATCGACAAATATTCCCCATACACACAAATAACACTTTGGTCTTCATTCGCCCCCCTGTTGCGAGGCTTCCAGCATCGATCGCACACGTTCCAGATCTTGCGGCGTATCCACGCCAATCCCAGTAAAATAATCGACTTGTTCAACCATAATCGCATCGCCATTATCCAAAACACGCAACTGCTCCAACGATTCAGTGGTTTCAATTACGCTCGCAGGTAAATCTGGATACCGCCGCAGATAGCCCGCTCGATACGCATAGATACCGATGTGATGCCAAGCTGACGTGGTGCGCTGATCACGTGCAAACGGAATCGGCGCGCGCGAAAAATACATTGCCTGACCATCACGCGCAAACACTACTTTGACCACATTTGGATTGAAGATATCCGCATCATCCTCGATTGCTTTGGCGGCCGTCGACATCACCGCATGCTCGGCTTGGGTTAGCGAATCGGCTACCTGATCGATTAGTCGACTAGGTATCAACGGCTCATCGCCTTGCACGTTAACCACCACCTCATCGTCTGACAGCCCGAGTAAAGTGACTACTTCGGCCAGACGATCGCTACCACTGACATGGTCGGCTCGAGTCATACAGACTTCACAGTCCGCATCACGCAGCACAGCCGCGATGCGCGAATCATCGGTCGCCACGATAACGCGACTAGCAGCCGACTGGTTCGCGCGGTCGACCACGTGCTGAATCATCGGCTTACCGCCGATATCCGCCAAGGCTTTGCCTGGCAAGCGTGTCGACGCGTATCGCGCCGGAATAACGACCGAAAATGTCATGCTTAGGTCTCGGATTTTAACTCACGAGCTTCTTCTTCAAGCAACACCGGTATGCCGTCTCGAACTGGATACGCCAGTCTGGCTGATTTAGAGATCAGCTCTTGCTTTTCTGCATCATATTCAAGCGGCCCTTTGGTCACTGGGCAACACAACATTTCTAGAAGTTTGGGGTCAATACTCATAATTTTATGAATTGTTAATACATGAAAGCCGGTCCAGCAACGCGTGATCAAAGCCGGAGCTTAGTTGCGCGCTGACCGGCACATACCAATGCCGATGATCCGCTATTTTGTCACATTTAACTGCATCTTTTTCTGTCATCAACACAACAGCATCGGCACCAAAATCGATATCCGCTGCGGTAAATTGGTAATGATCTGGAAATGCATGCGGGATCACGGTAAAACCCAGTTGTTCACAGGTCCTGAAAAAGCGTTGCGGGTTGCCGATACCTGCGACAGCGTGAATCCGCCCTGACGAGGGCGGCACCGCGGTATTTGATGACGCAACGGCCGTGAGCATATCGGGCACCAACTGCATTGTGAATCCGCTTGTTTTTGAATTCGGACCAATGTGATGAATTAAAAAATCCAGATGCGCCTGCCGCGCTGGTGATTCACGATACGGGCCTGCGGGCAATAAATAGGTGTTGTGGCTCGGCCTTGTTTGATCGATCAAACACACGTCAACGTCGCGTGCGAGAGCATGATGTTGTAATCCATCATCGGACACAATGACATCTAAGTCACCGTTCGCCACCAACCGTTCGATATCCGCGCGTCGATTCGGACCTATTACGATAGGTACTCCGGTGCGGCGTGCCAAAAGGCTCGGCTCATCACCGGCCAAGCGCACATCGGTAGTATCATCAACCAACAGCGGAAAATCAGTGGCCCGACTGTGATATCCACGACTGATGATTCCAACGCGCAGACCCTGTGCTTTCAACAGTTGAACAATATGCACGACTAACGGGGTTTTGCCGGTTCCGCCAACGGTTAAATTTCCCACCACGATCAACGGCACCGGTGGACGATACACCGCACGCAAGCCGACTTGATAACTCAGACGGTTCAGCTCATAGGCACCGCGATAAACCTGGGACAATGGCCACAGAGCCTTGGTCAGCCAATTCGGCGTTTCCCAACCAGCAGTTAGTGTCTCTCGGAGTGCCATTATAGGGTTACTTACCAAGCACTAACGATTCCAGAAAAAGAACCCTTTCTTATTCGGGTGACTGGATTGCGCACGATGGAGGTCTGCGTACACACCACCTTGACGCAACAGTCTGCGATGCGGCCCTTGCTCTACGATTTTGCCATGATCCAACACCACAATGTTGTCGGCGCTTTCAATGGTAGAGAGCCTGTGCGCGATCACCAACGATGTACGGTCCTGCATTAAGGTCTCAAGCGCGTCCTGAACGTAACGTTCGGACTTATTATCCAATGCAGACGTAGCCTCATCAAGAATCAGAATCGGGGCGTCTTTATAGATGGCGCGCGCAATGGCAATCCGCTGCCGCTGACCACCTGAGAGCCTCAGTCCACTCTCACCGACCACGGTTTCTAAGCCCAGCGGTAATTCGTGAAGAAACTCATCAACGTGCGCCGCTTTGATCGCGGCTTGTAAACGCGCTTCGTCATACTGATCCAACATCCCATACATGATATTGCGGGCGATCGTATCGTCGAACAAGGATGTTTCCTGACTCACCAGGCTGACGTGATCACGCAGATCATTAAGAACTAAGTCATTCAGATTGTGTCCATCCAGCAGAATTTCACCAGTCTGTGGCTTATAGAAACGCAGAATCAAGGACGTTATGGTGGACTTGCCACTTCCACTAGGCCCAACCAGCGCAATACGATCACCAGGCTTGATCTCGAAGGTCAGACTGTCTAACACGGGTTGTTCATCGTCATCCGTGTAACGAAAAGACACATTATTAAACTGAAGATGACCATGGGTCTCAGTTAATGCGACGGTGCCAGAGTTCTGCTCTGGCTCTGCATCAATAATACTAAACACGCTGTTGGCGGCGGTTACCCCGATCTGGATTTTTTCATTCACCTTGGCCAGACGTTTGAGCGGACTCATCAACATCATGCACGCCATAATGTAAGACACAAAAGAAGCTGCTGACTCAGGACCTTCACGCAAGTGGTTGAGAAATATATACAAAATAAGCGCTAAAATCGGTCCAACCAGCAGCAGTGTGGAGGGCACGATTCCGGCTGACACCTTGGCACGCTTCAGGTTTTGCCGCAGATTAAAGTTATTCGCATTGGTGAAGTTCTCAAATTCCTGCTCTTGACCACCGTACACTTTGATAACCTTGTGCCCAACTGAGGCTTCCTTGACGGTGTCTGCGATCCCGCCCATGGAGTCTTGTATGTCTTTACTGGTACGACGGAAGCGCTTATTGGCGTAGCGAATAATGCCAACCAGGAATGGTATGGTCAGCATAAAAATCAGCGTGAGACGCCAATCCTTATAAAACAGCCAAGCAATTAACCCTAAGGACACAACCGAGTCCTTAAATAAGATAGATAAGGTATCGGTGGTCGCGACTGCGGTCGTCTCAACATCATAGATTAATTTCGATACATTCTTCGACGATGAGTTTTTGTCAAAATAGCGTGTCGGTAAACGCAGCATATTTTGAAAAACATCCTGCCGAATCTCATAGATAACCAAGCGCCCTACCTTGGCCATGGTGTAGTTAGCGATGAAACCAAAAATCGCCCGTGCGAAAACCACGCACATCAGCATAATACCAGACCAGCGAACGAACCATTGATCACCAGAAAGAAACCCGTTTTTCAGGACTTTCTCTATAAAGGCCGCGACGGACGCTTCGATCAATCCGGTCAACACCATAAAACCGATCGCCATCAATAAAAGTCGCGCATGCCGGAATAAGTAGCGAAGCAAGCGCACAAACACGGCGCGTGCGTCGAACGCACTGCCATCAGTCCTGGTCACTGCTGGCGGATTAATCGGTTCGGTCATCAGAACTCGTGCTAACTATCAGTAAACTGCTTGGTTGCAAAGGTTATATTAGTCAAACCCAGTTCTTGGGCTACATCCATCACTTTGATAACAGCTTCGTGTGGTGCTTTTCGATCAGCACGAATAATCAATAATAGTTTCGGCTGATTCTGATACTCACTAAGCGCGCGCTTAAGCGTGTCGCGGTTTGAGTTCAATAGCGGTTTTGACGAGCCATCTGTACCAGTGGCGATAGCGTACTCAGAACTGGCGCCAATCTGAATTTCTACATTTTGTGGCGGCGCAACCGCCTGCTCACCCGATGATTCCGGCAGATTAATTTTGAGTGACGTCTCTTTGGTAAACGTGGTTGAGATCATGAAAAAGATCAACAACAGGAACACGACATCGATCAACGGAGTCAGCTCGATCCCGGTTTCATCTTGTATCTCGTCGGTACCGAAATTCATGAGTGTTTTGAGGCGTCCAACACGGCCAACGCGTTTTCTTCCAGAATAACGCGTAGCTCAACAATCCGACCACGAAAATGGCGATAAAACATCAGACAAGGAATACCAACCGACAAGCCCGCAGCTGTCGTGATCAGAGCTTCTGAAATCCCCCCCGAAAGAATGGTTGGGTCGCCCACGCCGCTAGCCGTAATCGTGGTAAACACTTTAATCATGCCAATAACGGTTCCAAGCAGTCCCAGCAACGGTGTGATGGAGGCAATAGTCCCGAGTGTATTGAGATAGCGACCAAGTCGATGCACGACCATTTTTCCAGCCTCTTCGAAACCTTCACGCATGGAGTCTGAACCATAAGGCAGATTGTCTAGCCCGCCGGCCAATACCGTTCCCAGTGGTGAGTGATTACGGATCACATCGATTTTTTCTGGCGTGACACGTTTAGATCGCATGAGTTCCAATACTTGCTGACGTAGCGTTGCGGGCGCAACCTGCTTAGTACGCAGCGTCAACATACGCTCAAATACAATGGTGAGTGCAACCAGTGAGCAGATTAGGATAATCCACATGAGTGGGCCGCCTGCTCTAAATAATTCAAACATGGATTACCTGTCTCTATCCGTTAATGGCTGGAAAACGAGTGATTATTCACACCGTCGCGATTGAACCAATTACCTTGGTCCGCCGTTACGCACGACGCGCGTTTTATTCACGGAAGTCTACCAAACTATCTGTGTTGATTGGATACTTTTTGGTAATGCCAAAAGCGTTGTTTCACCGTACGAAAAGTGCTAACTCGATATCCATCGAGATCAAAGCGCAATTGAATCGATCCAGAGTCCACCGTTGAACGTACATCGATGTCTCGCGCTCGATAACGGGTGATCACGTCGTCGTGTGGATGCCCGTAGTGATTCAAGTATCCGGCGGCCACCAACGCCATCGATGGCGCAACCGCATCGATAAAATCCGGAATCGATGAGGTTTTACTGCCTTGATGCGGAATCAACATAACATCCGCGGCTAGAGCGTGCGGGTCACGACGAAGCAAATCGCGCTCAACTGCTTTTTCAATATCACCGGTGATCAAAACGCGCTGCCCTAAATGCTTGATGAGCAACACACAAGAATGATTGTTACTGCCCTCGGGCGTCTGCGGATCAGGCCCAAGAAATTCAAACTCCGTCAACCCCATTGCCCAGTGCTGCCCCTTCTGGCACAACTGCGCATCAGATACTCGATCGACGCGACTGGTATAAATTTCATCAACCGGCAATTGATCCAGCACGTCCTGCAGACCGCCAATATGGTCTGCATCAGCGTGACTTATCACCAACGTGTTAATTCGCCGATACCCCTGAGTTCGCAGATACGGCATCAGCACAGCTTTCGCGGTGCTAAACCCTGTACTGTATCGAGGCCCGGTGTCGTACACCAACACACCACCAGCAGTTTCCACCACCATGGCCAGCCCCTGCCCCACATCGAGCAAAGTTAACTGCATTTGCTGCTTGGGTAAGGAAACAGATCTTGCGCTCAACCCAAGCATCAAACAAAGCCCCAAAAGAGGGATTGATTTGCGCTTACCAAACTTGAGAGCCACACCCGTAAGCGCAAACCAACACCATTGCCATAGACTGATTGAGGCTAAGGGTAACGCAGCATAATTGAGTTCGGCGAGCCACAATAAGCCCTGCGCAATGTGGTCGTAGACCACCATTAAGAGATTTAAAATAGGTGTAGCAACCCAGCCCTGACCCAGTGTCAACAGTAATGCTGCCAACAATGTCGCTGGAATCAATAACAAGCAAAACAAGGGGACGGCGACTAAGTTTACGATTGGCGATATCAACGATACTCGACCAAAAAACAACAGAGTGAGCGGAAGCATCCCCAACCAGAGGGCAAGCTGTATACGCACCAACCCCACCTGCCCACGCCCCTTAGCCACCAACGCGATTACCAACACCGCACCGCAAGACAACCAGAACCCCACATCCAGTATCGAATTGACGTCCAACAGTAATAGCATTGCAACTGTTAACAGCAATATCCGCAATAGACTTTGCGGGCGTGCAGCGAGCTGACAAGCGCAATAAATGATCAGCATCACGAGCGCACGCTGAGTTGAGACTGCAAAGCCGGCCAATGCGGCATAACAGATGCTGGCCATCAACGCGGGCAATAACGCGGCAGACTGTCGTGGTATCACCGTGTGCCAGCGAATGAATGGCCAGCTTATGAGTCGATACAAACCCAATGTGGCGGCGAACACCAAGCCAATATGCAGCCCCGATATCGCCATCAGGTGGGCAACACCAGTCACTTGAAACGCATCACGCAACGCAGGTTCGAGCTGTGACTTGTCTCCGATTACCAATGCGAGAATCATGTGTTTGCCAGCCGAATCCGATGCCATGCCTGCTAGCTGTTGACGCAAACGTGCACGCCAGCCTGCGCCCAAGCGCACCTCCTGCGACAGCAAACTGGCCTGGTCTGGTGTGCGAATATATCCCTGCGCAACAATACGATGCCTAAATAGGTAGCGCTCATAATCGAATGCGCCCCAGCTGGCAAACCCGTGCGGGCGTTTCAGGCGAACGGTGAGCTGCCAAACTTGACCGGGTTCCACCACCCAGTCACAGCGATAACAACTAAGGCGCAGGCGTTGACCTGCCAACGCGGGATAATCCAGCGCACTACGCACTTGAAACTCAAATTTGGTCACAGCCTCACGCTGGTCTGGCAAACCAGATACCACACCAACCAGACGCAAATCTTCCCGCTCATACTGGTGCGGAAAAGCAACTGCCAACTGCGTGTTAAAACTCCAACATGCCCAACTCAAACCGATACTAGCGGAACAAACCAGTCGACCGAAAGGTCGATTACGCCACAACACTAAACAGCACCCGGCGACCAAGGCGGGCCAAGTCCAATCGGGGAGCCACGGCAACAACAAAACAATTGATACGCCACACGTAAAAGCGAACAGGCAGGCTGATGACCCATCAGCACGACCGATGAGCGGCAGCCAGTGGCGCTTATACGCGCATACACATCGCTCCCAGCGAAATCGCGCGTAGAGGCACAGAAATATATCTCGCGCACGCCGGGTGCGCTGTAAGTTGAAGTCCACATCCAATCCTTTGCATATCCATTAGTCCGTCGCGCTAACTCGGTGTCGCTAACGCGTTTCAAACTGATTTTTTCGCCATCCTGGCGCCATCCATGATGGCCGATAATACACATTTGTTACATACCGCTAAAGTATAATAACACTTATGCATCGATACACCTATAATACCGCTGCTCAAGAAAACACTCGGGTCTACCACTCCACGCCAACGTGAAACTTTTTACCAGTCTGCGGAAATATTTACCTACTGTTAAGGAAATCCAACAGTACCGTTACCTGCACATATTCGGTGACAGTCTGAAACAACAGGAGGTGTGGAGTTTCAATCGCCAAAGCACGGCAAAAGGGGTAGCGATTGGCCTTTTTTGTGCATTTTTACCGATGCCGTTTGAGATGGTGCCTGCCATTTTTCTAGCGGCACTCATGCGCGGCAACCTGCCGTTTGCGATCGCGGGTATTTGGGTGTCCAACCCGCTGACTTGGATCCCCCTGTACACGCCGTGTTACTTACTCGGTGCCGCGATTATCGGTGTCCAACCAGTGGAACTTCATCAGATAACCATATTCCAGCTGGGTTGGCATTACGTGGCATTATGGCTGGGCTGTTTGATCGTTGGAATTGTTTTGAGTGTCAGCGTTCACTTTTTAATCAGCTTTGTGTGGCGTTCTCAGGTACGTCAACGTTGGCGTCTGCGTCAGCAAGGACGCTTAAAGCGCGCCGAATCCTCAGAAGTCGACACACATTCTTCGCTGTAAATAAGCTGTAACGGAGAATTAACTGATTTTTCCGAGCTCCAAATGCAACACGGTATCCATTTTATTCGCGAGTTTGACATCGTGCGTTACCATTACCAGCGCTGTGCCGACACGCGCATTGAGTTCCATCATCATCTCGAACACATTCATCGCAGTCGCCTCATCCAAATTCCCGGTTGGCTCGTCTGCTAACACAAGAGCAGGTTCGGTGACTAACGCCCGAGCAATCGCAGCACGCTGACGCTCACCACCTGATAGCTCAACGGGGCGATGCTCAAGGCGGTGCCCAAGTCCAATCTCATCCAATAATACCGCCGCCTTTTGTTTTGCTTCGCGTGCATCTACGCCACGAATCAGCAACGGCATCGCGACATTTTCCAACGCAGTGAACTCGGGCAGCAAGTGATGAAACTGGTATACAAACCCGAGATATTGATTACGTATAAGGCCACGCTTTCGATCTGACAAGCCCGACATTTCTTGACCGTCGATCCATACTGAGCCAGTGGTCGGCAGGTCAAGGCCACCCAATAAGTGAAGTAAGGTGCTCTTACCCGATCCAGACTGGCCGACAATAGCGATACGTTCTGACGGCTCGATATGCAGATTGATGGACTTCAACACCTCAACATCATTCGGCCCTTCGGTGTAGGTTTTGCCCAGTTGCTGACAATGTAAGATGGCGGTTTGACTCACATGAGACTCCCTAGCTATTCGTAACGTAATGCTTCGGCCGGCTGCGTACGGGACGCTTTCCAGGCCGGTGGCAAGGTCGCCAACATACTGATCAAAATCGAACCGACCACAGTCATTGTGACGTCGCCCCAGCGTAGCTCAGCCGGAAAATCCGTCACCATATACACACTCTGCGGCAACAGTTCGTAACCAATCATGCTTTCGATAAACACAATAATTTCCGCCAGATTGAGCGACGTCGCAATACCCGCCACCGCGCCAACGGTGGTGCCAACAACTCCGGTCGTCACACCCTGCACAAAGAAAATACCCATGACGCGAGCTGGTGACAAACCCAAAGTGCGCAGAATCGCGATATCGGCGCGTTTCTCATTCACCACCATAATTAAGGTCGACACAATGTTGAATGCGGCGATAATAATCAACATAAACAAGGTGATAAACACCATGCGTCGCTCTACATTCAGAGCACGAAAAAAGCTCTCGTGTTGCGTGGTCCAGTTATCCACAAAGTATTTATAGTTCAAGCCGGTGGCCAACTGCAGCGAGATTTCGCGGGCCATGTAGGGATCGTCCAAAGTGATGCGCACGCCGCTGATCAAATTGCGCGCCTTGTATAAGGTTGCAGCATCCCCCAAATGGATGTATGCCAAGGCACTGTCAAACTCATCTGGTCCGAAGCCGCCAAAAATACCGACCACCTCAAATCGTCGTTGACGCGGCATCAAACCGGCCGGTGTCGATTGGCCACGGGGCGAAATAATCGTGACTTTGTCGCCGATATTCGCATTGAGCTTGTACGCCAAGCCTTCACCGAGCACAATCCGATACTTGCCTTTTTGCAGCGCGTCAAAGCGACCCTCATCCGTATGTTCGGCAACATCTGAGACTTGAGACTCCAGCTCAGGCACCACACCTTTGATCATAACACCGGTGACAGCACTGTTGAGTGTGGCTAGCCCTTGCGAATGGATATACGGTGCGTAACCACGAACTCCTTCCAAGCGCTCAATCGCTGGTGTCACCGACTGCCAGTCCGACAACCAGCCACCCTGCCCGGTGAGCGTGACATGTGGCGCCACATCCAACACCCGACCACGCAACTCTTTGCCGAATCCGTTCATGATCGACATCACAGAAATCAGCGCCCAAACACCCAATGCCACACCTAGAATCGAAATAGCGGAAATAAACGAGATAAAGCCATTTCGCCGTTTCGCACGCGAGTAACGCGAGCCAATCAGCAGCGGGATATTGGTTTTGGCCATGAGGGTATCAGTCTGCTTCAGGACGCATGTGGGGAAACAGCAACACGTCACGAATCGACGGCGTATTGGTAAACAGCATTACCAGCCGATCGATTCCAATGCCTTCCCCGGCGGTTGGCGGCATACCGTATTCGAGTGCTCGAATATAGTCGGCGTCGTAATGCATGGCTTCGTCGTCGCCCGCGTCTTTTTCGCTCACCTGATGCTGGAAGCGCTCGGCTTGATCTTCTGGGTCATTCAATTCAGAGAACCCATTGGCAATTTCACGACCGGCAATGAACAGTTCAAACCGATCCGTCACGAAGTCATCGTCATCATTACGACGAGAGAGTGGCGAGACCTCAACCGGATAATCCGTAATAAAGGTCGGATCAATAAGCTTCTCTTCCACCGTTTTCTCAAAGATTTCGATCTGCACTTTACCTAAGCCATAGGAATCCTTAATTGGCACCTTCAGCTTCTTAGCGTATTGCACCAAAACGGCACGATCCGTCAGATCTTGCTCAGACAGTTCCGGATTAAACTGCAAAATCGATTTGGCCACGCTGATGCGGTTAAACGGCTTGGCAAAATCAATCTCCAAGTCCTGATACTGAATCGTGCCAGACTTGGCCACCTCGGTCGCGATTCCACGAAACATTTCTTCCGTGATATCCATCAGGTCGTGATAATCCGCGTACGCCAAGTAGAATTCAAGCATGGTGAACTCCGGATTGTGGCGTGTGCTCAAGCCTTCATTGCGGAAGTTACGATTGATCTCGAACACGCGCTCGAACCCGCCGACCACTAGGCGTTTCAGGTACAGCTCTGGCGCGATTCGTAGAAACAGCTTCATGTCCAGTGCATTGTGGTGCGTTTCAAACGGACGCGCTGCGGCACCGCCTGGAATGACTTGCATCATCGGTGTTTCAACTTCCATAAACTCTTTATTAATCATAAAGTTACGAATATAACTTATGATTTTGGATCGAGTTTGAAACACATGTCGACTATCGGCATTCATGATCAGGTCGACATAGCGCTGGCGATACGCGGTCTCTTTGTCAGTTAAGCCGTGGAATTTTTCAGGCAGTGGACGCAACGATTTCACCAACAGCTCGATCGATTCGGCTTTAACGCTCAGCTCGCCCTTATTGGTCTTGAACAACACACCCGTAGCCGCGACGATGTCACCAATGTCCCATTTCTTAAACTGATCGTTATAGAAGCCTTCCGGCAACGCATCCCGTGCCACATACACTTGCATCCGCGCAGTCCGATCTTGCAAGTGCGCAAAGCTCGCCTTACCCATAATGCGGCGGCTCATCATGCGCCCAGCGATGGATACCTTAACCGCCTTTGCTTCCAGCGCATCTTTATCCAGTTCACCGTACTGGGCGATGATATCGGCGGCGAGGTGTGTCGGACGAAATGTGTTTGGGTATGCCTGCGCAGACTCACGCCATGCGTGTAATTTTTCGCGACGCTGGTGGATTAGTTCGTTCTCATCAACGTGTGATGGCTCGTTATGGTCTTGATTGCTCACGGCTTCTCTTGTTGTTACCTGGTTATGTAGTCTGCAACGATCGTGTTACAAACCTTGTTTTAAACTTGCTTCAATAAACTGGTTTAAGTCGCCATCCAACACCGCTTGGGTGTTGCCGGTCTCGACGCCAGTACGCAAATCTTTGATGCGGGACTGATCTAACACGTAGGATCGAATTTGGGATCCCCAGCCGATGTCGGACTTCTCGTCTTCCACGGCTTGCTGTTCAGAACGGCGTTTTTGCATCTCGTGCTCGTACAAGCGCGCTTTGAGCATCGACATCGCCGCATCTTTGTTACGATGTTGTGATCGATCACTTTGGCATTGTACGACAATCCCGGTTGGCGTATGGGTAATGCGCACCGCCGAGTCGGTTTTGTTTACATGCTGCCCACCGGCCCCACTGGCGCGGTAAGTATCTATCCGTAAATCGGCTGGGTTAATGTCTACTTCCACGTTGTCATCGATCTCAGGATAGGCAAATACTGACGCAAAGGATGTGTGACGCCGATTACCCGAGTCAAAAGGCGATTTACGTACCAATCGATGCACGCCAGTTTCAGTACGCAGAAAACCAAATGCGTAATCGCCGGTGACCTTGACGGTCGCACTTTTAATGCCCGCGACTTCACCATCGGAAAGTTCAACGATTTCAGCTTTAAAACCCTCGGATTCCGCCCAGCGTAAATACATACGCAGCAGCATATTGGCCCAGTCCTGAGCCTCGGTACCACCTGAACCAGCCTGAATGTCGATAAAGGCATTATTCGGGTCCATGGGACCGGAAAACATACGTTGAAACTCCAATTTGGCCAACGCTTGTTCGATTAACTCAAGATCTGCGGAGACTTCGTCCACCACAGACTGATCGTTCTCTTCCGCTGCTAATTCCAGCATTTCCATGCTCTCTGAGACGCCCGAGCTAACTTGCTCTAACGTGTCTACCAGACGCTCCAAGCTTGATTTTTCCTGACCCAGCTTCTGCGCGTACTCAGGATCCTCCCAGATTGACGGATCCTCCATCAAGCGCAGAATTTCTTCTAACCGCTCACGCTTGGTGTCAAAGTCAAAGATACCCCCTGAGCAGATTACCGCGCTGCTCGAGGTCTTTACCCTTCTCAATAATTGGATTAATTTCCATGTTCATCAAAGACAGTTACTTAGGAAGACGGCTGGTACGCGAAACCCCATTAAATACACTAGCAATGCGCGCTGGTTGGGAGCGAAAGATACCGTAAATCGAAGTGTAATAGAACTAAAAATTAGGCAACGTTCTCGCACTAACCAGCTGTGACCAGCTGATTATTATGTTTTGGGTGTCAGCCGCCGGAAATAAGCGCCGAATTAGAGCGCGTCACTCCCCGTTTCGCCGGTACGAATGCGCACGACGTTATCCAGCTCCGTGACAAAGATTTTGCCATCACCAACCTTGTTGCCTTTGGCCGAGTCGATGATCGCCTCAAGTACCTTGTCGAGAATATCATCACTGACGGCGACTTCGATCTTAGTCTTTGGAATAAAGTCAATCGCATACTCTGCACCGCGGTAGATCTCGGTGTGACCCTTCTGACGACCAAACCCTTTCACTTCGGACACGGTCATGCCCATAACCCCGATAGCGGACAAAGCGTCTTTTACATCATCCAGTTTGAACGGTCTAATAATTGCCGTTACCAATTTCATGTATTACTCCTGAAAGTTATGAAGTGAACTCACCGTGTAGGGAGTCGCTGATGGCGTAGGAACGACCTCGAGCAAGTTAAGTAGACACTGCAGCGAGGCCCTTCACAGTCTAAGAAGCGACCCGCAACTCAAAGTACGCCGACTCGTTGCCCACTGCAGACCAAACAATAACAGTCGATAATTAATCAGAGACTCTCTGTCGTAAATAGTAATAAAACCAAGGGCAAAAAGATAGCGTGACACTTCACCTCAGGCACGGTTTTTTATTGCTATCACAGGGTCAGCCTTTTGCGTGCAGCCGCGTACTCACCAGCCATTTTCGCCACGCGATCTGCGACGGTGTCCACGGCATCAACCGCTCCGATACCCTGCCCACAACCCCAGATATCTTTCCAGGCTTTGGCATCGCTTTTCTGATCTGAGCCGGTTAGGGATTGCATGGCACTGATGTCGCCCTTGGGCAGATTGTCGGGGTCCATACCTGCGGCAGCAATACTGGGTTTCAAGTAGTTACCAGAGACGCCGGTAAAATAGTCTGAGTACACAATATCATCGGCATCGCTGTCGACCACCATTTGCTTATAAGCTGGTGCCGCGTTAGCTTCTTTGGTCGCAATGAAAGCCGATCCGATGTAGCCAAAATCTGCGCCCATGGCCTGTGCGGCCAAAATTGAATCACCCGTGGCGATACAGCCTGACAAGGCCAGCGGGCCATCAAACCACTCACGTGTTTCCTGAATCAACGCAAAGGGGCTTTGTGCACCGGCGTGTCCCCCGGCACCAGTTGCGACCGCAATCAGGCCATCGGCACCCTTCTCTATCGCCTTGCGCGCGAAGCGCTGATTAATCACGTCGTGAAATACGATACCGCCGTAAGAATGCGCTGCCGCGTTAACATCAGGGTTTGCCCCCAGCGAGGTGATGATAATCGGCACCTTGTATTTCACACACAGCTCCATGTCCTCATGCAAGCGAGCATTACTACGAAACACAATCTGATTCACCGCAAATGGCGCGGCCGGATTGTCTGGATTTGCCTGATTGTGACGATCCAGTTCTTCAGTAATCTCTTGCAACCAACGTTCGAATTCACCTTCTCCCCGCGCGTTCAGCGCTGGGAATGAGCCAACAATACCGGCTTTACACTGCTCTAATACCATCTCTTTACCAGACACGATGAACATAGGCGCTGCAATCGCCGGGATTTTTAGATTTTTCAAGATTTCAGGAACGGACATAATGGATTAATTTTTATTCTAGTGGTTATGTGTTTGCCGTGCCCAACTGTCGGCAACTCAAAACTGGGCTGCTCAGCGACAGGACGCGGTGCTTCGTTGTGGTATTAAACCTATTCTAGACCAACTTGCCAAGTAAGCGGATCAGATAGGGACTATTCAGGGCAGCAATTGCGCTCTGTGGCTGCGGGTTTCAGGGTGATGTTGTCGAGACTATGGAAGTCGAACTGAAATTTGCGCGCCGCCCCACCGGCTGTCACCAATTTCAAGCTCACCGCCATAGGCCTGCACTATACCTTTCACAATGTGCATGCCGAGTCCATGTCCAGGTGTCTGAGAGTCCAAGCGCACGCCACGCTGCAAAATGGTGTCACGTAGATCCGGCGCAATACCAGGGCCGTCATCCTCAATCACCATTTGAATCTGAGATCGGGTATGGTCCGCAGAAGATATGGTGTCGATGCGCACTGAAACGCGCTGACGCGCCCATTTGCAAGCATTGTCCGCCAGGTTACCCAGCAACTCCATCCAATCCCCTTTATCACCGTGGAATTGCATAGACTCCGGCATCGAGAACTCGAGCATCAGCGCCTTATCGACATACAATTTTTGCACGCTGCTCATGATGTCTTGCGAGACATCGAACACGGCCAGAGGTTTCGCAAACCGCGTTCGCCCCACGGCGGAAGCACTTTGCAACTGGTAATCAATAATGGTGCGCATCGAGTTAAGTTGTCGTTCAACCTCGGCGTTGTTCTGACGACTGTAATTAAGCCCAGAGAGAATCGCGATAGGCGTCTTCAAACTATGCGCCAGATTCCCCAGCACCTCTTTCTGTTGCTCGATGCGTTGCTCTTCATGCTGCAACAATTGGTTTAGGTTCTGGGTCAAGCGGTTAACCTCTTCAGGATAATCTTCGTCAAACCGACGACGTTTGCCGGTTTCGATCATGCCGACCTGGCGAATCACACGTCCCAGTGGCTTGAGGGCCCAAACGAACAATCCCAGTAGCAACCCCAAAAGCGCCAAACCAAGCACCAACAGCCACAGCATTAATTGCTGTCGATATTCGTCAATGCGCTGCTGATAGATGCCTGCATGCTCGGCCACTCTGACCACCAGTGGTATGTCACCCTGTGCTGTCTCCCAGCTAATTCCCAACGTCATTTGGTATAACCGTGGATGCGACGGCCAGCGCAAATCACGGCGAAATCGAAAATCACCCAACTGACTGCTGGGCACCGGTAGAGTTTCACCTAATAGCGAACGCGATTGCCATAACACCTCACCGTCAACATCACGAATATCGGCAAACAAACTGGACTCAGCCTGCGACAATCGCGGCTCAGGAAGTGGTGTTGGCATCACCACACGCCCGCCCTCGAACTCGAGGTTGCCGATCAATAGCAAGATTTGATTGCGTAGCGCGTCTTGTGCATTGCTAATGACACTTTGTTCAAATGCGCGCGACAAAGCCACACTCATCAGACCCAAGAACACCAGCAGGATAAAACTGGCAGAAATCAGCAATCGATGACGTAAAGAGTACACGCGCGCAGCAGGCTCCGTTTATTTCTCGTCGCGCGGAATACGAAAACGATAACCTCGTCCTCGTTGAGTCTCAATCGGTTCCAGCGTTTGTTCCGGGTCGAGCTTTTTACGCAGGCGTCGCATAAACACTTCGATCGTATTGCTGTCGCGGTCATCATCTTCTTCATAGATGTGATCCACCAACTGGCGCTTGGACAACACTTTACCGGTGTGCATCATCAAGTACGATAACAAACGGTACTCATACGCCGTCAGCGACAATGGTTCATCGTAAAGAAACACTTGCTTAGCTGAGGTGTCGATTTTAATTGGCCCACATACAATAGAATTGTCTGCCATCCCGACCGATCGGCGCAGTAACACCTTAATGCGTGCCGCCATCTCTTCGGGATGAAACGGCTTGGTCAGATAATCATCACCGCCGGCCTCCAGCCCCTCGACTTTCTCCTGCCATCGGTTGCGCGCCGTGAGGATTAATATCGGATAAGCGTAGCCTTCCTGGCGCAATGTCTTAATCAATTGCACGCCATCAAGTTTCGGCAACCCTAAATCAATAATCGCCAAGTCGACCGGGTATTCACGTCCGTAGTAAAGGCCCTCCTCACCATCATTCGCGACATCGACCACGTAATCCAAAGCCCGCAATCGATCCGCTAGCTGTTCCTGCAACTTCAGCTCATCTTCCACAATCAAAATTCGCATCGTGCCCTCCTAGCGTCGTGCATTAATTGAGAGGTTTCGCACCTTACCATCCGGCATCAAAATACGCACACGATACACCGTTTGATCGCGACTCAACTCAATGCGCAAGACTTTGGCGTTGTAACGCCGCTTGACCTCTTGTATGACGTCATTTCGAGAGCGAATTTCCCCATTTTGTGCGACCACCGACGTATTTAACCAAGCCCCCGTTTGGGGGAACACCTGCGCAACCGCGTCGGTACCCGACCAACTCGCTATAATCAGTGCAGAGATCAAAATAGAATGTATTCGCATAACTATGAATTCCGACGTTACGTTGTTTACTGAGCAAACGGCGGTCAGTTTGACCGCCGCTCTATTTTATACCGGATTAACAGACACCTTGACTCTAATTTTACGACCTGGGTGCTGATCCATCTGCGTGTGAAACACCTCCCCTTGGTACTTATAGGCTACATCATAGCCAACGACCTGCTCTCGCGTAGAAACGTTTTGAGTGACTTCACAACGCTGTACGGTTTCATAACGGACCGACTCATAACCGCGTCGTGAGCGATTATTATGTTTAATGTCGCGCCCGATTGAACCACCGAGCACCGCGCCAGCCACTGTGGCAACATCACGGGCTTTACCACCGCCGCGCTTACCGACCTGATTGGCGATCGCACCACCAATGATAGCGCCAAGAATCTCCGGCGTTTTACTGTCTTTACTATGACCGGCAGTTCGATGACGCACAGGGACCCGCTCATCCCAGCAGCGTTCTACCGGATCACTCACCTGATAGCGCTCGACCACCGGGTTGACATCGACAACTTGAGCGTAGTCGTACAGAGCGGCAGGTTGATAATCGCGATACCTGTTTGCATGCTCAGCAGATGCCGGCATGGTGAAAAGCCCGGCCACCGCCGCAGCCAGTACAGTTCGTGTAACAATGGGTTTGTTTAATTTAATCGTAGATACCATCTTAAACTCCTGGTTTTAAGCCTTATGAGTAGTTTTGATGGTGCCACTTTAAAACAGACTGACTGAATGGAAACTGAACTAAACCTGAGCCTAACCTGAACGACCTCACACGGCGCGCTTATTCCGGTAACTTGCGCAGATAATCAACAAGATGCTCGCCAATCACGGTTTTGCGCCAGCCGCGCAGCAACTTTTTGGACTGGCGATGTCGAAACAAGTACTCAATGTCTTTGCGGGTACCCAGCAATGCTTGCGCAATCGACAGGGTCTTGGACTTGTTAGCCACTTCTTTCATCAATTTACTGCACACTGCTTTTTCCGGCTTGCTTAAGGGTTCAACACGCCGCCACAGACGCGCTTCACCAGTTTTCGTTGACTGAATGACCTCCAGTGCCTGCGGAACAAGGTAGTTCGCGGACTTTCGTCCAAACGCTTGCAGGGCGCGAATTTGCTCCTCAGTGGTCGGTCGCTGCATCACTAGGTCATACAATTTATCATCGCGAACCACCCAAGACCGAGGAATGTCTCGCGCCTGCGCACAAGATTCCCGCCAGGCGGCGAGCGCTTTCAACAAGTATTGCTGTTTGAGTGATAAATTTCCTCCCGACAACCGCTTGTATGCCAGCTCTGGGTCAATCTGATACTTGTCCACGTCATAGTACGTAATGATTTCTTCGGTGTACCATGCTGTTTTGTTTTGCGCTTCTAAGCGTTGTTCCAGCTCACAATGGAGGGCAGCAAGATATTCCACATCTTCCCCAGCATACTGCAATTGTTCTTTGCTTAACGGGCGACGAGTCCAGTCAGTCCGCGACTGCGTCTTCGGCAGTTCGACGCCGGTTATGTCCTGCACCAGCGCAGCATAGCCAATTTGCATATCCGAACCGCAAAATGCGGCAGCCAATTGGGTATCAAATATCGGGGTCGGCAGCATGCCGAACGTCTGATACAGCACTTCCAGGTCTTGTCTGGCGGCATGAAATAGCTTCAGCACGCTAGGCTCCATCAACAAGGCTTTAATCGACGAAAGATCCGGGATCGCCAGTACATCTATGCAATACTGGTCTTCACCAATACCAAGTTGAATCAAGCAAAGCTTGGCGTTGTAGGTCTTCTCACGTAGAAACTCCGTATCAACAGCCACTACACCCGAAGTTTGCTTTAATTGGGCAAACAGCGGCTCAATATCCGTGAGCTGTGATTGCGCCTCAATGAGGTAATTCATTAATCTGTTTTTAGTCTGGTTTTTAGTATACTCATGCGCTGATGCTATCACGGCGGCATCGCAAAAACTTAGTTTCTAGTCCTGCCCTGTCCAACAAGCGAATGTCCATAGTTCAACAAATAGTCCAACTTTATATTCTACAACGCGCGCCGAAAGACGTGTCGTACAAACCGCAAGCCCTAGTGTGGATGTTTTTCATCGCCATTGCCTTGTTTACTGTGCTGGCTGCCAATGACCCGATCATTGGTTCGCCCTTCGGTGCTGCCGCCTGCTCAGTAATCGTCAGCCTGGGGATCGACTATGCTGTGCTCGGAATCCACGATAAATCTGCGCGATTTGTGCAAATGTCGACGGCGTCGCTCGGTGTCTCTATCGTTGGCGCCATAATCATGAGTCTGGCAGGGCTCACTGAGGGCTTGGCGGGATTTGTGATCGTGGTGCAATTCTGGGGATTTTATCTAGCGATTTCTATACTGCGCGAAACGCTAGAGTGTTCCTTCTTGAAGGCCACGTTGATCACGCTCGCTTCGTACATGGTCACCGCATACATCATCATAATGCTGTTTGTGGATATGCAAGTAGCGCAACAAATGCAAATGACCCAGATGCAGCCGGGCAACAGCTAGTTATGAATATCCATATTATTGGGATTTGCGGCACGTTTATGGGTGGTGTTGCCCGACTAGCTCGCGACCTTGGCCATACCGTCACCGGTTCCGATGCCAACACCTACCCGCCCATGAGTACACAACTTGAGTCATTGGGCATCGCACTATTCGAAGGCTACCGAGCGAGTAATATTCCCAACGACACGGACCTCGTCATTGTTGGCAACAGTATCTCGCGCGGCAACTCTGAACTTGAAAAAGTACTCGATTCCGGGCTGCGCTACACCTCTGGCGCGCAATGGCTGGGCGAGAATGTGTTGCACGATCGTTGGGTACTCGCCGTGGCTGGCACCCATGGCAAGACCACCACCAGCAGCTTGCTGGCGTGGATACTGGAATATAACCAGCTGGCACCAGGCTACCTGATTGGCGGCGTACCGGAAAATTTTGGTGAATCAGCCCGACTGGGTGGCGAGACGCCGTTTTTCGTTATCGAAGCCGATGAATACGACACGGCGTTCTGTGACAAGCGATCAAAGTTCGTGCACTACCGCCCGCGCACGTTGGTACTTAATAATTTGGAGTTTGACCATGCCGATATTTTTGTAGATTTGTCAGCCATTCAAACCCAGTTTCATCACCTGATCCGCACGGTACCGCAGCACGGCAAAATCATTCATAACGCTCAAACGCCTGCGTTGGATGAAGTGGTGGCAATGGGGCTTTGGAGTGAGCACTGCACTTTCGGCGACAATGACTCAGCTTGGCGTGCGACCAAGCATCGCAGCGATGCCTCGCAGTTCCGCATTCTTTATGGCGAAGACGGCGTCGATGTCAGTTGGGATTTGATTGGCGATCACAATATGTGGAATGCATTGGCGGCGGTGGCGGCCGCACACCATGTTGGCGTTCAAATATCGCATGCCGCAGAAGCCTTAAGCCAGTTTAAGTCAGTCAAACGACGCATGGAAAAACGTTACGATCATGCTGGTATCCGAGTATTTGACGATTTTGCGCACCACCCGACGGCGATCAGTACCACGCTGCAGGCGGCCAAAAACCAGGCACCCGAACACCAACTGATCGCGGTCCTGGAACCAAGGTCGAACACAATGCGTAGCGGTGTGCACAAAGACACTTTAAAATCGGCACTTGCGCTGGCAGATAAGGTCTTGCTGTACGCCGGATCAGGCTTAGCTTGGCCGATTGAAGACTTAAGCGATACCACGACCACAGTGTATACAGATACGAACACATTATTGACTGATTTACTGCGACTGACGGAATCGACACAGACTGCATCGGACATTGTTATCATGAGCAATGGTGGCTTCGAGAATATCCACCAGCGATTGATTACCCAACTACGGGCCCGAGACAACTAGTTCAATAAAAATGTGCCACTTGTTAAGTCAACGTTAATCTAGCTAACGGTATAACCCAAGTAAAATATCTGTACACGTCAAAACAGGTATGGCATTTTGCCAAGCAACTAACATTAAAACCGACTGAGAAATAACATGTTAAAACACACTTCTTCTATGGCTCAAACTTTACGAACCAGTGCGTTTGCCCTTGGCATTGCATTGCTGATGGCCTGCCAGGGTGAAACTATCGCCCAAGAGGTTGATTCCTCAAAATTCAAAACTGTGTCAAAACCAATGAAAGTATCTACCGGCGAGAAAATCGAGGTAGTCGAGCTATTTTGGTTTGGATGTGGTCACTGCTTCGCGCTCGAGCCTTCTGTTAAGCAATGGCTAAAAAACAAGCCTGAGAATGCGGAATTCGTAAAAGTACCCGCGCTGTTTAGCAAACGCTGGGAGTTTCACGGCCAAGCTTTCTATACGATGGAAGCACTCGGCGCTCCCAGTCAGGCATATGACGACTTCTTTGCCGAACTGCACGTAAAACGGAGCAATATCAATACACTTGATCAATTAGTGGCGTTTCTGAGTAACTACGATTTCAGTGAAGACCAAATAACGTCAGCGTTCAACTCGTTTGCAGTCGACAGTAAGATGCGCAATGCGCGCAAAATCACAATGAACTCAGGCGCGACCGGTGTGCCTGCAGTCATCGTCGATGGCAAATACCTCACATCTGAACAGCTTGCTGGTAAAGGCCTGCAGATGTTTCAGGTTGTTGATCAACTGGTATCAAAGGCCGCTGCAGAGCGTTAAGCCGCCGCAACTAATCCCGCAAGGCTGTCCGCTGGACAGCCTTTTTTTTCGGTGCAATAAAATACGAATACGGCGGCGTTATACTCGATTCGTCGTACTTTTAAACCAACTCACCCATCAATCATTATGGTAAATGCAATCATCACGCCCCACGGCCACCTTGACGTGCTTTCCAAAAGCGAAATCGCGGTACTGCAACGATCCAGTAACAGCGCGTATCGCACCTTGTTTCGCAATTGCGCACTCGCAGTACTCAGCACCGGGGTCAACAGCGACGATGGTCATGCACTGCTTGCCGCCCATGCTGATTTCGATATTGAAGTGATCAGCGCACCACGCGGAGTCAAATTAAAGGTCACCAACGCACCAGAAAATGCTTTCGTCGGCGGTAATATTATTGCTGGGATTCGTAATCATCTGTTTGCTGTCCTGCGCGACATTGTGTTCCTCCAAGACCAAGTTGAGATGTGGGAACAACGTGATGAGTCGATCACCGACATGGTATTTAAAACACTGCGTCATGCGCGCGCATTGAAGCCGAGAAAACGACCGAATCTGATCGTGTGCTGGGGCGGCCACTCGATTGATAAGCTCGAGTACGACTACACCAAAGAGGTTGGTTACCGACTGGGGTTGAGAGAACTGGACATCTGCACTGGTTGTGGCATTGGCGCGATGAAGGGACCAATGAAAGGTGCCGCCATTGCGCATGCAAAGCAACGCATCACGGACCCTCGTTATATCGGAATCACAGAACCCGGCATCATTGCGTCTGAAGCGCCAAACGCGGTAGTGAATGAGCTGATCATCATGCCTGACATTGAGAAACGACTCGAAGCGTTTGTCCGTCTCGGACACGGCATTGTTGTGTTTCCTGGTGGCGCAGGCACCGCTGAAGAAATTCTTTATATTCTTGGTGTGCTGTTGCACGAAGACAATCGCAATGTAAACCTGCCGTTGATTTTTACTGGTCCGGCTGAGAGTGCCGCGTACTTTGAGCAGCTGGACGAATTTATCGGAAAAACCATCGGCGAGGAAGCGCAGTCATTGTATAAAATCATCATCGATGACCCCATTGAAGTGGCCAATTCGATGGCCTCAGCAATGCGCAAAGTGTACAAAAATCGTCGTAAACTGGACGACGCATTTTTCTACAACTGGTCTTTAACAATTGATGAACCTTTTCAGCAAGAATTCGACCCCACACACGCGAACATGGCCGCACTCGATCTTAATCGCAACCAACCAGCTGCCCGTCTGGCAGCGGATCTTCGTCGTGCGTTTTCCGGCATCGTGGCTGGTAATGTCAAACCTTATGGGATTGAAGCTATCCAACAACATGGCCCGTACTCTTTAAATGGTGATCCGTCGATCATGCGAGCCCTAGACGCGTTGCTGGATAGTTTTGTACAGCAAAAGCGAATGAAGTTATCGGGTGATTACACACCTTGCTACGTATTGAAAAATCAAGTCGCCGCCTAATGTGTGTGCTGCAGGGTGGCACTAGAGATAAAAAAAGCCTGTCAAATGACAGGCTTTTTTAACAAAGGTACACCACCAATATAGACAACTTAGGTGACTAGGTCGTCAAAAAACGACTTGATTTTGTCGGCCCAAGAGTTTTCCTTCGGACTGTGCTTACTGCCCCCGGCATGAATTGTTTCTTCGAACTCCTGGAGCAATTCTTTTTGACGCTTGGTCAGATTTACCGGCGTCTCAACCACGACCTCGCAGTACAAGTCACCGACAAAGCCGGCATTACGTACGTTTTTAACCCCTTTACCGCGCAGACGGAACAACTTGCCTGACTGAGTGCCGGCAGGCACTTTAAGCTTAGCTCGGCCTTCGAGCGTCGGCACTTCGAGTTCACCACCAAGTGCTAGTGTGGCGTAGCTGATTGGTACCGTGCAGTGCAAGTCCACGCCTTCACGCGTAAAGAGCGCGTGCTTCTTAAGTGACACGGAGACATAGAGGTCGCCGTTGACACCGCCACTGCCGGCGCTTTCACCTTCACCAGATAAGCGAATCTGGTCACCTTCATCCACGCCAGCCGGGATTTTCACCGACAATTTCTTGTTCTCTTTAACGCGTCCTTGACCATGACAATCAACGCAGGGGTCACTCACCACAGTGCCCTTGCCCTGACATTGAGGACAGGCCTGCTGCACCGAGAAAAAGCCCTGCTGAATACGAACTTGGCCTTGGCCGTGACAGGTACCACATTGCTTCGGTGAACTGCCAGGCTTTGCGCCTGAACCAGAACAGGTTTTGCAGTTCGACATTCTTGGTACGGTGATATTAACTTCAGTACCACGTACCGCGTCTTCGAGTGATAGTTCAAGGTTGTAACGCAGGTCCGCACCGCGTCGCTGACGCTGTCGACCACCACCGCCGCCGCCAAAGATATCACCGAACATATCACCGAAGATGTCGCCAAAGCCGCCAGCCCCTGCGCCACCAAATCCACCGCCGGCACCACCGCCCATTCCACCGTCAAAGGCAGCGTGTCCGAACTGGTCGTAGGCCGCACGCTTTTCCGCATCAGAAAGCACTGCATAGGCTTCTTTGACTTCTTTAAAGCGCGATTCCGCTTCGGCGTCATCTGGATTACGGTCAGGGTGATGTTTCATCGCCAGACGACGATAGGCTTTCTTCAAATCCGCTTCATTCACGGATTTGGAAACCCCTAAAACTTCATAGTAATCGCGTTTTGCCATAATCTTCTGTTCTAAACTCTAACTCATCAATCGTTTCGACACGCTGTCAGAGGCCACTTCTCTGAGCATGCTGCCACGGCCAAAAAAGAGGCAATCTTTGAGCGCCACCATGCTGTGCGGTAAAGATTGCCATCTCAAATTTGGCATCGCCCGCAGCATCATTAACTGACACCACAGGCGAGCTGCCTTGGGTTTATGCGTCTTTACGCTCGTCGTCGTTCACTTCTTCAAACTCGGCATCGACCACGTTGTCGTCCTGAGCTGTGTCTGTTTGTGCACCAGCAGCATCAGCACCACCTTGTGACTGAGCGTACATTTGCTCTGCCAACTTGTGACTGGCTTGCATTAATGCCTCTGTTTTGCTCGATATCGCCTCGGCATCATCACCCTTAACGGCCTCTTCTACCTCGGCAATCGCCGCTTCGATCGCGGACTTTTCACTGGCGTCCAATGTCTCACCGGCGTCTTGCATTGTTTTCTTAACACCGTTGACCATGGACTCCGCTTGATTTCGAGCTTCGACCAACGCTTTTACTTTGGCGTCTTCCTCAGCATGTGCCTCAGCATCCGCGATCATTGCTTCAATCTCGTCGTCGCTCAAGCCTGAACTCGACTTAATTACGATTTTGTTTTCTTTGCCGGTGGCTTTGTCTTTTGCAGACACGTGCATAATGCCGTTCGCATCGATATCAAAAGTAACTTCGATTTGTGGCGTGCCACGTGGAGCCGGTGGAATATCCGTCAGATCAAAACGACCCAGAGACTTGTTCCCAGCCGCCATCTCACGTTCACCTTGCAGTACGTGAATAGTGACGGCATTTTGGTTGTCCTCAGCGGTCGAGAACACTTGACTTGCATTGGTTGGAATTGTGGTGTTCTTGTCGATCAATGCCGTGCGCACACCGCCCATGGTCTCAATACCAAGCGTCAATGGCGTTACATCCAACAACAATACATCTTTTACATTCCCGCCCAATACACCGCCTTGAATCGCAGCACCCATCGCCACCGCTTCGTCAGGATTCACATCACGACGCGCTTCTTTACCGAAGAACTCTTGTACAGCGGATTGCACTTTCGGCATACGAGTTTGACCACCGACCAGGATCACATCGTCAATCTCACTCGCAGACACACCGGCATCTTTCAATGCAACCTTACATGGCTCGATCGTGCGCTTGATCAAGTCTTCAACCAAAGACTCAAGCTTCGCGCGTGACAGTTTCAGCACTAGGTGTTTAGGCCCAGTTGCATCCGCTGTGATGTATGGCAAATTGATCTCTGTCTGTGAGCTAGAAGACAATTCAATTTTGGCTTTCTCAGCGGCTTCTTTGAGACGCTGCATCGCCAACGCATCACCTTTCAAGCTAATGCCTTGGTCTTTATTAAACTCATCCGCCAAGTAATCGATTATGCGATTATCAAAGTCTTCACCACCTAAGAAGGTATCGCCATTGGTCGATAACACTTCAAACTGGTGCTCGCCGTCGATGTCTGCAATTTCGATGATTGACACATCGAAGGTACCACCACCCAAATCGTAGACCGCAATCTTACGATCGCCGGCTTTCTGGTCCATACCATAGGCAAGCGCTGCCGCAGTCGGCTCGTTGATAATGCGTTTCACATCCAAACCGGCAATTTTACCGGCGTCTTTGGTTGCTTGGCGCTGTGAGTCGTTAAAGTACGCAGGAACAGTGACAACCGCTTCGGTGACTTCTTCACCTAAGAACTCTTCCGCCGTCTTCTTCATTTTTTGCAGCACGCGTGCTGAAATTTCTGGCGCCGCCATCGCTTTGCCGTTCGCTTCGACCCAAGCGTCACCGTTTTTCGCTTTCACGATCTTGTACGGCATCAGCTCGACATCACGCTGAACCACGTCTTCGTCAAATTTACGGCCTATCAAACGCTTCACCGCGTAGAGAGTGTTGGTCGGATTAGTGACCGACTGGCGCTTGGCTGGTTGCCCAACTAAGACTTCACCATCGTCAGCAAATGCCACGTAAGAGGGAGTCGTACGATCGCCCTCGCTGTTTTCGATAACGCGAGGCTTATCGCCATCCATTACCGCGACGCAAGAGTTAGTGGTACCTAAATCGATTCCAATAATTTTGCCCATTAGTAGTTACCTCGAATAAAAAGTTGTTCTGCCCTGATTTGTAAGGCTTATATTTGTTAATTCAACCGCCAGATGTTGCATATTTAGCGATTTTCATTGATTAATAACGCTTATTTAGCGACCACCACCATTGCCGGCCTTAACAACCGATCATGCAATTGAAAGCCGCTTTGGATGACATTAATCACACTACCGGATTGCACGTCATCAGATTCGATCATGCTCATCGCCTGGTGCAGGTTTGGATCCAATTTGTCACCGACCGCTGGCTGAATCTCACTGATCGAAAACTTGGTCAACGCGGCTTGCAACTGTTTCAGGGTAATATTCACGCCCTCGTGTACACTTTTAATTGCATCGTCTGCGTCTTCCGCAAGCTCAACAGCAATTGCCAGTTTTAAACTGTCGTACACGTTCAACATCTCTTTGGCAAACCCTTCGACCGCAAATTTTCGACTATTTGCGACTTCTTTCTCGGCGCGTCGACGGACATTTTCTTCTTCCGCTTTGGCTCGTAGATAAGCATCTTTAAGCTTCATTACTTCAGCTTGGGCGGCTTCCAGTTCTGTTTGCAGATTAATATCTACGGTCGTTTCCGCCTCAACCCCATCGGCCGACGACTCAGTAGCTTTTTCGCTAGCCGTCGCTTCCAGGGCTTCATCGTTTGTATCTGTTTGCTTTTGTTCAGTATTTTTTGGATCTGTCATGGTTGTTTTCATCAGCATCAAAAAGAATGCGTGAATTATGGGGATTGATTCGGTCAGATCAAGCGGTGAGGGACTTTAAAAGCAGATTTTTACTTTCTGGTGTATTTTCCTTTACCGAACTCGGCGAGCTTGATACGCTGATCTCGGTAGTGCACCACATGGGCGACCAAAAAAAGGAAATGGTGGCTCAACTCACAAACCTGACATGAGGGACACTCGCATGACTTCGTCCAAGAACGCAGTATCAACTCCCTGGCATTTATGGCTAATCGGAATCCTTGCTGTGGCTTGGTTCGCGATGGGCTGCTTCGATTTCATCATGACCCAGACCCAGAACGAAGGGTATATGCAGAACTTTACCGAAGCGCAGCAAAACTATTTTTATAGCTTTCCGTTTTGGGCAGTCGCGGTGTGGGCCATTTCTGTCTGGGGCGGCCTAATCGCCAGCATTCTGTTATTGATGCGAAACAAACTGGCAGCGCCGATTTATCTTGCCTCAATCATCACTTATTTGTTGGCTTGTCTGCATAACTTCCTGCTCACCAATGGCGCGGACTTTATGGGTACGGCAGGTTTGATCATGACGGTAATCATTCTGCTGATAGCCATCGCATTGTACTTCTATTCACGCGCACAAATAGCACGCGGCGTGCTGCGTTAAACTCGTCGTCTGACATTCCGACTCGCCCACTGAACGGCGGCGAGTCGTGCTCGGTAATTGTTGTCAAAGTACAGCGGTGTATGGATTTCACCAGACCCGAATTTCGACGCAAAAAGTTTGTCAAAATTACTTGTGTTTTCGTCCGTAGCGCATAGAATACGCAGACTTTTTTTCCCTTGGGGTTTTTATGTTACGTCGCTAATCGCGCGTTATTGAGTTCGACAGTTGTTGCGCACAGCAACCACGCCAAAGTGCTTCAAGAAACGCGTTAGCTTTTTATCACCGCTGTTTTTACGAGGATTTGTTGATGACGCTCGAAACTGTGAACTGCGCCACAATAAATGCTGGCGCACATGTTGGAACACCCGATGTTGCCTGCCAGCCTGCAGACCAAGCCTGGCCCACCCATAATCAAACCGAAATCGATCCAACGGTCGCGACCGACCACTTTATCGTTCGTAATGGCGTCGAATTCGCCGGCACCCATATCATTCTGGATTTATGGGGCGCGAAACACTTGGACGATTTGCAATTAATGGAGCAAACTCTGCGTAAAGCTGTCGCAACAGCTGGCGCGACTCTGTTGCATATCCACTTACACCACTTTACCCCCAATGGTGGCATTTCGGGTGTTGCCGTATTGGCTGAATCTCATATCAGTGTGCATACCTGGCCTGAGCGCGAATTTGCTGCGTTTGACGTATTTATGTGTGGTGATGCACAGCCTGAAGCCACCATTCCGGTTTTAAGAAGCGCATTTAAGCCAAGCAAAATCAATGTCTCTGAGCATCTGCGTGGCGCGAACATCGACAATATCGAACCAGCGAACGACCGCTAAAATTTGCTTATGAAACACTTTAAAGAGACCTTGTACGATGCAGTCTGTCAGGAATTTCGCATCGACAAAATGTACTTTGAAAGTAAAACCGAGCATCAGCATCTGATGATTTTTCACAACGCTCAGTTGGGGCGTGTTATGACGCTTGATGGCGTCGTGCAAACCACTGAGGCGGATGAGTTCGTTTATCACGAAATGCTGGCCCATGTCCCCATCTTTGCGCATGGCAACGCGAAACGTGTGCTGATCGTTGGCGGCGGCGATGGCGGTATGATCCGCGAAGTACTTAAACACCCTGTCGAACACGTAACCCAAGTTGAAATCGATCAAGCTGTGGTGGACATGGCGATCGAGTATCTGCCAAACCACTCAGATGGTGCTTACGAAGATCCACGCCTAAATCTAGTGATTGCCGACGGATTTGATTTTGTGAAGCAATATGCAGATGGTGATGAAGCTCGGTTTGACGTGATCATTTCCGATAGCACCGACCCCATTGGCCCTGGCGAAGTATTATTCACTGATAGCTTCTACGCCTACGCCAAACGGTGCCTCAACCCGGGCGGTATTATGGTCACGCAAAATGGTGTCCCGTTTTTTCAACAGGATGAAATTCAAACGACCTATCAGAGAATGGGCCAACAGTTTGAGGATATGCATTTTTACTGCGCACCCATACCAACTTACTATGGTGGCTTTATGACCTTTGCCTGGGGCACCGATGATCTGGCAGCGCGCACGCGCAACGTGGAAAGCCTACGCGCACAATTCGACGAGCTTAACTTGGATACGCGCTACTACAATCCAGAAATCCATCTAGCCGCTTTCGCCCTGCCCCAGTACGTTAAACGTAGTTTTAAATCCGAGATTTAACTCGTTGCTGGCCACATGAACAACCCGCACCCAATCGACACACGCCCACTAATTACGGGTGACGATCCGGCAGCACAAACGTATTACCAGGACTTGGTCTCGGAGTACGGCTCTCCTTTGTTGGTCCTCAACGGTCGTGTTCTAAAAACGCGTTTCAAAGCACTGCAAGCGGCGCTACCAGAGGTAGATTTATACTATGCCGTCAAGGCACACCCAGACCCCGAAATCATCAAAATCATTGACCAGCTTGGCGGTGGTTTTGATATCGCCTCGGCTGGTGAAATGAGCTTATTGTTGGATCACAAAGTGTCTGGACGACGAACCATTCACACGCATCCAATTAAGAAAGATCAGGAAATTCGCGATGGCCTGCGTTTTGGTGCCACCACCTTTGTGATCGACAATGTCCACGAGCTGAAAAAACTGGTGCCCTATCGTTCTCGTGTTGGCGTATTACTGAGAGTCAGTTTCCGCAGTGCGTCGGCAATCGTTGATCTGTCCAAAAAATTTGGTTGTGCACCAGATGAGGTTTCAGAGCTAGTACAAGAGGCAAATGCACTGGGCATTCACGTTAAAGGGTTGTCATTCCATGTCGGTTCTCAGTGTCACGATGCCAGTAAACATGTGGAGGCGATTTCGCGCTGCCATAGATTAATGCAGGAAATTAATGAAACCGCAAACAAGCCGCTCAGTGTCCTCGATATTGGCGGCGGATTCCCTGCTGACTACGAGCTCAAGGGGCTCGACATCGAGGCGTTCTGTATGCCAATCCGGGCGGCACTGGCAGAATTGCCGAGAGATTGGCATCTGATCGCAGAGCCGGGGCGCTACTTGGTCGCCCCATCGGTCACCAGCGTGACCACGGTTGCCGGAAAATCAATGCGTAATGGGTTCCGTTGGTATTATCTGGACGATGGTATTTACGGCTCGTACTCGGGCCAGCTGTTCGATCACGCAACCTATCCGTTACAAGTATTCAGAGACGGTGAACGTATGCCAAGCATTGTTGCCGGCCCAACCTGTGACAGTATTGATGTGGTTGCCGAAAATATCGGTCTACCGGAACTGGAAATTGGCGATTTAGTGATCGGCCACCAAATGGGCGCGTACACAGCCGCCACCAAAACACGCTTCAACTCGATACCGGACGCTCGACTGGTGGTCGTTGACCATCCACAGGAGCCACCGGTCTTGGTCAACTAATCCGGTTCCCAACGGCTTAAAAAAATGCCCTGAGTGAGCATGTCACTCAGGGCTAGGTGCCCAACCAAATAGCTTACTCAGGCAATTACCAAGTGAGGCAAATTCAATACTAGCCAGCTTGCCGGTTGCGACGCATGGCCTCAAGTTCAACTCGAGTCAACTCACGAAAATCCATCTCGAACGGAAATTCCATCGCACACGGTGCACCGTTACATTCCGCAGGTTTAAATTTTATCACCAACATCAGATTGGTCGCGATCTCCGTGATCCGTTTGTCAGGACTATTGTAAACAGCGACATTTTCAACCGAGCCTTGCGCGTTGACATTAGCCACTAAAAATAACTTTCCAGGCACGGCCACCAATTTATTGGCTTTAATCAAGGCTCGATATATTTCTTCTGTGCCACTGACAGGGTATGGAGGATGCTCAGTCTCTTTTAGGACACCATACATGCTACGGAATGCCTTTTTCTGCGAAGAATTTAATTCGTCATAAGTCTTGTCAAATGGTACCAACGACTCCACCTCAACCGGCCGCATTCTAGAGCCAGTGACTTTGTCACCGTAGATGCGATACTTCTTGGCGGCATGCGCCTCGTCTGCGACCACGCCCAGCATGACCATACCTGCAATCGCGATGACACCAAATTTTGATTTCCACATAACGTCTCCTAACTCTCCCAAAGTCGATGGTACTTATACAAAGCGAAATAGTGCGGCATGTACGGAGGCACAACCTCAATAACCAAGTCAGCATAATCGCCATTTGTTACTTAGATGCGATGCAGAGGGATTTGGATTCAAAAATTTGAAGAAAAGTGCGTGACCTACGTCACACCGAGATGCGTGTCAGCCTCAGTCGAAAAAGGATGGGGCGAGTTTCATCACATAACCGACCAGCAATGCCAAAATAAGCCCATAGACAAACGACAAGACGCAAACCATCAAAATGGCGTACAAACGCTCAAGTGCACTGACTTCCACGGGCAGATTGAGATAGTTATCGTGGATAAAAAAGATAACGGTGATCGCGAGCACTGCAGACCCAACAGCGCTCCACAACGATAGTTGCCAAAAACTCAATCGAGATTGGCGGGCGTGCAGGTAAATGGCAACGAACAATGACCCTGCGGTGAGCAGGTGTGGTGTGTATTGAGACAAAAACATAAGCACACTTACAATGGGGAAGCATGCAGCATGCCACAGTCCGCCATAGAGCGGCAAGCCCCCATGAGGCCAGCCTTACTGTGCATGCAGAGACAACAAACTTCGGACAAAGTCCGATTTCTGGCTATTTTTATGGAATACGGCATGCGCGGCACGTTGAAACACTGGCGCGTCTGTCACATAGAACACCTCACCAGCTAAGACCGCCCTGCTGACCATCGGAGTAGCTAAATACGCTGCGCCGCCATTCGCTTTAATGCTCTCGAACGCGATTCGAGCAGAGCTGGTGTAAAGCTTCGCCACGGGTGACTGAGGGAATTCGGCTGCATGCTGCACACCGAAGTAACTACCCCAGTCCACATAAACATAGCCGGTTTGAAGCGCGTCGTTACTGGTCAGACCTGGCTCTGACGCCACCAATCGCAACTGAATTGTGTCGAATACTTGGGACTCGACATGATGTGACTGCGGGGCCTCATACATAAAGGCCACATCCAGAGAACGATTTATAACTTTCTCCACCAACAATTCAGCACTGTAAATCTCCGCCGTGATGGCCATTTCAGCATGTTCTGCAAGAACCGCATTAAGCCACTCTTGCAACGCGATATCCCATAAACCCGGTAGACCTCCCACATTCAAACTGGTTTGCATTCCCTCCGGCAGACTCACTTCTTGTCGCGCACGATTCCACATATTGACTATGCTGTTGGCATGAAACAGCAGGGCTTCACCGCTCGGACTCAGGTGAATATTACTGCGCTCGCGTACAAACAATTCGGTACCCATGCTCTCTTCAAGGGCTTTAATACGGGCGCTGACTGCAGACTGAGTGACACAGAGATTGCCGGCGGCGCGACCAAAATGGCGTGTCTTGGCAACCTCTAAAAAGGTCCTAAATGCGTTGATGTCCATATGGCTGAAAGTTTTTGTAGGAGTGACAACTTACGTTCATGTTTACAAACAATTTTTTTGATCGTCACGACAAATATAATTCTTTTTACAAGCTCGTGCCATAGCCCAATAATTAATCACTAGTTAGGCCTCTCGCTAAGGTTTAACTAACTGATACCAACATTTTATGGGACCAACACCATGCGAAAGCACAGCTCAAAATCTGATCAGCACAACGACAATGACGAAATCTTGTTTGGCGATTTTGAAGATATGTCTGAAGACGAATTCTTCGAGCAGTTTGAGAAACGAGACAGTCGGAAACGAAGCCGACGCAAACGCGAAGCTCGGCGTCAAATCGAGCGCTACAACGAGGACCGAGAACTCGCTCGTTGGATCAACGATTATCATCTAGATTCCTATGAATAATCGAAAAAAGTAGATTGATAAATCCTTTTTTTCAGCCTCTGTACCGCAAGGGTACAGAGGTGTTTTTACGTGCGATCCACAGCAATACGGCCTACGTCGAATGCGCCACTCCCAACCCTGACCCTTAGCCTTCCGGGTTCAACTGCGCTTTAAACCAGCGCGCACTGGCCTTCGGAATCCGCTCCATGGTTTCAAAATTCACATAGTGCAAACCAAATCGCTGCCCGTAACCGGAAGCCCATTCGAAATTATCCAGCATTGACCATGCAAAATACCCTCGCAGATCGACGCCCTGCTCAATCGCGTGAGCGCACTCCTCAAGATAGGCAGCATAATAGTCTATCCGCGCCTGATCATGCACTTCGCCGTCCACCGGATGATCATCATAAGCACAACCGTTTTCAGTAATATAAATTGGCGGATTTTTGTATCGATCAGCGATCCAGTGCAGCAGTTTACGGCAACCCCAAGGGACCACGGCCCACTGCATGGTGGTCTTCTTCCATTGAGGGTCCACACTGAGATCGATCTGCTGGTCTTCGCTCAAACCACCATTGCCGTACACGGCGGACTCCTGCACCTGGTCGCCTGATTGCGATGCATACATGGTTGTGTAGTGATTCAAGCCAAAAAAGTCAGACGAACCCAAGACTAGGTCGCGCTCCGCTTCGGTAAACACAGGCAAACGCTCGGCAACATACTCACGCATACTGTCTGGGTAGTTGCCAAGGTAGATCGGATCAGCAAACCAAGCGAGGAAGAATTCCAGCGCGCGCTGAGCGGCCTCGCGATCGGCTTGACTATCTGTTTTCGGTTCCCGCCAGTCACAATTATTGGTGATTCCGATCAGACCACTTTGCGCCGGCTTAAACTGACGTCGGTAAATATCGACCGCCTTGGCATGCGCCAGAAGCAAGTGATGAGCGACTTGGTACGGCTCAACATTGGATGTTCGACCCGGCGCAAAGACGCCTTGCCCGTAGCCCAGAATGGCCACAACCCAGGCTTCATTAATTGTGATCCAATGTTTCACTCGGTCACCGAAGTGCTCGAAACAGACAGCAGCATAATCGGCAAAACGGTCTGCCATAGCGGGGTTTAACCACCCATCCTCATGCTCTTGCAAAGCTTGGGGTAAATCCCAGTGATATAGAGTAGCCCAAGGCTGAATGCCATGTTCCAAACAGCAATCAATCAGCGCGTTATAAAAGTCGATCCCCGCCTGATTGAGCGTCGAGTTGGTTCCATCAGGCAAAATTCGAGGCCAAGAGATAGAAAAACGGTAAGCAGTTACCCCCATGTCCGCCATCAACGCGATATCTTCACGAAAACGGTGATAGTGGTCACAGGCCTGGTCTCCAGAATCACCATTAGCCACACGTCCCGCCTCGTCACAGAAAGCGTCCCAAATAGAGGGACCGCGGCCATCAAGCGCGGCGGCCCCCTCAATCTGGTACGCTGAGGTCGCCGTTCCCCAGACAAAATCCGTTGGAAACTTAGTCTTCAAACTCATGAGTTCACACCTGATTGAGTGTCGCGAGGCAGTCGATCAAACCAAGTTCGCTTCAAAATAACACTGGTAATAATCGCCACCGCCGCGGTAATGAGAATCGGCACACTTTCCTGTAACACGAGATAGATCGGCAATATCACCAACGACGTTTGCCAAACCACACCAACCAACACATTGAAAGCATCGCGTTTGAATCCAGTATTGGGTTCAAAATCAGGGTAAGCGGCTTGAACTTTGGCACGGATGGGGCCCCAAAAACCCCATGGACGGACGTTTTTATAGAACGTCATGAGTACTTTTTCATCAACTGGCTTGGTAAGTAAGGTACCGAGAACACAACCAGTGACCGCTAATATCAGCATCAGAGGGAAGGTGTACAAATCAAACACGCCTGCAAAAATGTATCGAAAGGTGAGCGCGGGAATCAATCCGCCAACCATGCCCCAAAAGAAACCCCAGCCGTTAAATCGCCACCAATACCACTTCAAGACGTTGGCAGCGACGTAACTGCCGTAGAGCCCGGAGACGATCCATTGCAAAATGTTGTTAACGTTCCCCGCAAAGAAGCCCATGACGATACTGACCGAGACCATCGCCAACCCAGCTATCAGATTAACTCGGAACACAGTTTTCGCTTCTGCATCCGGATTGATGTGCTTTAAATATATATCGTTGACTAGGTAAGCCTGTGTGGCATTCAACGTTCCGGCAAATGTCGACATAAATGCCGCCAGTAAGCCAGCTAACAACAAGCCCAGTACCCCGCTGGGGACAAACTCATTGATGGCAGATGGCAGGATCTGTTCAAAGTCGATCTCACCACTGACCAGCAAATCCAGTTGATCAAAGTTCAGCACCGCCAAAACGGCAAAACCTGCGATCATAAAGTAACGCAATGGCATCAAAATCAGACTGACCGAACCACTCATCAGCGCCGCCTCACGTGGTGATTTGGCAGATAAGATTTTCTGCATGTCGTAAGTTGGCGCTGGACCCGCCATACTCACCAGAACACCTTTAAAAATCATCATCATGAAGAAAATATGGAATAAACCGAAGTTGTCACTAGTGATGCGGTTATTCACTTCTGGGATGATCGATGACCAGTCCAACCCATCGCCAAAACCGAAGAATGGCGTCATCCAACCGTCTGGCACGTTTAACGATGACGCGCTCAGCGCATTCATCGCAATGACACCGATGACGATGGCAGCGATCGCCATCAATATAAACTGAATGACATCCGCCCAGACAATGCTCATCATGCCGCCCAGAACTGAATAAAAAACAGCGAAGGCGGTTAACACAATGCCGTAAAAATGTGGAACGTACTGTGGTGCAATTTCGAATGGGATGTACGGTGAGATGACCTCCCAAGGCAGAAAAATTTCTACAAATTTGCCCACACCAATAAAGCCGTAAGCCAAATACCCAAGGCCGAGCAGAATCGCGAACACCACGATAATCGTGTGCGAAAGCTGGGCCCCAGTGCCAAAACCAAATCGCGTCCCGATCCATTCAGCCCCAGTGGATACGTTTGAACGGCGCAACCAGATAGACAGAAACACCATCAGAAAAATCTGATTGAAAACCGGCCACAGCCATGGAACCCAGACGCTCTGTAGACCGTAAACGAACAACAAGGTTACCAGCCACATGGTACCTGAAATATCGAACATACCAGACGCATTGGAAAGCCCCAGCATGTACCATGGAAGGCGATTGCCGCCAAGCATGTAATCGTTTTTTGAACGCTCAGCTTGCTTGCGCAAAACTAAGCCGATGACCACCGTGACAACCAGGTAGCTGATAATAATCAATGCATCTAATAAGGTCAGTTGCATACTCTACTCCGATCCAAGATGGTTAACACGTTGCCCGTGCGACGCTGAAAAAGCGTGCACGAAAAAGAATAAATTGCTCATAATGTATGGTCGATGCGGCCGTGGCATCGCACTGCTATTTGGTTGATCTGGGGCTATCCAGCTTTTTGTTTTTCTATTTTATTATCAATCACATAGCGCTGAATAAACGCTTCATGGGTCGGCGCAGCGTCGGTCATCTTGCCAAGCGCCGCGTCCAGTTGTTGCAGAATTTTTGCCACTTCTTCAGGGGCCACAGAATTGATGCGCGGACTGGTATTCTGAGCACGTACTCCCATGCCCTCTAGTACCGCTAACCAATTATTGTATTCGAATAAATCGTGTGAATCAGGCTTCAAGTATCCACTGGCTTTAAACAACTCCAGCTTGTGTGCCAACGAGTCGGGGATTGAAATCTCGCCACAATGGCGCCAGAATGATGTGTCGTCACGCTGCGTAGTTGCATAATGCAAGACCAAAAAATCACGAATTGAGGTGTATTCGGCGATCAAGCTTTGGTTGTACTCCCGCGCCTGGCATAAACAGTCTCGCGTCGCAGGTAACAGCTCAATTAATCGCCGTACGCCCCGCATAATCAAATGGATGCCGGTTGATTCCAATGGTTCTAGGAAACCCGCAGAAAGACCAATCGCCACGCAGTTCCGCCGCCACATTTCACGTCGATGACCCGTAACAAACCGCAAATGCTTTGGCTCAGTGACGGATTTACCATCGATCTGGCTCAACAAGTGCGCCTGTGCATCGTCCTGATCGAGATACTGGCTGCAGTACACATACCCATTTCCAACCCGTGATTGCAACGGAATACGCCAGCGCCAACCTGCGGGTTCAGCGATCGCACGCGTGTACGGCGAAATTTCACCGGTCGACTCACTTTGAACTGCGACGGCCCGATCACATGGCAGGTAGTCAGTCCAGTCCTCATACCCTGCCCCAAGAGCCTGTTCAATTAGAAGGCCTTGGAAACCAGTGCAATCGATAAATAAATCACCCTGAAGCGTAGCAACACCGCTGGCACCATCCACGGTCAAGGTCGCGATATCGCCGTCATCACCTAATGTCGTGTCCAGCACATTGGCCTCAACACGCATGACACCCTTTTGTTGCGCAAAGTCAGAAAAATACTGAGCCACTAGACTGGCATCAAAGTGCCACGCATGACTGGATCCTGCCAGCAAAGACTCCTTGGTACCAAACGAAGCCGGCACAAACTTATTCTGCGCAGCCATTCGAGCGGCTGGCGAGAACTGTGAGAGAACCGTTTGATCGCCTTGCTGTTTAGCACGCAACCAAAACTGGTAAAACGGTAAGCCGTCGATAGCGCATCCCAGCGCGCCGAACTGATGAAAGTAGCGAGAATCAGTGGTTTTCCAGCCTTCAAACTGAATACCCAATTTGAACGTGGCGTTTGTTGCGCGAACAAACTCTTGTTCGTTGATTCCTAAAAAACGTATGAAGTCCACAATTGGCGGTATGGTTGCCTCACCAACGCCAATGGTTGGGATATCGGCCGATTCGACCAGTGTGATCCGATAATCCAGCCCATGAAGCACGTGCGCCAAACAAGCCGCTGACATCCAACCAGCGGTACCGCCACCGACAATAACAATGTTGCGAATTGCAGGCTTACTCATAAAACGTTATCTCCTCGGACATGGCAGCACTCTGCTCTCGAAAGAACAAAATGCTGCCACACTTACGACAAAAGTTAGAAGCGGAAGTTCACTCCAAGGATATAACGCGTCTCTTGCGAATCATAGGTAAAGAAATTTTCTGACCACTCAAGATAGCGCTCTTGTTCTTCACCAGTGATGTTGATGACCTCAGCCGATAACGCCAGCGTATCGCTGAAATTATAGGTGAATGACGCATCCCATTGACCGTAGTCACGGAACCAAGAGGACAACGGCAGATCCAAACCGGCTACACCAATTGTGGTGTTGGTTGGTGCCAAGTATTCATCACGCCAGGTATATGCCAACCGCGCTTGGATCACATCGTTCTCATAAAATCCAATTAGGTTGTATGAAGTTTCTGAGACACCAGGCAGCGGCAAATCGGTGCGCGTCAATGACTCTAAGCCGGTTTCTGAATCTGAGTACGTAAAGTTCGCAGCCAAACCAAAACCATTATCAAATCCAGTTTGGAATGACAACTCCAGACCTTGAACGGTGCCACCGTCGCCGTTAAACGGACGCGTCACGCCAGCGGTGCTTGCACCACCCGGGGTTTGGTCCGGTTGCGTTTCCTGTACGGTACGGCTCGCGATGAACGACTCGACATCTTTGTAGAAGAATGTCGCTGACGCCAAACCGATGTCACCAAAATACCACTCGTAAGACAAATCAAACTGATCTGCTCGGAACGGATCCAAGTCCGGGTTACCCGCCTCACCACCGTTAAACCGGAAGCAGTTACAGCCAATGTCACGCGTCAGATCTTGTGTGAAACCACGACCTAGCAATTGTAAGTCAGGGCGCGCGATCACGCTGGCCGCGTTTATACGAATTTTGCGTTGATCATCCAGGTCATACGAAAAGTTCATACTCGGTAGGACATCGGTATACGATACTTTCTTAGTCTCCAGATTGGCATCACGGAAAGCGCCATTCCATGTATCCGTACTCCACAGACGCTCTGTCGCCGGGCTGGCTTTTGAGAATGTGATCTCAGTTTCAGTGCGAATGACTCGAACACCGATATTCAAATCCCAGTTGGCTTCCGCGCCGCCGAAATCTGCTTCAAAATAGGCTGCTGAGGTTTGCTCGGAAGCTACCCAAGACTCCAGCGGGTCTTCAATGAAGTCGACTGGCGCACCAGCTGCAATGCCTTGAAACCATTCGCCTGGATTGCCCATGCGCGCCGCATCGTCAAATAACAGACCGTTTTGATAGTTACCGGATGGGAAGTAGTCATTGATGCGCACAGCGCGGTTTGGATTGCTGCTGTAGGTCTCCCAAGGAATGACACCCGGCGACGTACCACCGAATCGTGCAAAGTCAACACCGTATAGTGCCTCACACAAAGGGTCACCGGAGCTCGTTGTTGCATCCGGACATTTGTCGCCAATCGCTGCGTCAAGGTAGCGATAATATGGCCCAAATAACTGGGCATCACTGATCCCGTCACCATCCACATCACCGAGATCGTAGCCTGCAGTTGCACGCAGACCAACACCACCACGACCTGGGTCAAAACTCGGGTCAAAGGTAGCAGGTGCGCCATTACGACTTAAATCAGCCAGGTAATGACCTTCAACAAAATCCACCTCTTCATCTGCAACTCGTGCACCAAAACGTAAGGTTTCTAAGCGACCGACGTCCATATCCAGTTCAATATCGGCACGCAACGCGGTTTCTTCATTGCTGACTCTGTCACCGAACGCCCAGTGCGATTTGAAGTTCAAATAACGCGAATCTGTCAACCATCCCTCATCGGCATAGCGAACGTCTGGTAAACCACCGTTAGTTGAATAAGTCCAAACGCGCAAATCATCGGTATTGTCTGCACCAGTATTCGGTGTTGGATCGTTGTTAGCAACGACTTGCCACCCTGTGTCTCCCTGCCCGGTGAACGTGGTTACGCCGTAAGGTGAGAAGCGGCTATCACTAAACGCGTACTCACTTTCATAATCGGCCTTAGAGTGCGACAGATCAAACGACGCAGTGAGTCGACCACCGCTATCAAATTCAGCGCCAAGTCGAATATTGTCTGTGGTGACATCTGACATCTCACGACCGGTGTTGACTTCTGACCCGCCGGCAATGAACGTGCCTTGCTGGATATGCGCGATTGAGCCGCCCGCGAAGTTATGGTTAACCAAACCTGGCGCTAGGTATTCTTCTGGCGTTAAAATCGATGCGCCACGAGAGCCACTGACAAAGGGATAAGCGGCTTCCAAACCGGCAGAACCATCCACACCCATGTCGTGTTTTACTGAATAAGAACTACGGTCTAAATCCAATCCTGCATGCGTCCAGTCAGCGGATAATTCCCAATTATCATTCGGACGCCAACCGAGTGTAAGGCTTGCACCCAGACGCTCTCGCTCGGTTTCCGCATCGGTGAAATACAACATGCCTGGACGGATATAATCTTGTCCGTTCGCCAGCGTATTGACTTGAAAACTTTGACGAGAGAAGGTTTGAGCCTGATCAGAATGTACTGTCTTATTGTTGGTCGTGATCGATAGAATCGCGCCAAAGGTATCATCCCAGTTTTTACCTAAAACCACCGCGCCACTGGGTTGCGCGTCACTTGAGTCGGAACCTTGGTCCAACTTAGCATTACCGGCAAGCAATAACTCATCGGTGCCAATCGAGAATGGTGAACGCGTCTTCAGGTTAATGGTGCCACCAAGGCCGCCTTCGACCAAGGACGCACGCGGACTTTTGAAAACATCCACACCACCGAGAAGTTCGGAAGGAATACCTTCCAAAGAGTTGGTGAACTCAACCCGGGCTTCGCCGAGCTGGAAGTATTCCAAGCCGGTTAGAAACGTTTCGCCGTTGAGTAGGGTAACGTTTTGATCCAAGCCGCGGATACGGACTTTGGTACCTTCGCCGCCTTCACGATCGATTTGAATGCCCGTCAACCGTTGCAGTGATTCGGTCACATTCTGATCTGGCATCTTACCAATGTCATCCGCAGTGATACTTTCCATCACTTGCTGCGATTGGCGTTTGATGTCGAGCGATCGATTCAATGCATTGCGCTGACCACGTACGATGATCTCTTCAAGCACTTCATTGGACGCACTGTTTTCTGCCTGATCGGCGGTGGATTGCGCATGGCTAAGACTGCTTCCCAACAAGCAGGATGACACAACCAGTGCAATTTTGGTTTTGGTGAATTGATTGGCCTTCGCCTGTCGTTCCGGCGATTGGCCGTAACGATTTTTGGCCACGAACTGACTTCGGGTCATGGTGGTTCTCCTCTGACTAATGTAATTGTTCTGTAATACCTCTCCTCCAATTGCCTACCGATCAGATTCTTCGAACAGCCTTACTCTCCCTAATTTGAGTCGCTGATCGCGCTTATCTCCAGGCTTGCGCCGACGCGGTCATCACTTGGCTATTCTCACTGACACTTTAAGTAAGCAACAGAATCAAACTCGACCGATCGCACGACAACAAAACTGAGGACGCACGCTGCCCGATGTTTGATAGGCGAACCTTACACTAATGGTAAACGTTTTCCAATATGGAAAACGAACAAAAATTACACTTGACTATATACGCTGACATAAAATTATTTTTTTAATTTTATATTCATACACTTATCCGTTACTCTTTACATAAAGATTGACTTAAAAAAATAAAGCCAATCATCCAAAATGGTAAACGTTTACTGTAATTTCTCATAGGTTCGGTACAATCGAACCAAAAATAGGCAATCGTTTCCCAAGAAAAAGAATCCTGTTAGAGTGCCGTATTAACACTAGATCGTAGAGACAGACACCAATGTCCGATATTGGAATTAAAGAACTCGCACGCATTGCAGGCGTCTCCACCGCCTCGGTTTCCCGTGCACTGAGCAACCCAGAACGGGTCTCCAAGAAAATGCGGGATCGGGTTCAGGCCGCCGCCAAACGCGTGGGCTACCAACCCAACCGCCTGGGTGCCAGCCTACGCACTTCTCGTTCAGGTAATATCGTTGCCATCATTCCCGACATTAGCGATACTTTCAATTCCGGCGTAATTCAATCTTTAGAGCGCGCCGCAGCAGAGCGCGGTTACTCTGTACTATTTGGCGACACACAGGGAATTCGCGAGCGCGAATTGGTTTATGGTGCCATGGTCCGCTCACGGCAAGCTGATGGCATTATTGTGTTCTCGCATCGCCTGCCTTTTACGGCAGAAGAACTGCAATCCGAAAATTTCAAATTACCGCCGCTGGTGAACTCTTGCGAACTCGCGGACTCACCACACATCGACACATCCAATTTGCCCTGGGTATCGATTGATAATGTCCAGGCTGGACGCGATGCGGTCACACACCTGATCGAATTAGGACATCAGAACATTGCGGTTATCACGGGCGACATTGAATCCCCCAGCACGGTACAACGACTAGAAGGATATCGATTGGCGCTCAGTGCGGCAGGGATCGCCTACCGCGAAGAGAACGTTTATCAGGGTGCGTACACACTCGAAGCTGGTGTGCGTATCACCAAGCAAGTCTTGTTAGCCAAACATCGACCCTCAGCAATTTTTTGCATGTCTGACGAAATGGCAATGGGCTGTGTCGCCACGTTGAAAGAACACGGTTTCGGAGTACCTGAGGATATGTCCGTCGTAGGCTTCGACGACATTCGCTTTGCGCAGTATTTATCCCCGCCCCTCACCACCATCGCGCAGCCGGTGGAAGCCATTGGCCGGACCTGCGCCAACATCCTGATCGATTTAATCGAGGACATTGCGGAACCAGAATCTAAGCACATTTTACCGCACAAACTGGTCGTGCGATCCAGCGCGACTACCCCAAGATAATAAGGCGACCGACCAACGTGATAAGGTGCTGGCCGATGACCTTTCGTAAACCCTTTTTAGCTACAACGCGCTTTTAAGACTCATCGGCAAACCGATACTCTGCGAATTGCTCACGTAATTTCATTTTGTGGATCTTACCGGTCGCCGTATGCGGCAGCTCGTCCACGAAGGCAACCTCATTCGGCATCCACCACTTGGCAACTTTACCATCCATAAATTGCAAGATGTCGTCACCAGAAGCCGACGAACCGGCGGTTCGTACAATGACCAGCAAGGGGCGCTCATCCCACTTCGGGTGCGCAATACCGATTACCGCAGCCTCGGCCACCTCTGGGTGCGCCACAGCACAGTTCTCCAAGTCGATCGACGAAATCCACTCGCCGCCAGACTTGATCACGTCCTTGGTGCGGTCAGTAATCATCATGTTGCCATCTGGATTAATACTGGCAACATCACCCGTGTCAAACCACCCGTCGTCATCCATCGCGGTTTCGGAATGCTTGTAATAGCGCTCGACTACCCAAGGCCCCTTCACCTTTAACGCACCAAATGCAACGCCGTCCCAGGGCAACTCGTTATTCTTGTCATCGACAATCTTCATCGAGACGCCGAACACCGGTCGGCCCGCACGGACCCTCAGCTTGTCATACTCTTCATCGCTGTAGTAGTCGCGCGGATGCTTAGGGGCATTAAATGTACCTAGCGGCGCCATTTCAGTCATTCCCCAACCAGTCACGGTGGTTACACCATGATTTTTTTCAAAGTCATGCATAATGCTCAATGGACATGCAGAGCCACCAACACCTACACGCTCTAATGACGGCACGGTCTTACCGGACTCTTTAAGGTAGTTCAGCAATGCCAACCACACAGTCGGCACACCGACTGCATACTTTACGCCTTCCTCTTCAATCAAGCGCTGCAAGGTTTCACCGTCACCCATCTTGGACCCTGGAAAGACCAGCGTAAAACCAGCCAACGCGGCTGAGTAAGGCATATTCCACGCATTTACATGGAACATCGGAACGATAGGTAAAGCCACGTCATGGGCAGTAAGCCCCATACCGTCGCCTAAACAACAAGCGTAAGACTGCAAGACCAACGATCGGTGTGAGTAAAGCACTCCCTTGGGGTTACCCGTCGTACCCGAGGTATAACACAATGAACATGCCGTATTTTCATCCAGATCAGGCCAGCGGTAGTCTGAGCCCTCTTGGGCTAACAGGGTTTCATAGCAATACACATTCTCCAGCTTGGTGTCTGGCATGGTCTCTTCGCTGGCCATCACCACGACGCCTTTGACGTGCGGGATGGAATCCGCAATTGCTTCGATCAGCGGTACGAACATGGGGTCAACCATTAACAATTGGTCTTCAGCGTGATTAATGATGTACACCAGTTGTTCGGGAAACAAGCGTGGATTAATGGTGTGGCAAACTGAACCACAACAAGCCACACCATAGTAGATCTCCATATGGCGGTAATCGTTCCATGCCAGAGTCCCTACCGTTTGGCCTTGCTCGACGCCGAGTCTCTTCAATGCGTTTGCTAGCTGTGCAGCGCGATCATAACACTCTGACTGGGTGTATTCATGGCGCGGGTTATCGTGCGTAATTGAGACGATTTTACTGTCGCCATTAATGGCACGGCCATGTTTCATTAGTGCAGTAATGGTCAACTGATCGCCCATCATTAAGCCTTGCATACATACCTCCTAAACCGGTTTGGGGATTTTGGGACTGTTAATCTCAGCCCACTGTTTTTTATAATCTAGGCATGTTAGCACGGGAAACAAAAGTCTGTGTAGCATCCCCCTGTACGCAAAAATTCGGCGTATTTCTACCCGGTATTGACGCAACAAATAGTCCTATATTCAACGCATAGATTTTTGATTGTCCGAAACCAACAGAAACATCAAACTCAAGGCTTTGCAAACGCGGCGATTTGCGCTACCTTCCTCCCTTTGATCAGGAAGTCCACGATAATCACCATGCCAATAGAAAAATCGCACACACCTGCTGCAGCACCCAAGCCGCTCGAGAACCGTACTTTCGGACTCATATTTGCCGGGATTTTTTTGGTGATTACCTTGTTTCCGTTGCTGAGCGGCAACGCGCCGCGTATGTGGTCGCTCTATGTTTCGGGCGGATTTTCCGCCCTCGCAATCCTGTTGCCTGTCGCATTGACACCACTGAATTTTGCCTTTCAAAAATTTGGCATGCTGATGCATAAAATCACCAACCCGATCCTTATGGGGCTGGTGTTTTTTCTCACTGTCTTACCAACCGGGTTGGTACTCAAGGTTTTAGGTAAAGACCCCATGCGTCGCAAACTGGACGCCAATGCAGAAACTTACTGGATCAAGCGTGAGCAGCACTTGATCAATAAAGAGTCGTTTGACAACCAGTTTTAAACCGGGCGTCGGACAGCGCACTACCACCGACTATTGATTAGCGCGCATGTCATGCGCCAAGAACATTTACCGTCACGGAGTACACTTTGGAATTACTCAGAGAATTATGGAAGTTTATGAAGGTCAGAAAAAAGTTCTGGCTGCTCCCTATTCTGGTCTTTGCGTTGCTATTAGGCGGCTTGGTGATTTTTGCCCAAGGCTCCTCGCTCGCACCGTTCATTTACACGTTATTCTAATTTTAAAGCATGATCATTCTGGGAATCTCCGCGTTCTATCACGACAGCGCGGCTGCCATCATTGATGACGAAAAGATCATCGCCGCTGCACAAGAGGAGCGCTTCACGCGAATTAAGCATGACAGCGCATTCCCGATTAATGCGGTGGAATACTGTTTGGAAGAAGCGGGAATTACGCTAAACGACGTCGGCAATGTGGTTTTTTTCGAGAAGCCATTCGTTAAATTCGAGCGCCTTCTCGAAACCTACGTTGCCTTCGCGCCACGTGGCTTTCAATCATTCCGCTCCGCACTTCCCCTGTGGATCAAAGAAAAGCTGTTTCAGAAGAAAATCATTCGCGAAGCCATGACACATCTTGGCACGGACTACGATTGGGAGCAGCGGCTAAAATTCTCAGAGCACCATTTGAGTCATGCCGCCAGCGCCTTTTACCCTTCCCCTTTCGAGGAAGCGATCGTGCTCACATTGGACGGCGTTGGTGAATGGGTGACCACCTCAATGGCAATCGGGCGCGGTAAACAATTGGAGGTGGTCAAAGAGATTCACTTTCCACACTCACTCGGACTGCTTTATTCGGCTGTCACATACTACACTGGATTTCGTGTCAATTCAGGCGAATACAAAGTCATGGGGCTTGCACCTTACGGCGACCCTAAATACAAAGACCTTATCCTTGAGCACATTATCGACGTCAAGGAAGATGGCTCGTACCGGCTAGATCAGAGTTACTTTAACTACTGTACCGGTCTGACTATGACCAACAACAAGTTCGCCAAACTTTTTGGCCGGCCAGCACGTGTCCCGGAAGACGAACTTGAACAGTTTCATATGGATGTCGCCGCTTCGGTTCAAGCGGTCACAGAAGAAATTGTGCTCAAACTTGCCAAGTCGCTGGCCGCTGAAACCGGAATCAGAAATATATGCTTGGCCGGAGGCGTTGCCCTAAACTGCGTGGCCAACGGAAAACTGCAACGTTCGGGGCTGTTTGACGGCGTTTGGATTCAACCTGCCGCCGGCGATGCTGGTGGCGCATTGGGCGCGGCCCAAGCGTTGGCTCACATCTACCATGATGTACCTCGCACAGCGCATAAAAATGACAATATGCAAGGCAGCTACCTTGGTAAAGAATTTAGCAATGATGAAATCCGCCAACGCCTGACTGCGTCCGGCGCTCATTTTACCGAGTTCCCTGACGCAGAAGCCATGATCGATGCAGCAGCGAACGCCTTGGCTAATGAGCAGGTTCTAGGTTGGTTTCAAGGTCGCATGGAGTTTGGGCCACGTGCGCTTGGCGGGCGTTCTATTCTGGGCGACCCTCGCTCACCAGCGATGCAAAAGAACCTCAACCTAAAAATCAAATATCGCGAATCGTTCCGCCCTTTCGCTCCATCGATTCTGGCTGAAAAAGTCCATGATTTCTTTGAATTAAACGGTCCCAGCCCGTATATGCTGTTGGTTGATGCGGTACAGAAGAATAAGCGGCTGACGATGACGGACGCACAACAAAAGCTATTCGGTATCGACAAACTGAACGTTCCGCGATCTGAGATCCCTGCCGTCACACACGTGGACTACTCAGCACGCATTCAAACCGTTCACAAAGCAACTAACCCAAAATACCATCAACTGATCAGCGCATTTGAAGCCAAAACCGGATGCCCATTGGTGGTAAATACCAGCTTTAATGTACGCGGCGAACCGATCGTTGGTTCACCGGAAGACGCATTCAACTGTTTTATGGGGACCGAAATGGATGTGCTGGCGATTGGTAACTTTGTGTTACACAAGAAAGATCAGAACCCGGATCTCGCAAAAGACTACAAAAACGAGTTTACATTGGATTAACAGCCCATAATCCAGCTCACCCTAATCCTCTTCGAGCAACAGAAACAGCGCTCCCAGCATGGTCTCCGCGGGAGCGCTTGCTGGGTCAGCGGCTAAAAAAGTCATACTCAAGTCAGTCGCATTCTGAAATTTCACGAAAAAGCGCTGCAATGCAATATCCAGTGTCATAGGATCCCCTGCCGCCGTTGTTGGGTACTGCGCTCCAGGTAAGATTTGTTGGTCACACGCACTGCAACGCAACTTAATATTCCAGCCTCCGATCCCATTAATCCTTGGCAACCCAAGCATGAACGGCCACGCCGTTTGACCAGTGGCCGCAGTAAACTGGCGTTCAAATACGGGAGGGTTATTAAACGAAGAGCCGGTAATCGTCAACGTGATGGCTTCCCCACCTTGTGCAACAAGCCCACCTGGAAAAAGAACACTGCCAGTAAAGAAATCCGCATTTCCTAAGGTAATATTTATTGCTAGATCCGACGAATTGGCCGGAAAAACTTCCGCGCGAGTCGAATCCACCACGCCAGCGGCGGGTTTCCAAAATCCTTGTGTGGTGGTTTGCAAGTCGACGTTACATCCTTGCAAACATTCAAACCCGAGTTTGAACGGTGCATAATTAGCCGGTTGCCCAGGTACAGTGCTGGTCGAGTTCTGTAGATTAAGGCTATAAAACGTAGAACGGCTGCCCTGAGAGATGGTTGCGACGGTGGCGGGACCAGTACCAAACTCGCCAGCCTCCCCAGTGCTGGTTAACGTGTAGATCCGAAAAATTACGTCTGACTGGGTACTCGATACACCATTCGGTAAACTGAAATTACCGCTCAGCGTGTGTGTTTGCGCATGGCTGTTAATAGACACCATAAGTGTAAGCCAGCCAATAGATTGGATAAAAATACGAAAAGCTTTCATTTGCGCTGAGCGCCCTCCCGGACCCGATTCACTCGACTGTATAGCCGATTCACTCTCACGCTTCCCTGTTACCCCAAGGCAACGCCTTAATTGAGGCCACCTACCCGTTCACGTCATTAATTTAAGCAGTCACCTACCATTGCGATTGCCCTTTCTCAACCAACCACCAGGCAAGTACCGACATCGCGGTTACGCCCGCAAGCGCCACCAACCCATGCAATGGCGTCAGCGTAACCGAATTTGGGATCAGACCAACCACACCGCTCATTAAGCTATTGAAGTCGATGGTAAAGTACGCAGCCAGAAACCCAAGCAGAATACCGATAAGCTCAATGGAGACTCCGGCTTTGCGTCGTCGCGCCACCCTAGGCGGCAAAGAGTTGAGCACTTGCTTGGTAAAGTTCTCGCCCTCAAACTGAGGCACTGCGTTACGAGCGTCATTGAATAACGCGTCCAGCTCACCAAAGCCCGAGTCGGGTTCATTTGATGTCGCGGAAAACAATTGGTTAAACTCGTTTGTCATAGGGTTTTCTCCTGCCAGCCCTGCAGACTCTGCTGCAGCGCAGACCGGCCACGGTTAATATGCGTTTTCACGGTACCCAATGGGATACCCATGATATCTGAAATTTCTTGTTGCGTATTCTGTCTATGTAGGAATAAGTGTAGCACGGAGCGTCGTTCTGGCTCCAACATAGATAACAATTTGGCAACCTTTTGGTGTAGGGCAGAGGTTTCATCCCCCTGCCTTGGATCGGCAACCTGGTTAGCGATGTATGGATCATCGTCGATCGATTGTGTGTCCAGTTGTTTTTTGCGCACATATTGCAAAAACACGTTGTAGCCAATTCGATAAAGCCAACTGGAGAACTTGGCTTCTTTTCGAAATCGGTGCAACTCTTTAAACGCCTGGATAAAAGTATCTTGCGTTAAATCGTCCGCAAGCGCTTCATTCCAGTTTGTTAACTGGCGCATCGAATAACGCAGATTAGATTGGTGTCGGTTCACCAGTTCTGCGTACGCGCGCTGGTCGTTCTCGCTTACCGCAAGCTCGACCAACACAGCTTCTTCCAGGGTTTTCACAATCGTTCAACAGGTCAGGTTACAAGAAACGACTTACTGCGTGCCCTCTTTACGCTCTGCGATATACCAATACACCAGTCGAGCAATACCAATAAACAGTGGTATCAATCCAAATCCAGCGATGTCGCTGTCACCAACCACATTAAAGGCCGCGACGATACCCGCACCAATACCGGTCAGCATGATCCCTCTGCGCAGAGAGTTCCCGCCGTCCACATCGATTGTATGCAATACTTCTGGCGGCACTTCTTTACCAGAATCTAAGAAGCGATTCACTAGCTCCACGCGCTGTCGACGCTTCTTGTGGCCGAACCAAAGTACCAGCAGCACAATAAAGACCGGCATACCAAAAATGAGCAGCACAGCGAGAGTCGCGACGATTACTGCGCCGACCGGCATGTCACTCCCATTCAAGTCAAAGGTGATGCCATCTTCAATGGCTTTAACAATTTTTTCTTTGTCTTCGTTCGACAAACGTGAAATGTCGGCTTCAAGGTCATTGACCACCTCTTCCCCAAAGTTTTCACGAATCGCTTTTCGGGCGGCGGCGAACTTTTCATCCGAGGTTAATTCTTCGTCGCCGTCAATTTCGATACCAATACGTAATTTACCGTCTTCGTCCTTCAGGTTAACTGTGGTTTCGACCGATTGCTCAACCACGCCTTGGTTATCGGCCGCCTGCGCAAAGGCAAATGATGAAATACTCATCATTAACGCCAGAGAGAAGGTAGTAAGTGTGTTTTTCATAATAATTCTCCAGTTGAAATTAAGCTCGAAAATTGAGCTCTCGGTGATTTAGATGCGCGGCCACCGATTTCGGATTCAGGTTTTTGCTATTTTTTAAGAAAAAAATTAACGTTGGATGATATCCGCTACTAAACCAGCAAAAAATAGCGAAATAGACATAAAAAAAGGCGACCCGCATGGTGAACAATCGTGGTCGCCTTTCGGATGTTTCGATACCGCTAAGGTTGTCAATCTCAAACAAATCTAGCGGCGTTAGAATAAAAACTAACCATGCTTGATGAGGTGTTCAACCACTTTGTCACCAAAGGCCTCGGTGGACAGCATTTGCACACCACTCCCGGGTTTCGACAGATCTGCAGTTGAATACCCGTCAGCAAACACGCTTTGCATTGCTTGCCAAACCTTTTTGGCTTCGTCTTGCATACCGAAACTGTATTCCAACATCATGGCCATTGAACCAATCATCGAGTAAGGATTTGCCATTTGTTTACCCGCGATGTCTGGTGCTGAACCGTGCGATGGCTCGTAGTAGGCCTTACCATCGGTGCCCAAACATGCTGACGGCATTAAGCCCAGCGAACCCAAGATACCACCACCCTGATCGCTGAGGATGTCTCCAAACATATTTTCCATGACCATAACATCGAACTGACCTGGGTTCAGACAAAGCGCCGTCGCCGCAGCGTCTACCAAGGTGTGAACCACGTTGACCTCAGGGTACGCCTGCGCGACCTCTTCCAACACCTCATTCCACAGCACACTGGACTTCAGGACATTACTTTTATGAATATTGTGCAACACCTTTTTACGCGCGCCAGCGAGTTTAAATGCTTCATGCAAAATCGCCTTAATTTGATTTTCATCGTATTCAAGCTGTTCACGCACATAACGCACACCATTTTCATCGACGCCCATTTCCTTGTGTCCAAAATACAGGCCACCAACTAATTCACGCACCATAATCAGATCAATACCCTCACCAACGACCTCAGGCTTCAGAGGTGAAAAGTGAGCCAGTGACTTGGGTAAATAGACTGGACGAAAGTTAGCGTAGGTGTTGAGTCTTTTACGCAGCGGCAATAAAGCGCCGCGTTCCGGTTGCTGGTCGACCGGTATTTTTTTGGATTCCTCGTGACTCAAGCCAATAGGGCCCTTCACCACCGCGTCGGCGCTATCCACCAACGCCTGGGTTTGCTCCGGAAACGAACTGCCATGACTGAAGTACGCGCTGGCTCCGAAGGGAGCCTCTACCAACTCAAATTCAACATCGTTGCGTTGCTCGATGACCTTGAGGACCTTGACGCCCTCACGCATGATTTCCGGGCCAATGCCGTCGCCGGCAAGGATGGCTATTTTGTATTTACTCACTGTATTGATTATCGGTTAAATTGAAGCGAAGCGATTTTAGCTGATTTGACCGAGCAAACGTACCCTAGGATATCAAAAGTAGCTCAATCGCAGGGCACATGGCCTTTGCTTTGCGACCTGTGACGGTGTTGTAGTGCGCCGCACGCGTAACATTTAGCCTCAAGGCCGACGTTCGCATCACATCACCGGCGGTTCCAACCCCGGCAGTGGGGCTCCAAGCAAGGTCACCACCGTACATGACACGATACACACTCACTGCCACCGCGAACGTCCCAAAGTCGGTCGGATGAATCTGGTCCTCTTGAAACAGACGATCAAAGACAGTGCGCGCATTGCGATACATTTCGAACCAGAGGTCGCCGACCCGAGCTACCGATACATCCAGCTCTGCACCAATATCGAGGTAAGCCTGTGATATGCGCACCTGGTCACCCGGATAATTGCCGGTTTGCAGTCGCGCCCACGTCTGGAACAGTATCGGTTCAGCCCCACTCGCACGAACCTCTGTCACTAGCTCTTTGATTCCCGAGACGAAATGGCCGTAATGACGAATTACTTGCGTGCTGTGATCCTGTAACACCACATAGTCCCAGTGTCCATCACGGATCAAGGCCAAGGTTTGCGATCGACGCGCATGTTCGGACAAGCTGATCCCGCCGACATACTCATAGTGAAAAATGTCTTCGCCCTGCGGGTTGCTGGCTGCAAACCGCTGTAGAGTTGTTGCTGAAAATCCGGTAAAGCTGTTACCGACAAAAAGCACTTTAAATGCTGACGCTGGCATTGACGCCAGCAACAAAGCAATCAACAAAAGACATTGCCAATGGAAACGGTTCATACCCTAAAATATTGACGAGCTGTGCAAAATCGTATCATAAAACAGCGCACACAAAATGCCTGCATAAATAACACCAAAATACGCATAGTTGTTTAACCTAGGTAATTTGACTCGACCTTCAGTGCTCTAAAGTACACTGTCACCCCGATGGCCTTGCCGCGGATGATTGATCCCTGGGGTCGAGCCATTTAGAATGTCAAACGTTGACGCCCAACCCAATTCAATACGCTGCAAGTAGCACACAGCCTTTGCGGTCGGCCTTTCCACTCATTTTTGGACACTTTTTACAGGATTCAGTCATGCAAGTTACTACTCTTTTTCGCACTGCGGCCACATCAGCTGTAATTGCACTTTTAATACTTCCTCTGCGTATCGTGTCGGCCGACGAAGTGAAGCTGCACTTGGTAAACACTAAAGTCAGTGACCGGATTTACATGTTGCGCGGCGAAGGTGGCTTCACGGGCGGCAATGTTGCCTTGAGTATTGGCGAAGATGGCGTTGCGATGATTGATAATGGCATTTCCTCGGTACTTGAAATGTTGCGGGCAGAAACCCGTAAGATCACAGATCAACCGATCGACTACTTAATAAATACGCACGTGCACGGTGATCATACCGGCAATAATTTCGCCTACGGTAGCGACGGAACGCGCATCATCAGTCACGAAAACTTGCGCACCGCGTTGGTAAAACAAGGTGTTGAAACCGAAAGCGGCAAGCAACCGACACCGAAGGCCAGCTTACCAGTACTTACATTCTCAGACCGCATGACCATTCACATCAATGGCGATCAGGCGAAGATCATCCATTTCGCACATGCGCACACGGATGGAGATGCGATCGTCTATTTTGCCGGCGATAACGTAATTCACACCGGTGACATTATGTTCAATAAAGTATTCCCTTACATCGATGAATCGAATGGTGGCAGTCTGCGCGGTGCGATCAAGGCGCTCCAATCCATTCACGAGATGAGCAATGACGACACCAAAATCATTCCAGGCCACGGTCCTCTGGCCACGAAAGCCGACATCAAACGTACTATCGACATGATGCAAGACAGCCTGAGCTTGGTTCAAGCTTTAGCTGATGACGGCCAGAGCGACGAGGAAATTTTGGCGGCGAATCCACTCAGCAAATACCAAGAATACCATTGGGGATTCATCACCACTGAACGAATGACCAAACAGGTTATCTCGGCAGTGCGCTCGGTGTCCCAAAAAGCAAAGCCTCATTCTCACAGTCATTAAGGTTCGGTATACACATGGAATCTGAATTTTTTATCGCTACCCTGTTCAACCTCGGTATCAACCTACTCTACACTTTGTTGGCGTTGATCGTCGGCGTGATTGCGCTGAAATTTGTCGATCGACAATTATTGAAGAATGTGGACATCGAAAAGCAGCTGCAAAGCGGCAACATAGCCGTCGCGATTTTCGCCTCAACCATATTGCTATTCGTGGCTGTCATTGTCTCATTCGGGCTAAAAGGCTGAGGCCGAAAGTCAACTGGTTGCAACTAGTTAGAATTCCGTGCGCGTATTCTTTAAAAGTAGCTTCTGGCTGCTGAGCAGTATTCTCGTTATCGCGTGGCTTGAAAGCCACCAACAACAGGTGTCGACACCGATGACGGCGCAGCTGCAACAAGCGGCGGAGTCGCCAGCACCGCCACCAAGCGAACAGTCCGTGCGACAAACCGGCGAGATTCAAAGCTTACCAGATGGACAACGGATGAGCACTGCAACGCTGAATCAGATTGTCAGCGCACCAGATTACCAGGGCGGTTCCGCCAGCTTCTACTTGAGTGATCGGCAACAACGTATCATCAACTACGTGGCAACGGGAATTGACCATCGACCGTATTTCTCAAATTCGTATCTGGTTGGTTTCGTGCCCTTTGAAACAGACTCAATTTGGGTGCCACTGGCCACACTGAGTATGCGTAAACGGTACGTACTCGACCATGTACAACACGGACCAGGGATGACCGACATATGGCAGAATTCGGAGCAGGCGTACTATTACGGACATGGCGATTGCGAAGACCACGCCGTGTTACTGGCCGACTGGCTGATTGGCTTAGGCTATGACGCGCGCGTCGTGATTGGCGAAATACCGCAAGGCGGACACGCCTGGGTGGTGCTATTTATGGCTGACAATACCTACGTACTTGAGGCTACGGACAAGCGTAAACCAACCTCGATTAACGATTTCATTCCGGCCGCACGCGCCACCCAATATCGCCCTAGGATGCAGTTTAATCGCACAGAATTCTGGGAAAACACCGGCTCGACTATGACCGTGGATTACCGAGATTCAAAGTGGTTGCGACGCTCGTTGTTTCGGCCTCAGCCTGCCGTGGTTAAGAACCAATAAGTTGCTCGCTGCTCACGACTACACCATTTAAATCAGCATAGACCCACTCCCCAGGGTAGATGGTCTGCCCAGCAAACGTAACCGGCACATCCAGATCCCCCAACCCACGCTTTTCGGTCTTCATCGGATGCGTATTAAGCGCTTTAACGCCTAAATGGGTATTGGCGATCTCCACACAATCACGTATACAACCATTAATAAGCAACCCAGACCAACCATTCTGAGCGGCCTTTTCAGCCAACATATCGCCTAGAATTGCGCGGCGCAATGACCCTCCACCATCCATCACGATAACGCGGCCGTCACCGGGTGTGTCCACCAACTGTTTCACCACCGAGTTATCTTCAAAACACTTAATGGTGACCGCTGGCCCACAGAATGCGCTCAGCCCACCGTAATTTTGAAACAAACTATCCAAAACTCGGACATCATCTGGAAAATCATCACATAAATCTGGTGTTGAAAATTTAACCACGCTTGCTCCTAACGTTTATATGGTCGAATGGACAGTGCCGACAACGGTTTCCGCAACAGCGACCGCGGGCAAGATGATAGGCTTCGGTTAGCACCATCAGCCCATCTTCCCTGTAATAGTGAACGCCTTCGACCAGTTGGTCAATGGGCCATTGTCGCGCAGGCGCGGCTCGCTTAGTCATGAGAAGTCCCCGACGTACACTTAGGTGCTGCGCCGATACTGCCCGCCGACCTCGAAGAAAGCATCAGTTAACTGCCCCAGTGAACAATGCCGCACCGCCTCCATCAACGCTGCAAACCCATTTCCGCCGGCGTTGATCGTTTGTTTGATCTGCTCCAGCGATTGCGGCGCCGAATCTGCGTGACGCTGGTGAAAATCCGCCAGGCGAGCAATCTGACTCTGCTTTTCGGCGTCGGTTGAGCGCGCCAACTCAATTACCATGTCGTCTTCTTCATGCTCTGGAAGAAAGGTGTTCACACCAATAATCGGGTAGCTTCCATCATGCTTCTTGGTTTCGTACTTCATGGATTCTTCTTGAATACGACCACGCTGGTAGCCGGTTTCCATGGCACCGAGTACACCACCTCGATCAGAGATACGTTCAAATTCACGCAACACTGCCTCTTCAACTAGGTCGGTTAATTCATCAATGATAAACGCGCCTTGCATAGGGTTTTCGTTCTTAGCCAGGCCAAATTCTCTATTAATAATCAACTGGATAGCCAGCGCTCTTCGCACAGATTCTTCAGTTGGAGTCGTAATCGCCTCGTCGTAAGCATTGGTGTGTAGGCTATTGCAGTTATCGTTAATTGCCAGCAACGCCTGTAACGTCGTTCGTATATCGTTGAACTGCATTTCCTGCGCATGCAGTGAACGCCCTGACGTTTGAATATGGTATTTCAGCTTCTGACTACGCGCATTCGCGCCGTACTTATCCCGCATCGCGACCGCCCAGATACGACGAGCAACGCGCCCAATCACCGTGTATTCAGGGTCCATGCCATTCGAGAAGAAAAATGACAGATTTGGTGCAAAATCATCGATGTGCATTCCCCGTGCCAAATACGTTTCCACAAAGGTAAAACCGTTGGCTAAGGTAAATGCGAGCTGAGAAATCGGGTTGGCGCCGGCTTCCGCGATGTGGTAGCCGGAGATCGACACTGAATAGAAGTTTCGTACTTCGTGATCAATGAAGTACTGCTGGATATCGCCCATCATGCGCAGACTGAACTCGGTTGAAAAGATACAGGTGTTCTGACCTTGATCCTCTTTTAGAATGTCAGCCTGTACCGTGCCTCTAACCGCCTTGAGCGCACGCGCGCGGATATCAGCCGCTTCTGCGTCTGACGGCTGTCGCCCTTGCTCCTCAATAAACTTATCGATCTGTTGATCGATTGCGGTATTCAGAAACATCGCCAAAATAGTTGGCGCGGGCCCATTGATCGTCATGGATACCGATGTACTTGGTGCGCACAGATCAAAACCGTCGAACAATTGTTTCATGTCATCCAAGGTCGCAACGGACACGCCGGAATTCCCAATCTTTCCATAAATATCCGGACGTTCTGCCGGGTCGAAACCATACAGAGTCACGGAGTCGAAAGCGGTAGAAAGTCGAACTGCATCAGCGTGTTGTGATAACTTCTTAAAACGTTGATTGGTACGTTTTGGGTCACCTTCACCAGCGAACATACGCGCTGGGTCTTCGCCTTCACGCTTAAACGGAAAAACGCCCGCAGTATAGGGAAAGAATCCAGGCAGGTTTTCACGACGCAGCCAGCGTAGCAAATCGCCATCGTCCGAAAAGGTCGGCACCGCAACACGCGATACCAAGGTGCCTGACAATGTCTCGCTCACTAAACGTGTCGTGACTTCTTTTCCATTCGGCAAACGATCGATACGCTGCTCACCCTTATAGGTAGCTGCGCGTGCAGGCCAGTCCGCCAATAGTGCTTTATTTTCTGCACTCAGCGCATCATTTCGATTTTCGATATGATCACTAAGCATTTGTTTTGAATCAGAAACTAGCTCAGCGGTACGAACTAACGCTTGTCGTTCTCGAGCGACTTGAGCTTGCGCATCGGTGCTCGCATGGTAGGCACGAACAGACTCCGCAATTTCAGCCAGGTAGCGCTGTCGACTACTGGGCACGATCACCGAGCGCTCGGATGGAATGCGCGACTCGACCAAGGGTAGCTTGGACTCCCATTCACGCAAACCTTTGGCACGTAGAACCCGTAGCAAGCCGTGATACGCGGCCGTCACACCATCATCGCCAAAGCGTGATGCAATCGAGCCATACACCGGCAACTGACTTGGATCGGTATCCCATGCCTCACGATTACGTTGCACTTGTTTAGCCACATCACGCAGCGCGTCCGCAGCACCTTTACGGTCGAATTTGTTAATCACAACCAGATCAGCAAAGTCCAGCATATCGATTTTCTCGAGCTGGCTCTGAGCGCCAAACTCTGGCGTCATCACGTACATAGACGCATCCACGTAGGGCACGATACCGGCATCACCTTGCCCGATGCCTGGGGTTTCGACAATGATCAAATCGAACTCAAAATGCTTAATCGCAGCGATGATGTCGGTTAACGAATCAGGCACCTCACCGCTTGAGCCACGTGTGGCAATTGAGCGCATAAAGATCGAATCGTGATAAATCGAGTTCATACGAATTCGATCACCCAGCAAGGCACCACCAGTCTTGCGTCGTGTCGGGTCAATGGCCAACACAGCTATTCGGGCATCATCATTACTGTCTGCCCGGAAGCGGCGGATAATTTCATCGGTTAACGAAGATTTACCCGCGCCACCTGTACCTGTGATACCCAATACAGGTGGAACGGTCGCCTCTGCAGACAATTTGAGACGCGCCCTTTGCGCTTTATCCAACTCTCCATTTTCAATGGCAGAAATCAAACGCGAGAGCGACACGAAGTCACGCTTGTTAGCATCGAAATCTAACTTGGGGCGCGCCTCTGCATTGTGCGCAGCACATCGCGACACCATGTCTTCAATCATACCGACCAGACCAAGTTCCATCCCATCCTGCGGCGAATAAATGCGCTCGACACCATAGTCATGCAATTCACAGATCTCAGCCGGAATGATGACGCCGCCGCCGCCACCGAATACACGGATGTGTTCAGCGCCATTTTCACGCAGCATGTCGACCATGTACTTGAAGTACTCGACATGGCCGCCTTGATACGAACTCATGGCAATGCCATGCACGTCCTCCTGCAATGCCGCCTGAACGACCTCAGCAACCGAGCGATTGTGGGCCAAATGAATGACTTCTACCCCCAGCGACTGAAGAATTCGGCGCATAATATTGATCGACGCATCATGACCATCAAACAGGCTTGCGGCCGTTACGAAACGTAATGGTGTGGTCGTGAGTGAGCTCGAGTGCGTCGTTGCAGATTCGAGTCGTTTGCTTGTCATTATGTTATTCCTCGCTAAGTAAGCGCATCATGGTCTTTTTAAGACCATCGTGTAAGCCCTTGGTTTCATTTATTTTATCTGGATTTGCAAGCCAGAAATAAACGATCCCGATGATTGACGCGCTAAATTGAGCCGCGATCGTATCCGCCTCTTTTTTTATCGCATCACTAATTCTTTCGTCCATCAATATCCAGTTCATTACGTCCTGATAACGGCGCAAATGAATAGCTCTAATGGTCTGACTCAACTCCGAATCCGCATTCAGTGACTCAAACCATAAGGTGTACAGCGTACGAACATGATCTGGCGCATCCACACAGAACTGGTAGTGTTGATCGATGGCCTGCTCCATGGCTGCCAACCCGGTCTTTTTATGCGTTACTTCCTTTAACTTGGCCAGCCACATTTCCCCCAAACGCAGCACCACAAAGTTGAATAAACTCTCTTTCGAGCCAAAGCGATGACTGGCCAATCCTCGACTGTAGCCGGCCATGACACCAACGTCAGTCAAACTGGTACCCGCAGGCCCCCGCTCAGTAACCAGCTTGACTGTCGCTTCGAACATGCGCTGATCGGATATCTCTGTGCGCTCAGCTTGTGTGCGACGCGGCTTGGGTGCTGCAATAGATGACATAGCACTTAACCAAACGCCGACGTGTCGAGCGGGCAGCTGATTGCAGAACCGCCATTTACTGCTGCACCGTAAGCGCCGGCTCGCGGCAATAAATGCGTCATGTAAAAACGTGCTGCAATTAACTTTCGTTGATAAAAGCCCTGATTCGACGCACCGCTAAGCAACTGCTGATTCGCTGCAACCGCCGCACGCAAGTGATACCAAGCACCGCAGACGTAGCCCATCTGCATTAGGAAATTGTATGCGACCGAACCTTCAAATAGCTTGCTATCTGCTTGTTTATTAAGAATATATTCAACGGTTTCTCGCAGGTATGCTTTCGCTTGAATAAACGCATCTGTCAAACCATCCAGACCCTGAGTCTGCGCCAATGTGTCTTCCATCTCTTGCATCAGGGCAGAAAACCCGGCCCCGCCATCGCGAATAATTTTACGGTTGATTAAGTCATTGGCTTGAATCCCGTTGGTACCCTCGTAGATAGCAGTGATACGCGCATCACGATAGTGTTGCGCAACGCCGGTTTCTTCAATATAGCCCATGCCACCATGCACTTGAATACCCAGAGAGGTGACCTCGTTTACTAATTCGGTACACCAGGCTTTGGTGATTGGCGTTAGCAGTGCAAAGCGTGTCGCATGATATGCACGCGACGTCGCGTCCGCCCCGTGAGTACGAATGTCGTGCGACATGGAGGCGTCGAAACACAGTGTACGCATCGCGTCCGTCATCGAGCGCATCTGCATCAGCATTCGCTGCACGTCTGGATGATGGATAATGGTGGCACTGTCACCAGTTTCAGGGTCACGGCCTTGTACACGGTCTCGTGCATATGCCACGGCGTCTTGATAAGCACGCTCGGATAAACCAGCCCCTTCCAACCCCACCTCAAGCCGTGCATGGTTCATCAGCGTAAACATACAAGCCAATCCTTGACCAGGCTCACCAATCATGTAGCCGATCGCCCCATCGCCTTCGCCAAAGCTCATAACACAAGTTGGACTGGCGTTAATACCCAACTTTTCTTCGGTGGAAACTACCTGAACGTCATTCCGCTGGCCCAAGCTGCCGTCATCATTCACGAGAAACTTAGGAACCACAAATAAAGACAAGCCTTTAACCCCTGCTGGCGCATCATCTAGCGGCGCTAAGACAATGTGGACGATATTTTCGGCCATATCATGCTCGCCCCAAGTAATATAAATTTTCTGCCCTTTGATACGGTAATGGTCGTCGTGCGCAGTGGCCTTGGTTTTCAAGTTTGACAAATCTGAACCCGCATGCGACTCAGTTAAATTCATCGTGCCGGTCCACTCACCTGAGATAAGTTTTGGCATATAGATTTGTTTCAACTCATCACTCGCGTGGGCCGCAAACACATCAATGGCACCCGCTGTTAACATCGGGCACAAAGCCATGGCCGTGTTTGCACTGTTCCAAAACTCACTCGCCACCATGTGCACGGTGAATGGCATCCCTTGACCGCCATACTCTGGGTCCTGCGCCAAACTCATCCACCCATTGTCCACGAACAACTGGTAGGCTTCACGGAAGCCATTTGGTGTCACGACGTCACCATCACGAGCTGTGCTGTGCTGTACATCACCGACACGGTTAATCGGTGCAAATACTTGCGCGGCGAACTTACCGGCCTCTTCAACAACTGCGTCAACCAAATCAGCAGATACCTCACCGAAGTCCGGTAAATCATAAAGTTGATCGATCCGAAGAACATCATTGAGCACAAATTGAATATCAGTAACTGGTGCAGAGTAGTCAGCCATTTTTTCCCCAAATAAGAATCTGCGCTTGCCAAGCATGCGCACTAAGTGAACGGATGCCCAATTTACTTGTTTGCAACAAGCAAGTCAATAAATATGGGCGTAATGCTCCACATCACGCGGGTTTCCGCTACACTAGAGCAATACCGATTCGTTCAACCTTGAAGCAGTTTTTGAAGTGACTAGTAAATTAGCGCGCACGCGCACACCCAGTCGAGCTCGAGCGGGACGCCCCAGAGACAGCTCTAAGCACCAGGCGATACTTCAAGCTACACGCGAACTTGTTAATGACGTTGGGTATCGAGGCTTGACCCTCAAGGCCATCGCCAGCAAGGCATCCGTCACTCGCAATGTGCTCTATAACTGGTGGGATGGCGACATCAATCGCATCGTAGAAGAAGCCCTGCTCCCGAATGTTAACGAGTGGGCCGTGCCAGACAACGGCTCTTTTGCCGCCGACATCGATGAATTTCTGGATTTAACCATTGAAGCAATCTACAAGCCCGACGTTTTAAAGGGCTTTCTCACTTTAGCAGCTGAGATTGTGGACGACCAAGGTCAGTTACGTGAGACCTCACGCTATTTTAGAGCCCCCTACGCGAGGCTGGTCGCTAAAATCGTCAAGCAGGCTGAAGCGCGCGATGAAATCTGTGCCAATCTAGACCCTAAGCATTTGGCACAAATGATTTCCGGTAGCGTATTGCAATTCGCCATCAGCAAAAACCCAGGGCGACGCAACACCAAAGCTGTACTGTCTACAATGATTCAGAAAATCGCCGCAAAATAAGCCATTATTGTATACAATAATCTACCCAACACTGAGTTTGCGAGGAATATTCGCAAATAAATCACCACATTGTTGACAATAAAAGCGCATTCGGACATATTGTCGCGATGATCAACACGCCCCACCACATCGCCACCGATGATCACGAATCATCGGACAAGACGCTCAGCGGCCAGACCACAATCGCGCTGCGAGAAGCAATCGTGTGTGGGGTAATTAAGCCCGGTGACAAACTGAACGAGCCGCGACTCGCAGAACAGTACAAAGTTAGTCGAGGTCCACTGCGAGAAGCCATCCGGCGTCTTGTGGCTTTGCGCCTGGTACGTCACGTTCCGCATGTTGGCGCGACGGTGGTCACTCTCAGTGGTGACAGCATTCGCGACCTGTATGAAGTTCGAGAATCACTGGAAGGCAAAGCAGCCGGTCTCGCCGCGCAACACATGACAGACCAGCAAATTGCCGAACTACGCGACCTGTTAAAAGTTCACCGTCGGCATCTGGAGCAAAATGCCGGTGAATACATGCAGGCTGAAGGCGATTTCGATTTTCATTACCAAATCATCAAAGGCAGCGGTAACCAACTGCTAGTTAACCAGCTCTGCAATGAGCTTTATCATCTGATTCGCATGTACCGCTTCCAAACAAGTCGGTTTCGCGCTCGCTCCGACCGGGCACTGATTGAACACGAACAATTGATCTACGCAATCGAAATGCGGGATCCGGAACTTGCCGAAATGCTGATGCGAAAACACATCACACGCGCAAAAAACTCCATTTTAAATTCATTGTTTGAAGAGGAAGAAACATAATGTCGAGCACATCTGCCGGACAGCGGTTTCGCACCGCACTAAATAACAGTACCCCCTTGCAAATCGTTGGCACGATCAACGCCTACACGGCGATGATGGCAAGCAAGATCGGCCATCAAGCGATTTATATCTCCGGTGGTGCGTGCGCCAATGCATCCTATGGTCTGCCTGATTTAGGCATGACCAGCATGAACGATGTGTTGGAAGATGCTCGACGCATCACCGCCGCCGTTGACACGCCCTTACTGGTTGACATTGATACCGGCTGGGGCGGCGCTTTTAATATCGCGCGCACCATCAAGGAGTCGATCCGCGCTGGTGTGGCGGCCGTACACGTGGAAGACCAAGTCGCACAAAAGCGCTGCGGCCATCGACCTAACAAGGCCGTTGTCAGCTGCGAGGAAATGGTAGACCGTATCAAAGCTGCCGTGGACGCTCGAACGGATGACGCATTTTTTATTATGGCGCGTACGGATTCCTACGCAATCGAAGGGCTACAGGCCTCCATTGATCGCGCCGCCGCCTATCTTGAAGCTGGTGCGGATGGTATTTTTGCCGAAGCCATGGCATCGCTCGACGAGTATCAGGCGTATCACGACGCACTGAAGAAGCCACTATTAGCCAATATGACCGAATTTGGTATGTCTCCCCTGTTTGATACTCAGGAGCTGGCTCAGCACGGCGTTAATATGGTGCTCTACCCTTTAACCGCGACCCGTGCCATGCACAAGGCGGCCGAAATGGTTTATCAAGATGTGCTAGAGAAAGGCCATCAACGAGACATGGTGCAGCACATGCAGACCCGCATGGAGTTGTACGACTATCTTAATTATCATGAGTATGAAGAGACACTGGATAAACTATTCTCTTCCCAACAAGACTAAAGACGAGAGAGGCAAAGATGTCATCGGATAAAAAACTAGGTGGCGCGGGCTTGCGTGGCCAGGTAGCTGGTCAAACGGCATTATGTACAGTGGGCACACAGGGCTCTGGATTAAACTATCGAGGCTATGATGTCGACGACCTGGCCGACAACTGTATTTTTGAAGAAGTCGCACATTTGATCTTAAAGGGGCACCTACCGACTCAGGCTGAACTGGATACCTATCAAGCCAAATTACATGGTCTGCGTGACTTACCAGAAGAGCTAAAAGCCGGTCTAGAGCTGATTCCCGCCGGCGCACACCCGATGGATGTAATGCGCACCGGTGTTTCCCTGCTCGGCAACCTAGAGCCTGAAACCGATTTTTCGCAACAAGCGGATGTGGTCGATCGCATTCTGTCACTACTACCGGCGATTGTCGTGTACTGGTACCGGTTTTCGCACGATGGTGTGCGTATTGATACCAACACCGGCGCGGCGACGATTGGCGGACACTTCCTGCACATGTTGCATGACAAACCTGCCAGTAAGCTGCATGAAAAAGTCATGAACGTGTCACTGATTCTTTACGCCGAGCACGAGTTTAACGCATCCACTTTTAACGGCCGCGTTGCAGCATCCACCTTGACCGACATACATTCCGTCATTACCGGCGCGATTGGCACTTTACGAGGCCCGCTGCATGGTGGTGCCAATGAAGCAGCCATGGAAATGATCGAGCAGTGGTCATCGCCGGATGAAGCCGAAGCCGCCATTCTGGAAAAGCTGAAAAATAAAGAGTTGATTATGGGCTTTGGGCACGCAGTTTACAAAGAACGCGATCCACGCAATGCGATTATCAAAAAATGGTCAGAAGCCTTGGCCAAAGATGTTGGTGATGACGTGCTCTTCCCAGTTTCCGTGCGGGTTGAAGCGGTGATGAAACGTGAAAAGAACATGTTCTGCAATGCCGACTTCTTCCATGCCTCAGCGTATAACTTCATGGGCATTCCTACCGGGTTGTTCACACCAATTTTTGTGATGTCACGTGTTACCGGCTGGGCTGCACACGCATTCGAGCAACGTGCGAATAATCGAATCATTCGCCCCAGCGCTGAATACACCGGACCTGAACATCGCGCGGTTGAGCCGATCGATCAGCGTTAAACTAGCTTAGGTTAGACGCCACGAGCTCGGCGCAAGCTGCTTGTGGCGTCCTCAAACTAACTTTGAAGTGGTTTTATTCGCGCATGCTTAAGCCAAACAGGCTCCGGGGACGCGTACCCACCCTTCCATCAGCACACGTGCGCTGCGACTCATTGTCGCTTCGGTCGCACGCCATTGCCCATCTTCCAAATAAGCACTCGCACCAACTTTCAACGTACCTGACGGGTGGCCAAAGCAGACGCTGTTACCTTCCGGTGATGTCAGCACCTGGTTGACAATCGTACCGGGCACGGCGGCGGCAACACTGATGGCAACGGCGGCGGTGCCCATCATGGCATGATGCAACTGCCCCATCGACATCGCACGCACCACCAAATCAATGTCCTGCGAGCTAATCTGTTTACCACTTGAAGCCTGATAAGATGCGGGCTCCGCGACAAACGCCACCTTCGGTGTATGCTGTCGTGATTGCGCTTCATCCAGATCGGAAATCAACCCCATGCGGAGTGCACCGTGCGCTCGTACCAGCTCAAGCCGTTGCAAGGCGTCGGCATCGCTATTAATATCTGACTGCAGCTCCGTGCCCGTAAATCCTAGATCCCGGGCGCGTACAAATACGGTCGGAATACCGGCATTAATCAGCGTTGCCTCAAACTCACCCAGCTTGGGCACCACCAAGGTATCGATACTATTCCCAGTCGGAAACAACGCACCGTCTGCCGCGGGGTCTTTGAAAGCCAACTCAATTTCAGCTGCTGGAAAAGTCACACCATCCAGTTCGAAGTCGCCCATCTCTTGAACCAAGCCATTGTGTATTGGCACATTGGCAACAATCGTCTTACCAATATTTTGTTGCCAGACACGTACCGTGGCAATGCCATTTGCCGGCACGCGAGACGCGTCAACCAAACCCTGTGCGATCGCGAATGGGCCAACCGCAGAAGACAAATTGCCACAGTTGCCACTCCAGTCGATCATCGGCTTATCAATCGACACCTGACCAAACAAATAGTCCACATCATGATCCGCCCGCTCGCTTTTAGAAATAATCACCACCTTACTGGTACTGGATGTGGCCCCGCCCATACCATCGGTCTGCTTGCCATAGTGATCAGGACTGCCAATGACACGCAGCAACGTCTGGTCACGAATTGGACCCGGTTGCTGCATCGCATGCGGCAAGTCGGCCAGATTAAAGAATACCCCTTTACTGGTGCCACCACGCATATAGGTGGCCGGAATTCTAATTTGTGGTAAATACATAGAGCTCTCCTTACGCCGCATCGCCGGCTTCGAGAAAATCCTGCGCAAAACGCTGCAACACGCCGCCGGCGGTGTAAATGGCAACTTCTTCTTCGGTGTCTAGGCGGCATAGTACCGGCACATCGACCCGCTGGCCTGAACGTCGCGTGATACGCAACTGCAAAGTCGCACTGGGTGAGGGCTGCCCGATCACATCGTAGAGCTCAGAGCCATCCAGTTTGAGAGTTCCTCGCGTAGCGCCTGCGGTAAACTCCAATGGCAAAACCCCCATACCAATGAGATTAGTTCGGTGAATTCGCTCGAACCCCTCGGCCACGATTGCCTCCACACCAGCCAGACGCACACCTTTAGCAGCCCAGTCACGTGACGAGCCCTGCCCGTAGTCAGCGCCTGCCACGATAATCAGCGGCTGTTTGCGTTGCATATACGTTTCGATCGCCTCCCACATACGAGTGACCTTACCTTCAGGCTCAATCCGTGCGAATGAACCCTGTACCACCTCACCATTCTCGGTAACCATTTCATTCAATAGTTTTGGGTTAGCAAAGGTTGCCCGCTGTGCGGTCAGGTGATCGCCGCGATGCGTGGCATAAGAATTAAAGTCCTCCTCTGGCAGCCCCATTTTTGTCAGGTATTCCCCCGCCGCACTACTCGCCAGAATGGCGTTTGAAGGCGATAGATGATCGGTGGTGATGTTGTCGCCCAGTACCGCCAATGGACGCATACCACTCAACGTGCGTTCGCCAGCCAATGCCCCCTCCCAATAAGGCGGTCTGCGGATGTACGTACTGGTAGGACGCCAGTCGTATAACGGGCTGATACCAGCGTTATCACTTACCTCGAGGTTAAACATAGGCTCATATGTGTTTCGATACTGTTCAGGCTTGACGCTACTGGCCACGATGGCATCAATCTCTGCGTCACTCGGCCAGATGTCACTTAAACGCACGGGGTTGCCTTCGGCATCGTGCCCCAGTACGCCTTGCTCAATATCAAACCGGATGGTCCCGGCTAGCGCATAGGCAACCACCAATGGCGGTGACGCCAAAAATGCCTGTTTAGCGTAAGGATGGATCCGGCCATCAAAGTTTCGATTGCCAGACAACACAGCCGTCGCATACAGGTCACGCGACACCACCTCTGACTGGATAGTCGGATCGAGTGCGCCGCTCATCCCATTACAGGTAGTACACGCAAAGCCCACCACACCAAAGCCTAAATTCTCCAGCTCAGACATCAATCCAGCTTCTTGCAAGTACAGTTGCACGGTCTTGGAGCCCGGCGCCAACGAACTTTTCACCCAGGGTTTGCGAAGTAAGCCAAGCCTATTTGCATTGCGTGCGATCAATCCAGCGGCAATCATGTTGCGCGGATTACTGGTATTCGTGCAGCTGGTGATGGCAGCGATAATGACCGCCCCGTCTGGCATATGTCCCTGCCAATTGTCTAGATCTACGGTTTCCACAACCTCTCGACTGATTCCCTGTGCGCCAAGCTCAGTCGTGGCGACGCGACGATGTGGATTCGAGGGACCGGCAATATTCCGAACAACGGTTGACAGATCAAACCTCAAAACCCGCTCATACTCCGCGTCGCCCATTTGGGATGCCCATAAGCCAGTTTGCTTAGCGTAGGTTTCGACTAACGCCACTTGCGCATCGTCTCGGCCAGTTAAGCGTAGGTAATCAATGGTATTTTGGTCTATGTAGAACATGGCCGCGGTGGCACCGAACTCTGGCGTCATATTCGAAATAGTCGCCCGATCCCCCAGGGTAAGCTGGTCGGCCCCTGGACCAAAAAATTCCAAATAACTCGAGACTACGCGTTGCTCTCTCAAAAACTCGGTCAATGCCAGTACGATATCGGTAGCCGTAATACCCGCTTGACGCTCGCCAACCAGTTCTACACCGACAATGTCTGGCAATCGCATATACGAAGCACGACCTAGCATGACGCTCTCAGCCTCGAGCCCACCAACGCCGATCGCGATCACACCGAGTGCATCAACGTGCGGTGTATGACTGTCGGTACCGACCAGCGTATCCGGGAATGCCACGCCATCACGTGCGTGCACCACGGGCGACATTTTCTCAAGGTTTATTTGGTGCATGATGCCGTTGCCTGGCGGAATCACGTCGATATTCTTGAATGCTTTTTTCGTCCAATTAATAAAATGAAAGCGATCTTCATTACGACGATCTTCGATTGCACGATTTTTTTCAAAAGCCTCTGGATCGAAACCTGCCGCTTCGACTGCTAGAGAGTGATCCACAATTAATTGCGTCGGCACCACCGGGTTGACTTTGGACGGGTCACCGCCTTTCTCCGCGATCGCATCGCGCAGACCCGCCAAATCCACCAACGCCGTTTGCCCTAAAATATCGTGACACACAACACGCGCCGGATACCATGGAAAGTCAGAGTCTCTGCGCCGCTCAATTAGCTGCATCAACGCAAGTTCCAATTGCTCTGGAGGGCAGCGCCTGACCAAATTCTCTGCCAGCACCTTGGAGGTATACGGCAACTTTGCGTAAGCACCGTCAGACAGACGGTTAACCGCCGCTTCGGCATCAAAAAAATCCAACTGAGTTTGCGCCAATGACTTGCGATAGTGTTGATTCATAACAGAGTGATGTACTTAGAGTTAAAAGAGTGGTTTGACCCTGCCATTGTAAACAATATCGAAGATATTCGCGAATCAGGAAAGCAATTTCGGCTTAAAACGAATTTATTGTTTACAATGTAGACATAAAATCACACCAAACGTCAGACCGAACCTGTACCAAGCCCAAGCCCCCCCCCGCAACCACGGATTGTTACAACCCTGTAATCACTCAAAAGAATTCATATATTTTTATACATTCCTTGTGGTTATTTCTAATATAAGGACATACCATTTTAAATTTGCGCTGTCAGCACGCATATTACGCCCCAGACAGAGCCATTTAAGGCATATGTTTAACCAAATTAACTTTTATCAGATTAAATTTATCAGGTGACAAAATGGAAATCCTAACCGTATTAACTCTGGTTCTATTGGCGCTGGTTGCAATTAACGAAGTGACTGATCACTAAGTAAGCAATGCCTATCGAATACAGTATTCGACAACGCACAGATGTTAGGCTCCTTATCGGGCTCTGTGCACTAGCCTCACTCCTTCGCTAGCTTAACACGTATCTGTTCGCCGCCGGGCCCTTGGTCTGGCGGCTTTTTTATGTCTCATGACAACACAACCATGGCACCAAAGGTGACACTAAACATGACGTTTCTCGGCCATCGCCTGCACAATAATTTGCCGTGACGAGCTAACGAATAGACTTGCAAGTACGGTCGCCACAACGAGATCAGGCCAACGCGTCCCAGTAACGAACACCAACCCGGCAGCCACCAGTACCGCCACATTGCCAATGGCATCATTGCGGCTACATAACCAAACCGATCTAACGTTCGCGTCACCCTCCTTGAATCGAACCAGCAACACCACGCTAATCAGGTTGGCGGCCAAGGCCGCCAGCGCCACGCCACCCATAATCGGCGCACTCGGTGAGTTTGAATACAGCACGTGATATAAGGTCGACCCTAGCACCCAAAATGCCATCAATAAGAGGCTTACGCCCTTAAGCAGTGCGACATTACCTCGGGTAGCCAAGGGCTTGCCGATCGCCCATAAACTCAACGCATAGGTCATGCTGTCACCAAGAAAATCCAGCGCATCAGCTTGCAATGCCTGCGACTCGCCTGCGATTCCGTAGATCATCTCGACGATGAACATACCCGCATTGAGTGCAATCACCAAGAATAAAGCACGTCGGTAAGCCGCGCTCGCACCATCAAAATCGTGGTTGTGTTGACACCCGGCTGACATCTAGAGATGCAAATATGTTTGCGCAGTAATGGGTAACATCGCTTGGTGTACCTGTACACCAGCAGCCATGACATGACCGGACTCCAAATAATTGTCACGGCCTGCTAGATCACTTACGACACCACCCGCTTCGGTCACTAACAAGGCTCCAGCAGCAATATCCCATGGCTTTAAGTGGGATTCCCAAAAACCATCGTAACGCCCGGCAGCGACGTAGGCCAGATCCAATGCCGCTGCACCAAGTCTTCGAATACCGCTGGTCTGTTGTGCCAAGAGTGTCGTCATAGTCGAAGTAAAAGCAGACAGACTTGCGAGCGGATCACCACTGTAAGGCACGCCGGTGGCGAGCAAGGCGCCATGCAGTCCACCGCCGTTGGTGACGCTAATGGTCTGCCCATTCATCTGCGCACCCCGCCCTAGTTCCGCGGAAAAAAGTTCATTCTTTACTGGGTCGTACACCACACCCAGAACCAACTGATCATCGTGTTTTAGCCCAATGGACACAGCGAAATGCGGAATACCGCGCAAAAAGTTGGTGGTCCCATCTAACGGGTCAATAATCCAAGTGTAAGGCGACTCCAACCCACCGGAGACACCGTACTCCTCGCCCAGTATGCGGTGGCTTGGAAAATGCCTATGGAGTTCGGCAGTGATGACCTGTTCTGAGTGACGGTCCACCTCAGAAACAAAGTCGTTGAGGGACTTTTGCTCAATCACCAACTGCGCACGGTCGCCGAAGGACTCGGCAATGTATTTTCCCGCGGACTGTGCTGCAGCTTTGGCGATACTCATCTTATTGCTCATGCGATGAATTATCGACCAGCGACAGATGGATAGCAACCTAGCGTACGCGAATCCGCGCGATCATGAACAAGAATAAAACTCGCCCAGTCGGTCTACGACTGAGCAAGTTCTTTAACATCATCAATTGGTTCGAGAGAGATAACCGTCTAGGCCATGCGGCACTAACCGACCAACCTGACGTGCGACCGAAGAAATGTCCTTCATCGGCGTCTCATCCAACAACCAACCTTGTACCACGCCGATAATGCCACCGGCGTAGAAATCCGCAATAGTATCCAGTTGGCGTGCATTAAAGTTTTGATTAAATTGAAACAGAATTCGATCTGAAATCAACCTTGAAACCAATGATTTCAAGAGCGAAAGACATTGAATCCCGGCTTGACCGGTGAATGCAGCACGCATCAAGATACGATCTTTTTCGCACTCTTCTAACAAGTTACGCATACTGATTTCAACGAACTCTTCACGCCCAATCTCGGCGTTTTGGATGAAAGATTCCGTTTTCACCCAACTCTTTTCAAACATGCTCTCAATTCGTGACAGCAGGATCGATTGTTTACTATCAAAATTGGAGTAAAACGTCTGGCGACTCACACCAGCGGTCTTGGTCAACTCCCCGATCGTAATTTCATCGATTGTTTGCTTTTGTAAATGGTGCGCTAGTGCGACCTGAAGCTTTTCTTGGCTGCGTCTTTTTCTTAAATCCACGTGATAACCCCTATTACTGTTTTCTTGATTTATTAAAATGTCGATAAATTTATGTAAGACAGCGATTCAATGTCGCTGAATTGTTTCAACCCCGGCATGGCTGTCACGAATAACGGCCCTGCCAGCAACAAAGTGATGTAAGATGCTCGGATGGATTGGTCGCATTTCAGGCCAAACAAGTTCAATGCAATCTTGCAAACTTGCGCATAGCGTCACTGGTATAAACCGGACATCGCCAATCGGTACGATGCGCAAATGCCAAGATGAACCACCAGTCCGTCTCGGCACTGCCGTCAATGACCGCAGCAACCACGCCTAACGCAGCTGTAACATTTGCGTGCGACAATGCTAAAAAACAAAATCGCTGACAGACGTTATAGCGAACTCGTTGATCAGAACGCTTCAATGAACCGTGAGATCGACTGTTTACCCCAACCTGATCGACCTGACATTTTGTTACAATCAATAGTCCGGCAGGACTTGTCCCGTATGGAACAATTACCGCCGCCAGCGAATACATCAAGGAGTAATCACTGTTGAAAAAGGTTTAAAGTTGTTTGACCCGATTGGCTCATCAACACACGCAAGTCCAACCTGCACCGTGCCTCTGACACCATCCTTACAGCGCTAACATCAGCACTGTTTATTGCAAACTCAGCAATTAGAACGATTTTTACTAAGCTGCAGGCCTTATTAGACAATGATCTATCTAAATTGCCAATACCAGAATGTGAAATTGTTTAAATCTTTACAATATGGCTAGTACTTTGGGCTATATCCGACTAGTTTATACCGAGGCGAATAGCCCATTAATAGACATTTGTAATACAAGTTATTGAATTTATCAACCATGCTGTACAAAATTTATCGAATATCTTTCCCTCTCGGACTTCTTTTCCTAGTCTCGGCTTGCCAGTCCTGGTTAACCAAGCCGGCCTGGCCGACGGATTTACCGCCGCGTCAGGTTTTCGTCGAAGCCTTTCTGGAAAACCGCAACCTTGAGCAGGCCGAACCCGCGGTGCTCGAAAGCCACCTGAGCTGGATTCAGCGATTCTATCAAGGCACGCTCCTCTACCCTAACGGCTGGAACCAAGCCACCGAACAATTCCTTGCAACCATTACAGACACCCGCATCAAGCAGGAAGTTGAACAAAGAATGTATGCCCTTGGTATTGAGATTGCGAATGAATGGGCACAGGACAATCACCAGCGCAACATAGACAACACAAATGTCGCGATTTGGGGCAGTGCGCTGAGAGAAGCTGCTGAGCGTAATGATCACCTTGCGTTTATCAGCAAAGTAGAAAAGGATGTTGCCAAGCTTATTGCGCGAGAAATAAGCGCCGGTGAAATTGATTACGAAAGATACTATCCCGATGAAGACTATGGTAACTTTTAACGCAAATAGGGTCCGAACAGTTAGCTAATCGGTGTCGACAATAACGATTATTATAAAACCATGTTAAAGCACTTCCGCACCGACAAGTGGGCTCCGCTCTTGTTGTGTCTGTGTTACAGCGTCATACCGGTTTCAGTTTCAGCACAGAATGCCGACCACGCTGAGGGACTTGACCCCATTCAGGTGCACACGAAACCCTCGGCGATGACCGAGAACTCTGCCGCACCGCTGGCCACGCCGAGTAGTGCCAGCGGCGTAAATGCCGCTGACTCTCACGCGCACCCAGCCTCGAATTTTAATCCACAAAACGATGATGGTAACGCCGAAAAAAGTGGTTGCCGTCGGCATACTGCGTCGAAAGTTTGGGTCGATAGACTTCGAGCCGATACTCATACACGCCTGTGTCGTACTGCGAGTTGGGTAGACGGCCTATTCGGTCAAGAGCAGCCGTTTAAAGGCGAAGAATTCCGCGGCAAGGTGTCTGTCGGTTTCCGCCATGACGAGATTGACGGCATTGATCCTCGGTTGCGAATCCGATTACGCACACATTTGCCGAATATGAGCAACCGTTTCGATGCGTTTGTCGGCCGCGTTGAAGAGGACAGTTACATTAGTAATACCGAGGTCAAAGAAGACCGTCTCAACAATGTCGGTTTGCGATCCACCAATGACGAAGACAGCGAATGGTTAATCGGGCTTGGCTACCGATCACCAGATGCCAATAATAACGGCTGGGACTTTTCGGTCGGCGCGAAGCTCAGCAGCGGCATTAGCCCCTACTCAAAACTCGCGTATCGGCATGTATTCCAAACTTCGGAGGATTCCTTCTGGAAAACCGAGCAAACTGGCTTTTGGCGCAAACGGGACGGTTTCGGCGTGAGTAGTAATCTGGACTACACACGCATGTTTAACGATGAGGACATCATGGTTCTGCATGGTAGCATCAAGTACACCGAAGAAGCCGAACAATGGGAATGGTTTACCGATGCTACTTGGCATCATTCGATTACCGATAAGCGCGGCATTTCATCCAGTGTTTACTTACGTGGTGAAGAAGAGAACGCAGTATCGATACCTGAATACGGTGTCACCTTCACATACATCCAGCCCATCATGCGGGAATGGATCTACGTTGAAACCGGGTTCGATTATCGCTGGGAACGAGAATACCCCGGGCAGTCTTACCAAGGCGCAATTAATTTAGGTATTCAGTTTGAAATGCTGCTTGGCGATTATTACCGTGGTCGCCGAAAACGATAAACTGTATATTCATCGCATGCATTTCGATTAGTTATCGCAATTTAAAACACGCCATCGGTACGCCTTGTATACTGATTATTCGGCAATCCGTTTTACGATCGAATTATGAGCTTTTATCCACCCAAACGCACGTTAATGGGGCCCGGCCCCTCAGACGTTAATCCGCGCATTTCACTGGCACTGGCACGCCCAACAATCGGCCACCTGGACCCGGAATTCATCCGCCTCATGGATGAAATCAAAGCCTTACTGCAGTATGCATTTAAGACTAAAAATCTGTTAACCTTGCCGATTTCGGCCCCAGGGTCGGCCGGCATGGAAGCATGCTTTGTAAACCTTATTGAAGCCGGTGATACCGTCATCGTCTGCCAGAACGGCGTATTCGGCGGACGCATGAAAGAAAACGTCGAACGCGCTGGCGGCACTGCCGTCATGGTGAACGACGCCTGGGGGCAAGCCATTGACCTCGACAAACTCGACGCGGCCATCAAAGCTAACCCAGACGCCAAAGCCATCGCTTTTGTGCACGCCGAAACCTCAACCGGTGTGCGCAGTGATGCGCAAGCCATATGTAAGCTTGCGCAGGACAATGACATGCTCAGCATCATGGACACGGTGACCGGCCTCGCGGGTATCGAAGTCGATGTCGATGGCTGGGGCGCGGATGCGGTATACAGCGGCACACAAAAGTGTTTGTCCTGCGTACCGGGCATATCGCCAGTGACGTTTAGCGAACGAGCGCAGTCAGTGATTACCAATCGTCAACTGCCGGTACAGAGCTGGTTCCTCGATATGAATTTGATCATGGGGTACTGGGGCGAGGGTCGTCAACGTGCGTACCACCACACAGCCCCAGTAAATGCGCTGTATGCACTGCACGAAGCGCTCACGATTTTGCGCGAAGAAGGTTTGGAGCAGAGTTGGGCGCGCCATTTGCGTAATCACGAGGCGCTTAAAGCGGGCCTAACAGGACTGGGGTTGTCACTTCTGGTGGATGAGGCTTGCCGGTTACCACAACTCAATGCCGTTGGCGTTCCCAAGGGCGTGGACGAAGCCGCCGTGCGGCAGCGCCTACTGCAACAGTCAAACCTCGAAATTGGTGCCGGACTCGGTGAACTTGCCGGCAAAGTCTGGCGAATTGGCTTGATGGGTTACGCATCCAATGAAACCAATGTGCGTCTCTGTATCCACGCGCTTGAGAGCGCGTTGCTGGCGCAAAATGTGCCGTTGAACCCAGGAGAAGGTATTGCTCGGGTTGACGCAGCCTACGCGTCCTCTGACGGAGCGTAACAAGCGATTTACTATGCTGCTGTCACCGCTTTGGCGCTCGGGCGCGCCTGCTTAAAGTCTGGCTTAGACGTCACACTCAACCCGAGTGTGGAATCACCGCATTGCCCGGGATAAGCCCGTACTGTTGCCATGGAAAACGACCACAAGCGGAACACGCTGAGGAACTAAGCGGACTGGGCAGCCGAGAACGACACCTGAGTAAATAAAACACCAAGCCAGATTCTGTAGGCGAAAAAAAAGCTCCCTACCCAAGGAGCTTTTTTTCCTCATAGCGAGAATATAAATCGACTCGAACATCAATGTGTTGACCTACCCATGCCCAAAACTTGAAGTGCGTTCGGAGTCGATTCATACGCCTACCTAACCATGGGTCTAATATAGGTGCTTTACTCAAACCAAGCTATACACCAAGGTAGGGACTTTCATCAGACCAAAGTCGAATCAATTCAACGACTATTGGATTTACTCATTTCGTAAGCTTTAATTGCGGCCTGAACACGGTTACTCACGTGCAGCTTATGCATGATGTTAGTCATGTAGTGCTTGACCGTTTTTTCGCTCAGGAAAATATCGTCCGCAATCTCCTTATTGCTCATGCCGATTGCCAGCTTTTCCAGTATCTGACGCTCCCGCTCGTTCAAATCAAAGTCATCCGGTGAGTCGGGTTTAGGTTGCTCAGAACTGCGCATTAGTATATTGACGGCTAGATTCGGTGAAATATATGAGTCACCATTATGAATATCGCGCAGAATCGAAATCAACTCTTCCGAAGCAACGCCCTTGAGGATGTAGCCTCGCGCTTGCGCTTTGAGAGCCGCCTGGACGTCGTGCTCCTGCTCGGAGACCGTTAGCATGATAATCTTGATCACAGGGACCCGAACAGCTATCTCTGAGGCAGTCTCGATGCCACCACCGGGCATACTGACATCCAGCAACATCAGGTCCGGTATGTGTTTCTCCGCCTGAATGATCGCCTCTTCTTTACTGCCGGCCTGCGCCACCACGTCAAAGTAGCCGCTCTCTGCCAATGTGGTCACCACACCTTCTCGAAACAAAGGATGGTCATCGACCACAACAATCCGAATTCGATCACTCATACTAGATTTTCTCTCTCCGATGTAAGTTTGATTGCGTAGCATCGCACCCTGTACAGAATGAATCCAGCCTGCCAAAGATTGTCATCTCGCAACCAGTTCGCGGCGTCGGTCTTATGCGTCATCGTCTAAACTGATCGACAACCGCAATGACGTACCAACACCCAGTTCACTGTTGATATTAAATTTTCCACCCAAACTTTCGATGCGATCTTTTAACCCCATTAAGCCAAGGTGGCCACCACCAGTGGATAGGGATGACAAGCGGAAACCAACCCCGTTGTCCTTTAGCGATAAATGTAACACATCGTCCTTCACGAAGGCATTTAATCGGCACTTTTTCGCCTGACCATGGCGATGTGAATTATTCAATGCTTCTTGAATAAAACGGTAAGCCGTAATCTTGATCGGGAGCGGAATATCGTCTGGCAGGTCTTGATAATATTGTGTCACTTCCGTGTCAGACTTTGCACTGTGCAGTAAAACAACTTTGCGCAAGCATTGCTCTAGACTCATTTGTTCAAGCTGTGGCAGTACCAGTCCGGATGAAATACCTCGAATCTCTTCCAGTGATTCGTTTAAGGCGTCTTTTACCGCGTGAAACTCATGCCCTAAATTTTGCGCTGCCTCATGCTTGGAAATCTGTGCCAGCCGCAAAACCGCAAACCCAATCATTTGCGCAGGTCCATCGTGCAAATCAGCCCCAACACGACGTAAGAACTGCTCGTTTAGCTCAACCGCACGAGCACTGGCGGTTTTCATGCTCTTCTGCAATTCCTTATTGGCCGACAGCAAGTTCGATAATCGGGCTATCTGGTCGTTAAGCCGATTTTCTTGCTCATTAATTGTTTGGATACCGCGCTGGAAGATGTAGTACAGCAGGTAGAACAAAACCAGCGTGCTGACCGCAAGAAACAGCAACAAGCGCACGGCCATGGTCTGCGCAATGCCTAACTCAGCTCGATGATCAACCTTCACGTGAGCGAACAATGGCGTCCCATCAACTTGACGTACAATCACAAGCATCTCGGTTAATGGGTAGGCACGTGTGATTGCCTGCCACCAGGCCGCGCCAGTGAGCAGGTCATGCGACACAATGCGATATGGACGACCCGCTTCACGCAATAATGTTTGCATCATGGCGCGTTGCTCAGAAGGCAATGTCCGCGCTTCACTACTACTCCAAACAGGATTAAACGAAGCATCGAACAGGCGAACAGACGTCACCCCCGTGATGCGCTGCATGGCCTTGCCAACACCCAATACGGCTTGTGGTTCTTCGTTTGGATTCAGCGTTTGTGGCTCTGAATCCAACTCTGTTGACGCCCCGGAATCCCGCCCGGACTTTCGAATCACCAGCTGTTGCATTTCACCAGCCACACGACTGGCCATTTCCGCTAGGGTATTTTTTTGCAGGCGATAGTAACCACCTGCCGTCAACGCGGTGACGATCAGAAAAATACCGAGCAGTCCGGCAATAACGAAGCGTCGATTCAGGCCTCGTTTTTTTGCCTCTGCGGTGCTGTAGAGGGAGTAATCGTTCATGATTTGGGTAATTAACCGCGGCGCTTAGCGTTGCTGGCGCAATTTTATGCGGTATTCAGCCAAGAATAAAGCATTCCAGCACGTTTGAGTGAGATCCGTTCGGATATTGACGCTACGCTGGACACTCGGCGTGCCCTGCCGTCGTCGCAGCGGACAAGATCAGCTTGATATACGTTGATCAGTTCGCCAGAAATTAATCAACAGCATCGTCCAGCCGGCGAGTAACAATACACCGCCGACCGGCGTTATCGCCCCTAGCCACGACGCATCGGTCAGCGCCAAGGTGTACAGTGAACCACAAAATATGAGTACACCGACCACCAAGCACAGCACCACTGGCAACGTTACCCAAGACCGGGGCTGATTCAAAGCCACGGCACCCAGCGCCAATAACCCCAGCGCATGGTAAAACTGATACTGGTTGGCCAGCTCATAAGTCGAAAGCCGATTGTTTGCACGCAATAGCGCCTCGAGTGCGTGCGCACCAAATGCCCCGAGTGCAACGCTGGTCAGGCACAGCACAGCGCCAATCAATAGGATGATGCGTGAGAATCCCGCATTTGAATCCGAAGACTTGAGACTTAGATCGGACAACTGACACCCGTACCGCCTATGCCGCAATACCCGTTCGGATTTTTTGCCAAATACTGCTGATGATAATCCTCGGCGTAATAAAACTCAGTCGCTGGACGGATTTCTGTGGTGATTTGTGCGGCCTTGCCCGCGCTGTCGAGTGCGGCCTGATAACGGGCTTTCACCTGCTCGGCGGTTACTTGCTGTGCATCGTTCGTGGTGTACAAACCGGAGCGATACTGGGTACCGCGATCGTTTCCCTGACGCATCCCTTGCGTCGGGTCATGCGATTCAAAAAACACACTGAGTAGCTGTGCGTACGAGGTCTTCGCTGGATCAAATACGACCATCACGGTCTCATTGTGTCCGGTCAGGCCCGTGCATACTTCCTCGTAGGTTGGATTCGGTGTAATGCCCGCCATATAGCCAACCGCCGTGGTTAACACACCGGGTTGCTGCCAAAGTTTGCGTTCGGCGCCCCAAAAACACCCAAGCCCCAAGTACGCGATCTCCAGCGCCTCATCATGGTCGGTAAATGGCGGCTTCAAAGGCTGACCATTGACGTAATGCTTGTTGTTGAACACCATCGGTGTATCCCGGCCAGGAAGCGCGTTCTCTGATGAGGGAAGTGATAATTTGTCGTCTAGCACGGTCTGAATACCTGAGATGAGATTGTGTTGACGTTGCAGATAATATCATTCAACGAGAATTCAATCCTCACGCGTTAAAAAACTGACGGCCAGTACCGATCAAACCAACCGAGAATGACACGTTATGCCTAGAACAAGATTACTTTTGATACCCCTATTCGGACTGCTGATTTCAAGCTTTAGCCCCCTCGCGCAATCCGCACCAGACGCTAAAACGACACAGACAGCGATCTTCGCAGGGGGCTGTTTCTGGTGCATCGAAGCTGACTTTGAAAAGCTCGATGGCGTCATTGAGGTAGAATCAGGCTACACCGGCGGCAGCGCCAAAACCGCCAACTACAAAGCGGTTAGCCGTACCGAGACGGGGCACTATGAAGCTGTGGAAGTACACTACAATCCGCGAGAAATTAGCTACGCGCAACTGGTCGACTATTTCTGGCGCCACATCGATCCAACGGATGCCCATGGCCAATTCTGTGATAAAGGAAGCTCGTACCGGTCAGCAATCTTTTACGCCAATGACGAACAACGAGAGATTGCCATGAAATCACTACTGGAATTGCAGGCCTCGAAGCCGTTTGCTGCGGACATTGTGACGCCAATCCTACCAACGAAACCATTTTATCTTGCCGAGACTTACCATCAGGATTATTACAAGAAAAATCCGATTCGCTACCGATACTACCGCAATGGCTGCGGTCGCGACCAGCGTGTGGCAGAGTTGTGGGGAGGTGACGACTAAATATGCAAGACTAGGGAATTTAACCACGCTCAAGCGCAAGGTTTGAGCGCTGCAACAAAGCCTCCATCGGAGAAGCGTCAAACGCGGTATCCAGCTCGGTCAGTTGGTCGGCCGATTCCGTGCTCAAACCAGCGAAATCAAACAGTGCGCGATCCATCAAATGCGATGAGGTGACACGCGACAACGATTTAAACACGTTCACGACTCGGCCCGGTTGTTCTAGGTCCCATTCGTGAAGCATTTGCTTGATCTTCTTGCGTTGCAGGTTCTCTTGCGAACCGCACAGATTACAGGGAATAATCGGGAACGCGCGTAACTGTGCGAATCGCGCTATATCGGATTCTCGGCAATAGGCCATCGGTCGAATCACAATATTTTTTTTATCGTCACTCACCAGCTTGGGTGGCATACTCTTTAAACGCGCTCCATGAAACATATTAAGGAATAAAGTTTCGACCATATCATCGAGATGGTGTCCCAGTGCAATTTTAGTCGCGCCAAGCTCCGCAGCAGTACGATACAGAATACCTCGACGCAGGCGCGAGCACAAAGAACAGGTGGTCTTCCCGGCCGGAATTTTATCCGTCACAATACTGTAAGTGTCTTCTTCTACAATTTTATATTCGACTTCGATCGACGACAGATACTGTGGCAGTACATGCTCTGGGAATCCAGGTTGTTTTTGATCGAGATTCACCGCAATCAGATCGAAATGAATGGGCGCCCGGGCACGCAGTGCCAGTAAGATATCAAGCATGGCATAGCTGTCTTTACCACCAGACAAACACACCATAACGCGATCGCCCTCCTCAATCATATTGAAGTCTGTGATTGCTTGACCAACCTGACGCTGCAGGCGTTTAACCAATTTATTCTGGTCGTATGTTTGTTTTCGTGTGTCTTGCATGTGCTAATCCCCGGCTCGGTGGCGGTATTCTACTCCAGTCGAAGAACGGTTGTAAGTCGGGGCGGTCATTCACATTGGAATTCAACGCCCTCTGGCGATTGCTGACTATCGTCTTGCTTGTCACAACAATGTAATATGATGACTATGTAATGACGCACATCAATAGTCAAAAATGAGCAACATAGCCGTGAATCCACATATTCTTGTCGTAGATGATGAAGCTGCTATCCGTGACATGGTGCGTATGGCACTGGAGATGGATGGTTTTACCGTATCCGATGCCAGCAATGCACACCACGCGTCCAAAGTTTTGGAGCAGGAAGATATTGATTTGATCTTGCTGGACTGGATGATGCCGGGCATTTCTGGGATCGACTTTGCCGGACGTATCCGGCGTGAAGGCAACACGCAAGTCGGCATTATCATGCTCACCGCCAAAGACGATGAAGACGACATGGTACGCGGACTCGATGTCGGCGCGGACGACTACATCAAAAAGCCTTTTTCGACCAAGGAAATGTTGTCTCGCATAAATGCCGTGTTGCGTCGCTTGTCCAGTAACCAGCTTTCTGGAGATGTGGTGTCTGCTGGCAAGATCACAATTGATTCAGATCAGCATCGTGTGCTAATCGACGGAGAAAATGTGGATTTCAGTCCCACCGAATTTCGTCTTCTGCACTTTCTGTTAACGCACCCTGACCGGGTCTTTGCTCGCGATCAGCTATTGGACAATGTCTGGGGTAATCAGGTGTATGTTGAGGATCGCACCGTCGACGTCCATATTCGACGTCTACGCAAGGTGTTAGAGCCCCACCAATGCGACAATTACATCAATACAGTGCGTGGCGTGGGCTACCGTTTTTCACTGCCATCGCACTAATTTTCTGCCATAGACTATGCGTCAAGACATCTGGAAATTCACCTTACTTTTAATCATCGCTGGCATTGTCGGCTTGGCGCTTGGCGCACCATTGGTGACTCTGTTAGTGATGGCCTTGGGCATAATTGGCATGCAGATCTCTGGATTGAGATCATTACGGAAATGGGTTGAGAACCCGGGTGGAAATCCCATGCCGGAAACCAGCGGTCAGCTCTACCAACTGCACCGCGATTTGAGTCGCAAAGACGCGCAATACACCAAACGTAAACGTCGATTGAATGAGTTCGTCAGTCAGTTTCGTAGCGCCATCGGTGCACTGCCAGACGCCATTGTACTCATCGATAATGAAGGCAAGATCGAGTGGGCCAACGGCAATGCGGAGCACTTGCTGGGAATACGCTGGCCCGCAGATGCTGGTCTGCGCTTTGTTAATTTGATTCGAAATGCAGACGTGGCGAAAATGCTCCGACCCTCAGAACCGCCAACTGAGGGCGTTGAGGTAACCGGCACGGTGCACAGCCAGATCATTAACCTAAAATGCGTTCGCTACACGAATCAACAACGCATGGTGATTGCGCGTGATGTCAGCCGCTTAATTCAAGTCAATAAAATGCACGCTGATTTTGTGGCCAATGTCTCACATGAGCTGAAAACGCCCTTAACGGTGCTGCGCGGTTATTTGGAGATCATTGAAAATAGCGCCGACCTACCCCAGAAGTACCTAAAACCTCTGACCCAAATGCGAACTCAAAGCGCGCGCATGCAATCTATTGTCAGTGACCTTCTGTACCTAGCAAGACTGGAAGATCATAACCACCGCGGTACCTTTCAAACAGTCGATGTGACTCATGTCATCAATGCCATTATGGAGGCTGTGCAACCATTGATCGCTGAGAAGAATCATAAAATAGAGTTAGATGTGGATTATTCCTTGAGCATTCTCGGGATTCAAACCGAACTCTACAGCGCGTTTAACAATCTCATCACCAACGCCATCCACTACACGCCAAAAGACGGACTCATACGCGTACGTTGGTGTGCTAGCACCGACGGCGCATCCTTCTCAGTGATAGACAATGGGATTGGCATTGCACCTCAGCATATTGAGCGCCTAACCCAGCGTTTTTACCGCGTGGACACTGACCGTTCTCGTGACAGCGGAGGCACCGGACTCGGCTTGGCCATCGTGAAACACGTTTTACAACGTCACAATGGCGAACTGATCATTGAGAGCAATGAAGACGTAGGCAGCGAGTTTCGTTGTTATTTTCCAACCGAGCAATTGGTCGTGGTCAAACGCACGCAATCAGACGCCGACTCTGAATCTGCCTGACCCGACTCGGCCTGCCCAGCCAACCACACGAATCAATCACCGCTGCCACTGAAACCAATTTGAGCGATCACATAGGCATGATCACTTGGTTTGTCGCTGACCTCCCCGGGCGTCACACCAATCAATTCGTTGCCGTGCAGAATTTCGTACTGACAGTCTCTTTGCGTCGCCGTCGCGTTACTCACCACGCCATGCATTAAGACCTGCAATTTTCCACGATGGTTATAGTCGTAACGTTCTTCTGGGGGCAATGAGAGCACCAGATTAGTGGCATCCTCACCAGTAATGATGGCCAAAGTATCACTGTGTTCAGTGTCATTAAAATCACCGGTAACGTAATACTCAATACCGGCCGCAGACAAGGCGTCCATTTCGACTCGGATGGCACGCGCCTGAGCATGTCTTACGTCGGCCTTTGCATCCACACCCGGCGCAAAGGCAGTTGGTGCAAAAATACTTGCTTGGTGTCGCTTGGAAGCTAAATGCACATTGATAACGGCTAATGTTTCGCCCGACGCCTGTTCAGTAAAATGGCAAACCAGGGCCTTGCGTGAATCAGCGAAACTCGGATCATCTTGACCGAGCACTCTCACTGACCTTGGGTCCAAAACAACGCGGTCAGGACGATACAAATAGGCATTTCGAATATTACCGCCTGGCTGACCGCCATCCTGACCGCTGACCGGCGCCACATCGATCGCTTGGTACTCGACCCCACTCAACTCCTTAATCAAGGCAATAAGCAATGCGTAAGTGGCACTGGCATCAACTTCGGTGGTCAGCTCCGCACCGTCATTATCCTGAATCTCTTGCAACGCAATAATGTCGGGCAACTGAGCCTGCAATACAATCGCCTGAGCCAGCGTATGGAAACGACCTTCCCCAACATCGTCATCCACATCCAAACGTGGATTGGTGACTCGTGTCTGTGCTTCAACGTGTGGATCCAGGTTAAAACAATTCAAGGTGAGAATCGAGATCGCGCCAGCGCGAGAGCGAATGCTGGACGCACTCAACTCTACAAAGTTTTGGTCAAACTCAAACGCTGCACTGACCGCCAGCTGATATGCGTCTGAGCGGTAATGCAAAGGACCGACCACTGGCGATGTCAAAGTGGCACCCAGATTAACGCGCACCGCATGATTGGGATTAAAGATCCGAAAACCCGGATACCAGCGCATCGGGTTCTCGGCCTGAACAATGGCACCACCTTGCGGCGAACGAATCATTGATGTATCGGGCTTAGGTGCATCCATTGCTATCACATAGTCACCATGAAAGTTACTTGGCGCGATAAAGGTTTGGCCTGGCGCAATGCGCAGCAACATACCTTCCAAAGAGTTCAGCACGGTCGCGAGTTCATCATTACCCTGAGGCAACAATTCCTGCGTCAATTCAAGCGGCCGCACTCGGCGACCTTTGGCGTTCAACACATGCGCCTGATCCAGTTGTATCTGGGTAACTGGTTTGGCGGTCTCATGTTTGTAGTAGTCAACGCACTCACCATGCACCTCTAAGTAATCGTCTAATTCAGGCTTCCACAGAGGACTGTACACAAAAACTGCATCTGAACCGCGTTCATCCCATTCTTTGTCTGGCGTTTGAACATAAAAACCGCGCCGCAACACACCAGTAACCATGCCATGTACCAGTACCGTTTTGCCAGCATAGGGTGATGTCAGGCTGTCGCCCTGAATATCTCGAATTGAAAGGTGATCCACGATGAACTCTGTGTCGAATTGGCTTATACAGAGTATAACGAAAAATGGTCAGATAGCTTATGCCATCTGACCATTCAATGAGCGCATGGATTAGCGCGAGTAACCCTTAGAGGTTGCTACCCGAGTCGTTCCTTAATCCGGTCAAACGCAGTGTGACGGACATCCTCGCCTTCAACCAAGTAAATCACGTTCTCACAAATATTGATGCAATGATCGCCGATGCGTTCGAGTGAACGGGCCGCCCACATAACGTCGAGGGCATCAGAGATATTGTCCGAGTCCTTTTTCATCAAATTTACTAATCGCACCACCACGCGCGAGTATTCCTCATCAATATGCTGATCCATTCGCATGTTCAGCACGGCTGAACGTGAATCCATACGGGCATACGTGTTCAAGGTGGCGTGCAAAAGCTCCTTGACGTGTTCACCCAATGACAACAAGCCCTTGAAGGACTTATTCGACGCGTCGTTATCTAATGCATGGCGGACCATGGTTGCGACCCGTTCGGCTTCGTCGCCAATACGCTCCAAATCACGCACTGATTTACTGGTGGCAATAATCAAACGTAAGTCGCCTGCGGCGGGCTGCCGTTTAGCTAAAATCTGGGTACACTCTTCGTCGATCAACATTTCCAGCTTATTGACTTTTCGGTCCAGCTTCTCAACATCGACAATCTGCTCACTTGAATCTTCACGCAGGGCATGCAGAGCTTTATCCAACTGCGCCTCAACCAGACCGCCCATTTTCAGGACGCGCGCGCGAATTTCTTCCAGTTCTTCGTCAAATTGACGGGAAATATGCCCACCAACTTTAATTTCTTCGTTCATAATTTTGTACTTACAATTCTGATTTGTTCAAAGGGCTGCGGCGATTATCCAATTCGCCCTGTAATGTATTCTTCCGTGAGTTTATGCTCAGGATTCGTAAATACAGTGGATGTATCGTTCACCTCGATCAGTTTACCAAGATGAAAGTAGGCAGTCCGTTGTGATACACGTGCCGCTTGTTGCATCGAGTGCGTCACAATGCAAATGGTGAAGTTCTCACTCAATTCATGAATCAGCTCTTCAACTGTCGCCGTTGCGATTGGGTCCAGTGCAGAGCAAGGCTCATCCATCAAAATCACTTCTGGATTAACCGCAATCGCACGTGCAATACACAGTCGTTGCTGCTGACCACCAGAAAGACCCGTGGCTGGCTCCTCTAATCGGTCTTTAACTTCTTTCCACAAGCCACAGCGAATTAAGCTCTTCTCCACCAATTCGTCCAGTTGTACTTTATTGTCGGTTAGGCCGTGGATTCGCGCTCCGTACGCCACATTTTCATAAATGGACTTGGGGAACGGATTAGGCTTCTGAAATACCATTCCGACCCGAGCACGCAGCTCGACAACATCAATTTTTTTGTCGTAGATGTTCTGAGACTCGAGCAACAATTCGCCTTCAACCCGACAGATATCGATGGTGTCATTCATACGATTCAAACACCGCAGGAATGTAGACTTACCGCAACCGGATGGACCAATCATAGAGATGACTTGGTTTTTACCAATATCCAAGTTCACGTCGAAGATTGCTTGTTTTTCGCCATAAAATACATCGACGTTGCGCACGCGCATTTTAGGATCGTCCAGTAATGGAAAACCCGTTGTCTGATAAGTTTCGCTCACGATTTCAGCCTTACTAATTTGTGCATTATTCATAATAACTGCCTGGGCACCTAGAGTACCTGTCTTTACCAACGTCGTTCAAGGCGTTTGCGTAACCAAACGGCCAAACTGTTCATACAGATCAAAAAGGTCAACAGCACCATAATCGCAGCTGATGTTTTCTCAACAAAAGCGCGTTCTGGGCTGTCGGACCAAAGAAAAATTTGTACCGGCAACACGGTTGCGGGATCCGTAACGCCAGCTGGTGTGTCGACGATAAACGCGATCATGCCGATCATCAACAGCGGTGCTGTCTCGCCCAGTGCCTGCGCCATACCGATAATGGTTCCAGTTAACATACCAGGCATGGCAAGCGGGAGCACATGGTGTATTACGGTTTGCACTTTAGAAGCGCCCATCCCCATTGCGGCATCACGGATCGACGGCGGTACTGCTTTAATTGCTGCACGACTGGATATGATGATTGTTGGCAATGTCATCAACGTCAAAACAAAACCACCAACCAATGGAACAGAACGCGGCAGTCCAAAGAAATTGATAAACACGGCTAAGCCCAACAGGCCAAAAATAACCGACGGCACGGCCGCTAGATTGTTAATATTGACCTCAATAAAATCGGTAATCTTGTTCTTTGGAGCAAATTCTTCCAAATAGATCGCCGTGGCTACCGCAATCGGAAACGAGAACACCAACGTTACCAGCAAGGTCAATATCGACCCAACCACAGCGCCTTTAATCCCCGCTAACTCCGGCTCACGCGAGTCTGAATTGCTAAAGAAAATGGTATTGAATTTTTTCTCTACCGCGCCGGCCTTCACCAACTGGTCAACAATACTCTCTTGTGTTTCGCTTAGACGACTAACCTTTTCATCTGGACTCAGGTCACGACCGTAACTGTGTTTGTAGTAGGTATCAAAGTCATCATCGGCGATCATGCTAATACGCTGGGTAGTACCGATTAATGTTGGATCAGCCACCACCATGTCACGCAGAATCAACGGCATATCGCTGGTGAACAACGCATACAGATCGCGTTTGTCTTTACGGCTAGTCAAATCTGGATAGCGCTCACGCAGAGACTTCTTGAAAAAGGAGCCAAAACTGGCGGCCTTAATTTCCGACTCTGTGCTGTTTGGTGTCAGACCCAATGCATCCGCATCAAAGGTCACTTCTAAATTTACATACGTTTGGGTAAACGCACCGAAGCCTTTACTGATGATGTCGGTGAATAAAAACAACACCGCCGCCAAGCCAAATGCAATCGATAACCGACCGAACCACCGGAAGCGCTTCTCGGCAGCATGACGTTTTTTCAGTGCCGCAGCTCGTCGCTGATCAGTATGCTCACGCAGTGAATCAGGAGATTGTTGTGTTTTATCAGTCATACTGTTCTCGGTACTTTTTAACCACACGCAATGCAATCACATTTAGACACAGCGTGATAACAAATAGAAATAAGCCTAGCGCAAACGCGGCCAGAGTTTTGGCGCTGTCAAACTCTTGGTCGCCCACCAGTAGCGTGACAATTTGAACGGTAACGGTGGTCACTGCTTCCAACGGATTAACAGTCAAATTTGCCGCCAGGCCAGCCGCCATTACCACGATCATGGTTTCACCGATCGCGCGAGACGCGGCCAACAAAACGCCACCAACGATCCCCGGTAATGCAGCTGGAAAGATCACGCGTTTAATTGTTTCAGACTGCGTAGCCCCTAAGCCATACGAGCCATCACGTAGACTCTGCGGTACAGCGTTGATCACATCGTCAGATAACGACGACACAAATGGGATGATCATGATGCCCATCACAATCCCCGCTGCCAGCGCACTCTCAGAAGACACCGACAGGTTGGCAATCCACTGAATGCCGTTGTCTGCGCCCCAGTCCCGGAATGCATCTCCAATGTTTCGAATTGCTGGCGCGACAGTCAGAGCAGCGAAGAAGCCGTAAACCACGGTGGGCACACCAGCCAGAATCTCAAGTGCCGGCTTAACAATGCTGCGCACGCGCGCGCCGGCATACTCAGACAAGTAAATGGCTGACATCAGACCGACCGGCACCGCGATCAACAAGGCGATAAACGAGATCAATAAGGTGCCAACAATGAGTGGAATCACACCAAATGAGCCGGAAGCGCCGGTCTGGTCAGCGCGAATGGCAATCTGAGGACTCCAGTGTGTGCCGAACAAAAATTCGGTGAATGGCACTTTTTGAAAAAAATGAATCGATTCGAATAGAACCGAAAAGACGATACCAAAGGTCGTGAAAATAGCAATGCTGGAGCAAATAAACAGCGTGGCATTAAATACTCTTTCGACGGAGTAGCGCGCATTGTTTTTCGCTCGGACCGCCCGCAGCCCCAACAACACGCCAATCACCAACACGCACAGTGCCAGAACTGGCATGGCTTTACTGCTGACAGCATTGAGGCCTTGTAGACGCTCAACTGCAGGCCGATACTCCACGCCCAGCTGGTCAACCGTGCCGATGCCCGCGGCTATATTCTCAACCTGATTCAGCACTAGACCCAGGCTTTGTTGGCTTAGCTGCTTGGTTTCTTCAGGCAGCGCACTCTTGACCAACGAGGAGATGATGGCCCCATCGACCATCATCCACAGGGCGACCACCAGCAATGCGGGTATTAATGCCCACATGCTCACCATGGTGGCATAGTAGGTCGGTAACGTAGCGAGGTTGCGAATACCGCCAATCGGCTTAGCAATCTGCTGGGATCGCTTGTATCCCAACATGTATGCGACGGCCGAACCAGCCAAAATTATTACTAACAGAGAAGATAATGTCATTGTACGAATTGGATTAGCGTGTAGTACAACCTTTCGGCTAGGTGACCCAGAAATGTGGAAGCTTAGCCAGCTTAGGGCCGCGATTTTACAGGATCGTGACAGTTTCTGAAAATAGGCTGAAATAATACCTTATTCAGAACACAAAAAAAGAAGCGGATGAGAGCAAATCCCATCCGCCACGTTTGACCTGAGGCCCCCCGTCCAGGGCAAGCCAGCCGAATCTTATCGGCGGCCAAGCTCGCCCTGTCGAGAAGATTTGTTAAAGAGCCAGGTTTTTCAACGCTTTTGCGCTGCTCGCCATCTCTTCATACTTTTCAGCATCCAAAGGAATCAGGCCTTTATCGATTAAATAGCCATCTTCGCCGATCGTATCTTCAGAGACAAAGGCATTCAGATACTCTTGGATACCTGGAACCGTGCCGATGTGTGCTTTCTTCACGTAGAAGTAAAGTGGACGGCTTACTTTATACTTGCCGCCGGCAATAGCTTCGAACGTGGGCGCCATGCCATCAATCACAGAACCTTGAACTTTGTCTGAGTTTTGATCAAGGAAACTGAAACCAAAAATACCCAATGCATTTGGATTGGCAACCAGTTTATTGACGATCAAGTTGTCGTTTTCACCCGCTTCGATGTAGGCACCGTCTTCACGAACTGCACGACCGATGATTTTAACCACGTCTTTACCAGAAGCAGAGTCACCTTTCTTCTTCACTGCTGCAGCCCAAGCACTTTCAATACCCAGCTTAGCAACGAGTGCTTCAATTTCAGCTTTGTCTTTTGAGCCACGTAATGTGTCGATATCTGCAACTTGACGAGCGCCGCCTTCCAGCGCAAGCTCAGCAAACGCGTCACGCGTTCCAGATGTTGGAGGAGGACCCAACACCTCAATTTTAGTTGCAGGCAGCGCTGAATTTACGTCTTTCCACGTCTTGTGTGGATTCTCAATCAGTTTACCGTCTGGGCCAGGAACCATTTTCGCCAAAGCCATATAGATATCTTTACGAGACAACTCGAAAGAAGTACCACCTTTCGCATTGGCCAAAACGATGCCATCATAACCAATCAGCACTTCAACAATGTCTTTGACACCGTTAGCTTGACATTGTTCAAATTCGCTCGACTTAATGCGACGTGATGCGTTGGTGATATCAGGTGTTGCAACACCGACGCCTTTACAGAAAAGCTTCAAACCGCCACCAGAACCTGTGGATTCAACTTTTGGCGCTTTGAAATCAGATGATTTGCCGAACCGCTCAGCAACCACGGTTGCGAATGGGTATACGGTCGAAGAACCAACAATACTAATGGTATCGCGTGCTGCCGCCGTTGAAATGTTAAAGGCAGCGGTTGCAGTCACCATGCCAAGTACTAATTTTTTCACAGTTTTTTCTCCTTACTATTTAAGGTATCGGGGGGGTTATCTAAAAACTGTGGCCATCCTAATGAAATTGTGTGACAAGATTATGACAGCAAACAACGCTGTTTTAGCTTGGACTATTTAAGCACAAAACCCTGTTTTTTCAGATATTCCTGCATAAAATCGCGCGTTTGCGTTCGAGCCTGCTTCGCCATCTGCTCACTCCATGACATCGTCAGCTTACCTTGGCTGCGGCGCACATAATATTCTCGGACATGTGTATCGTAAGTATCAATTTCTGGTGCATGCTCTACGGCACTCTGATACCGGTCCCGATACAATACTGTCTCAAGTGGTAAGCGCGGTTTTCGCTCTGGAGACTGGTCGGGGTAACCCAGGCACAGGCCGAACACAGGAAACACAAGCGTTGGCAATGCCAATAATGAGGTCACCAGATCTGGATTATTTCGGATCCCACCGATGTAACAACATCCAAGTTTATTTGCCTCTGCAGCAACAACGACGTTTTGCGCGAACAGCGCGGTATCCACCACGGCGGCAACAAACTGTTCTGTCCAGCTAAAATCAAGTTCTTCATCTGCGACTAGAGACGAACGGTGTGCATTGCGATTTAAATCAGCGCAAAACACCAGAAATTCAGCCGCCGTTTCGATATACATCTGCCCACCGGCCAATTCAGCGAACTGACGACGCAGTTCAAGGTCGCTCACCTGTATCACAGACACGGCTTGAATATACGACGACGTGGATGCCGCCTGTCCTGAGGCAATCAGGTCATTCAATAATGCTGGCTCAATTGGCTTATCCGTAAAACGACGAATCGATCGATGCTGCTTTAGCAGCTCAGTAATTTGAGAAATGTACATCTATCAAAGGAAATAATGGGGCATGAGCTGCGTAATTCTAGGTAACTCTGGTCTCCTGAACCAACACGTACGGTGCAACCACCAAGGTCCACAACAGCTGATTTTCGGCGTGCCAGCGTCGGGCGTGGTCATTACTCGGCGGCGCGAGCTCGCCCGCATCGATCAACGGCGTTAGCGTACTGGCATCATCACTGGCAATCGCGGCACCAATCACGACCAAATCGTGTGCGTCGTCAACACGCAGAACCTTACCTTGAGCGAAAAAGCGCTCCAAATCGCGCCACTCACATCGGGCAGTTTCACTGAGAAGTTTTGCGAGTAGCGATTCGTGACGGGACGCTTGAGTATCCACAGCAGACATAAAACAACTATTAAGTATTGCGGCAGGAAACCTCGTTAAGAGGTCATAAGACAGCGTAACGAGGCCCCTAGGTTTTTGACAGCAGATTATTGGATTGGCTTCTCCATCGCCTCTTCCGCTGCTTCTTCAGCCTCTTGCGCTGCGTCTTCCGCGTCATCCATCGCATCTTCAACGGCATCTCCAGCGTCATCCATCGCATCACCTGCGTCATCCGCAGCACCACTCATCGCATCTTTCGCGTCCTGCATTGCGTCACCGGTTGCTTCCATCGCATCTTCCGCCATCTCAGCAGCGCCATCAACGGCATCGGAGGTCGCTTCAGCCACAGCATCGCCGGCGTCTTCCGCCATCTCGGCAGCAGAATCAACAGCGTCGGCGGTTGCGTCAACTGCATCCGATGCAGCTTCTTTTGTCGCTTCGATGGCATTGCTAATCGCGTTATCTTCCTGCTTGCTATCACAGGCAGCGAGTAAAACGAGCAAGCCGGCTACAACGGCAGACTTAGTAAGGTAATTCATGGGGCCTCCTTAAATATAGGATTAACGGTTCATACACTAATGGGGTAGCAAATTACATAAAACACACAGTGTTTATGCGCCTTTGCGCCGTTCATTATACTCAAGCTAGCGCGGACTACCATGTAAATCGCGAATAATAGAAACCCACTGAATTCGGGCTGTCTCAATTAATTACAGATTAACAGACTCGGTTTTATTGATTAACGGCAGACTTTGTAGTAAAAATGCCTGCTTATTTTTACAGGTGTATTTTCGGTTTTCGCGTCACCATACCGAGCCACGTGCGCAGCCAGTATCTGCACAGTCGTATACGGGTGTTAGAAAACACGCTAAAACCTTTCAATCTGAGGTCACAAAAGACTCGGATTACCCCAACCCACCGCGTGGCCACCCATGCAGTGTGAGTGCAAATGTTGGGGGCAACGGTAATTCAACTTTAAACTACAAGTAGTAATAACGTGACTAAGAAAAAAACATCGGCAGAAGCGGCCAAGTCTGACAACTTGATTCATGGCATTGAGCCTTACAATGAAAAAGCGGGCGAGGAATATATGAACTCGCAGCAAGTTGAGCATTTTCGCAATATCTTGTTGTCTTGGAAGCGTAACCTACTCGACGAGGTGTCACGCACCATTCACCTGATGCAGGATGAGAACATTAATCACCCTGACCCGAACGACCGCGCCAGCCAAGAGACCGACATGTCGCTCGAATTGCGTAACCGCGACCGTGAGCGAAAACTACTCAAGAAAATTGAGCAAACCCTGGTTCGTGTCGACAATCAAGACTATGGCTGGTGTGACCGCTGCGGCATTGAAATCGGGATACGACGCCTGGAAGCACGCCCTACCGCGGAGCTCTGCGTCGACTGTAAGACCTTGAATGAAATCAAAGAAAGACAAATGATCTAGCACGACTGATTTCATAACAACCATAAAAAAGCCCGCTTCAAACGCGGGCTTTTTTATTCCGTCAAACTGTTCAGATTAGGTATTACCAAGCGACTCAGGTTCGGTAACAAACTCAACATAGGCGCCTTCCTGCAGCTCGTTGACCCATTGCTTGTACTCACGATCAGCTCGCTGTCGGCGTAAAATTTGATCGGCGCGGCCGCGGATCATTTGTTCGGTGATGTTCTTCTTACGGCGGTCATCCACGATAATGATGTGCATACCGAATTGTGTTTCAACCGGGAAGCTTATTTCACCCAAAGACAGCTTCTGAAACGCCTCCTCAAAGGGTGGCACCATTTCACCCGGAGAAACCCAATCAAGGCTTCCACCATTGGCGGCTGACACTGAGTCATCCGAGTAAATTCTGGCCAGTGCAGAGAAATCTTCGCCCTCAACAATACGCTTGCGCAGCTCACGCAACTTTTTGGCGGCCTGCGACTTTGCCACACGAGACTCCGCTGAAATTAGGATATGCCGCACCTTGCTCTGGATGATTTCAGTCCGGTCGCCCTTCAGATCCAACAGTTTGAGAATGTGATACCCATTGGCAGTGGTCAATACCGGAGATACGTCGCCAACCTGCATGTCCTGTAAGGCGCTGACGTAAACTTCTGGCAACTGCGCAGCATTGCGCCAGCCAATCACGCCGCCATCTTCAGCATCGGTCGCTTGAGAATAAGCTGACACGGCTTGTTCGAAATTCATGCCCGTACCGATTTCACTACGAACCTGCTGTGCCAGTTCGGCAGCGCCATCACCAGTCTTAATTAATATCCGGGCGATCTCATATTCCGAGGTATCTTGATCCAAGTTATTGGCAGCGATAAATCCATCAATCTCATATTCCGGCACAATTACTCGCGAGCGAGCGTAGTAATCAGTGAAGCGTGAAATCACCATCGAATCGCGCACTGATTCAACAAACATATCGAATGGTTGACCCGTATCTTGTACCTGTCTGCGCATCTGGTCCACTGTCACATCCTGTTGGGCGGCAAAACGCTGCAGAGTGGCTTGCACTTCTTCATCACTCACCGTGATACCACGACGCTCAGCCTCCTGCACCTGAAGGCGATCGCTGACCATGGTGTCGAGCAACTGCTTGGCAAGCCCCGGTGGCGGCGTTTGACCGCTGTTACTCAACTCATCCATCACGGTGGCCATACGATAATCGAATTCTGATTGCGTGATGACATCCTCATTCACGATGACAAGCACACGATCCTCATACGCCACCGCGTTAGAAAGTGGCAATATAGTACTAGCCAGAAGGCTGGCGGCAATGATTATTTTTTTCAATGTTCTTCTACCCTTGATTGTTGACTATCAACGTCAACAAATCTTATAAACCTGTTCGGATGCGACCCAGTGACGTTAGTTCCAACTCCACAAAAAAGGAAGTTCGCTTGTCTTCGATATTACGATTATGAATTCGGTCTGTGCCGATAAACCGAAGTTTCCAGCAGCAGGCGTTATACTCTAGCCCGACGGTGGTTTCTAAGCTTTCTGAGTCCTCCACAGAATAACGCTCAGAGCCAAAAAACTGCCAACGGTCTGAAATTGGCCAATTGGCAGACACGGCCAACTGATCCACCACTCGAGTGCCAAAATCTGATCGATAGTAACCAACACTCACATTCTTGCGATCATCGTCGTCAGGTCGATACCCAACCGAGAAACGCGCGGTGCGCAACTCACTCTCGTCGTGATCGTATTGCAGGAAAGTGTAGGTTGACCACGGGCCGTTGGATTCAGTTTGCAACTCGGCCAACAAATCACCCAAACCACTCTCTTGTACAGGCGAAGACGCGCGCAAGCCCTGTTCCTGGTCTTCCAGCAGCACCAACTGACCAATTGAAGCCTTCAGACGCTGATCACCCGATTCATTGTCCAGAATTCGAGTCGTAACACCGATTGTTACTTGGTTGGTATCACCGACGCGGTCATCACCATAAAAGCGGTTTTCACGGAAAATCCCACTGAAATTATTCAAGGCCACCGCTGCTGTGTCGAAAAGCGGTAATTCATCCTGGTCCTCTTCCGGCGCATAAACATAGTAGACGCGTGGCTCCAGTGTTTGCAGTGCGCCGTCGCCAAACCAACTAGCATTGCGCTCAAATACGACCCCTGAATCAACGCTAAATACCGGAACCGTTGAAGACGGGTTATCATCGAATTCATCAGTGTCGAGATCCAGACTGTAGCTACGTGAGTACACTGAAACCCGTGGTTTCACATAACCCCAGATATTCTCCATCGGCAATTCCACATACGGATTCATGGAGGTTCGTGAACCTTCAAGACGGGTATCCGAACCAAAGCTGGTGTAGCTCGCATTCAATCCATAATTTAAGCCCCAGGGTCCCTCCGGCAGATTCGATGAAAAACCGACTGACGGCAATCGCTCATACGGCGTCACGATACCGGAGATACTGTCATCGATAACCTGATACTCGTTGGCTCGAACACTCATACGAAAATACGGATTAGAGTACGCCAACTGCACATCACGTGGCACATAGGTCGCAGAGTAGTATTGGATATCATTGCGCAAGTCATCGAAGTAATCGATGTCTGACACATCATTATAATTGACCTCACCGTACAAACTATCGGTGAACTGCTGGCGATGACGAATGGTCAAGTAGGCACGATCATCATCGATTTCGGCGTCCGGCTGCCCAGTAATAATGTTCTGTTGTTCCTGCTCTGCACGATAAAAATCATCGCCCGGCAGAAAATCACCATAAATATACGTCGCGGAATTCAGCGACTGGTGGCGATATTCAACCCCAACCTGCATTCCACGATCTGTGTAGTAGCGCGGCGTAATGGTGGCATCTTGGTTCTTTGCAATGTTCCAGTACCAAGGCACTTCAATGATATTGCCAGAATCTTGATCCGAACCAAATCCAGGTGTTAGCAAGCCGGTTTTGCGCTCATCATTCAACGGAAAAGATAAATACGGCGCGTAAAAAATAGGCACGCCCTTAAACCGCACTGTCGCGCCACGCGCCTTACCAACCCCGGCGGTACGATCTAGCTCCAACTCACGCGCGCCAACAATGACGCTGTCGTTGCCTTCTGGGCAGGTGGTGTATCTGGCCCGCTCCAGCCGCACCACACCTTCACCTTCTAAATGTAGTTTGTCTGCCGAGCCGCGTGACTCGATAAACGCCGTATCAATCCCATCTTCCGACTCTAAACCCTCAGACAATTTAAACTCGGTGTTGGTCATGCTGCCAATCTGAGTCGGCACATGCACATCGATCTCATCACTGGAAAGGTAATCGCCATTCTCGGAGATCATTTCCACCTGCCCCTGCGCAATGACTCGCTCAGAGGATCGGTAGTAACGAATACGGTCGGCCACAATGGTTTGTCGTCCCTGCTGAACTTCCGCATCGCCAGACAACATCACCAGGTCTTCACCTTGCGCCTCCACCTCGTTTGCTTCTAATGAAATCGGATACTTGCCTTCCGAATTTTTGGCCAGAGATGGTGTCTTAAACTGCAGCTCGGATGGCTTACATACGCAGTTCTGGCCTTTACATGCGCCCTGCACCACGCCCGACCAGAATATAAATACTGCGACACTTGCGAGTGCAATGCCTCGTTTCCTATAAAGTGATTTCAAATTCACTCGCGCACCTTTGTATGGGTTATTGATTTATGCTGGCGGTTTTATAATGTGTTTCCCCAAGCATGGCTATTGTCGCCAGGACGAATAGTACAGAAACCACCAAAACAATCCCGCGTACGGCAAGTAACTGGGTGGTCATCGAGTTTCAAGCTCGTTGAGCTGAATTTCTGTATACTTGGAGCGTCGTATTATAGAGCAATAAGCACGGCTCTGCTAAGCCACGATTAAGCGCTTTTAATTAAACTAATCCGCCGCAAAATCATTTGTCTCGGTATTTAACCCTGTCACCTGTATTTAGACACTACTTTGGACCCTCGTTTCTTACAGGCCCGCGAATGGGCAACCCAGCAAACCGGCTATCTGACCTCGCCCATTCAGTCGATGCAAGCCGCATCTGTCGACGCTAGTTTTCGACGTTATTTCCGCATTATCACAGCCCAACAGCGTTGCATACTGATGGATGCGCCGCCAGAGCAGGAAAATGTGACTAAATTCGTACAAAACGCAGATGCATTGCGCGCTATCCAAGTAAAAACACCAACCATCTATGCACGAGATGACAAAAACGGTTTTTTGTTGCTGGAAGATTTTGGAGACACAACGTATTTATCCGCTTTGACACAGTGCAATCTCGCACCCGACACACTTTACCGCCAAGCGATCGACAGTCTGGTTCAAATACAGTCCGGTCCACGGCTAACCCCAACAGCACTGTCATTGCCTGCTTACGATGCAGATTGGCTATCAATGGAATTTGACCTGTTCCGTGAATGGTATGTCGAGCGCCATCTCGGCGTCGAGTTAATACCGAAACACGTCGCCATCCTGTCGGCCCTGAAAACCACGTTGGTTGACGCCTGCCTCGAGCAGCCCCAAACCTGGGTGCATCGCGACTTCCATTCTCGCAACCTCATGCTGATTGACGGCGACCAACCGGGTGTATTAGATTTTCAAGACATGGTGACTGGTCCTCTGACCTACGACATTGCTTCGTTACTCAAAGACTGTTATGTCGCCTGGCCCAGAACGCAACAAATGGCCTGGCTGGCGAGTTACTGGCAGCGCGCATCAATGCAGTTAAAACTGCCCGATATCGACTTTGCCACACTGACGCGCTGGTATGATTTTACTGCACTGCAACGCCACATGAAGGTGTTGGGCATTTTTTGCCGCTTGAACTACCGCGACCAAAAACCACACTATATGAACGACCTACCTCTGGTGGCAAATTACGTGCTCGATACCTTGGCGAGGTATCCAGACTTTTGCCCCGTTCAAGAGGCTTTGGGTGACTTAATCGCACAAGCAGCAAACGCATGAGCAAGACACGACAAGTCAATCAGACGACTGTGTTAATTCTTGCCGCTGGGCGCGGGGCGCGCATGCGTGAACTGACGCAACATACTCCTAAACCACTGATTAAGTTAGGCCAACACAGTCTTATTGAGCATCACTTGATGCGCCTCGCAGCACTCGGATTCAAAGATATTGTGATCAATATTGCGTATTTGGCTGAACAGATATCGGCTGCATTGGGTGATGGTTCACGCTACGGCTTGCGGATTCGCTATTCCGATGAATCCAGCACCGGCGCGTTAGAGACCGCGGGCGGCATTGCCAACGCGTTACCTCTACTCAAAAGCGACCACTTTATTGTGATTAATTCAGACATCTACACCGACTTCGATTATCGGCAACTGCTGGACGTAACGGACCATCACGCACATCTGGTTTTGGTGCCAAACCCGGCGCATAACCCGCTAGGCGACTTCGGCCTCACCCAACAAGGTATCGTGGTGCGCAAAAAATCACCTGAACCGACCTACACATTTAGTGGCATCGCGCGCTATGCGAAATTACTGTTTAGCGACGTACCGGTCAAAAAGCAGCCGCTGTCACCCGTATTCGACACACTCATTCAACAAGGCACATTGCACGGTTGCCTGTACAACGGTTTATGGCAGGATGTTGGCACGCCGGAACGGTTGAAGGAAATTGAACAAGAACAGCCACTTACAACTGAGTCAGAAAACAATCCAGCACTTGACGTTTAACCTGTTCCGAGTCGAACTGATCATTCAGCTCAGATAACTGTGTGACCACCAACCCTTGATATCCACATGGGTCGATGTTCTTAAAAGGCTGCATATCCATACGCAAATTGAAACTGAGCCCGTGGTAACTCATTCCGCGCCTAATCCGCAATCCTAGCGCGGCAATTTTCGCACCGTCAACGTACACACCTGGCGCATCATCTCGTCGGTCACCTTTAACACGGTGCAAACTCAAGGTGTCGATAACACATTGCTCCAGCCCATGCACCAGCGACTTCACGCCAATACCATAGCGCTTCAAGCGCAGCAACGGATACATGACCATCTGACCCGGACCATGATAGGTAATCTGTCCCCCGCGATCTGTTTTCACCACCGGAACGGCGCTGGGTAATAACGGATCAAGCTGACACGCCGTACCTTGTGTGTAGACCGGAGCATGCTCAACCAGCCACACCTCGTCGAGGTCCTGCGGGTCGGCATTGGCCACATGTTCACACATAGCCTGGTAGGCGGCTTCATACGGTACCAGCCCAAACTCACGCACCAACAGCCGATGACCACTGCCAGAGGTCACCTGCCGGGTAGCACGTGGACTTAACGACTGAATCACGGTCATTATTAGAGGGTCATAACGACGCGTTTGGACTGGCCAATTATCAGGTAGATCGACTCCAACTGGTCTCGACTCTCCAGTCGAACCTTGGCCGTCACAGACTCAAATTTACCAGTACGGCTCTCGTTTGACTGCATATCCAGCAACGCCTCCGCCGTCACCAACGGCGAAATCAAATCTTGTATGTGATCAAGCGCTGACTGCATAGGGTCTGCGCGACACATTGCTTTAAACGCAAAGTCGCAAGGATATTCGATCAGATCAAAGCCATCTTTGGCTTCTGGGCCGGGAATGGTTGCGTCGCTACTCATAATTAAAACTCGCTTATCTACTTACTCTGAAAACAGTTTATGGGTACTCAGCTTAATAGAATCAACCAGGCTTTTCCACCAACCGCCCTCGGCCACACCCGTCGATGCAATCAATGGCACATCGGCAATTACGGTATCACCAAGCATAATACTTGCCATCCCCAGAGGTGCGCCGTCAGCGATCGGCGCTTCAAAGTACGGGCTATGGTGAAACTCAGTACGCAGATTGTCGCGCTGCCCTTGTGGCACCACCACGTCCATCGACTGCATAGGCCGCAGTGTTACTTCGTCAACAGTCCCCCCGTAGACTCGAGCGGTGACCAACTCGTCGGACGCTTTTACCGCGCGTTGCGCGTCGTAGGCCGCAAACCCGAAATTCAACAATGTCAACACCTGCTGTTCCCGGGTACGCTCACTTTCAGACCCGAGCACCACCGCGATCCAGCGTTCACTGCCGCGCTGCGCGCTGGCAACCAGACAAAAGCCAGCGGCCTCAGTATGCCCAGTTTTTAAACCATCGACACTGTCGTCTTTCCACAGCAAACGATTACGATTTCGCTGCGTTATATTATTGTGTGTGTATTCTTTTTCGGCGTACCAAGAGTAGAACTCTGGATACTCCCGAATAATGGCTGCCGCCAGCTTGGCAATATCATGCGCCGACATCGCGTGTCCTTCAGCTGGCAAACCCGTGCTGTTCTCAAAATGTGAGTGCGTCAATTCAAGCTTGGCAGCGGCCTGATTCATCAGCTGCGCAAATGCGTGTTCGGTACCACCCGTGTATTCCGCCAGGGCGATTGCTGCGTCATTACCCGACTGAATGATGGTGCTCTTCAACAAATGCGCCAGCTCGATCCGGGTATTAACATCGGCGAACATCCGAGAACCTTCGGCACGCCACGCCTTTTCACTGATCGGCACCTGATCGGACAGCGATACATCGCCATCACGAAGACGCTCAAACACCACATAATTCATCATCAACTTGGTGATACTGGCTGGCGGCAAAGGCAAGTCGGGGTTGTGACCCGTGACCACCGCCCCGCTGTTCATCTCCATTAACACCCAGGCGGTCGCCTCGATCTCTGGTGCCGGTAAGGAGCCCGCAACCACCTCTGTCTGCTGCGCATGGACTGGCAATACAGCCATCATGCGTAGACCCACTACAACGACAATAAAACAACGCTTAATAAACACAACTAGACCCTGACAAAGATAAAACGTTAATTCGTATAGGCGCGCGCAATCGCGACACTCAAATCGTGCACAGCCATCGCGTATAACACGCTGTGATTGTACTCGGTAATGGCATAAAAATTTGGGTGCGTATAGAAATAACGCGGCATCGGTACATACGCTGACTGTGATTCACCAATCTGCGCTGAGTGCGATTCCGCTGCTGGCTGACTCACGACCCATTTACTGGACTCGGTTATAGGTTTAGAGACCCGCTGACTTCGCGGTGTGTTGCGTACCACCGACGCCGGCAGTTTTAAACGCTGACCACGGTAAATAGTCCCGCGCTTATTTAGTTTATTCAGCGAAAACAACTGTTTACAAGGAACTGAAAACCGCTCTGCGATCTGACACGCGGTATCACCGGCACGCACAATATAGTAGTCCCGTTGATCGTCATCCGGCACTATTTCGCTGGCATCTAACATAAGCACATTAAGCCGCTCGTTCGCGGCTACGCTGGCCCCAATTTCGGCACCCAATTTGCGTAGATCTGCGGCGATATAAGGCGTTTTTCGATTTCGATTAGCTAATTCTGCAACTGGTTCCGCGACCTTCTGGTGCGCAGTGGAGGTAATCGCACCACCCGGTTGCCATCCGTTGCGTTTTAAGTAATTTGCCACACTCCCGATTGCATCCACTGGCTGTGACATCAAGTCAGTCACACCATCACCAGAAAAGTCGACTGCGTAGTGACGGTAACTACTGGAAATAAATTGTGGATAACCAACTGCGCCCGCATAGGACCCCACTATGGCATGCGGGTCTAGATTATTTTCTTTGGCGAGAAGCAGAAACTCCTTTAACTCTTTGGTGAAAAATTTGCTGCGCCGCGGATAGCCGACCGAGAGAGTAGTAAGGCTGTCCAGCACTTTGTGCTTACCGACAATGCGTCCAAACTTGGTCTCAACCCCAATGATAGCGACTATCACGCTCGCCGGTACGCCATATTCTTTTTCTGCGCGAGCCAGTGTCTCAGCATGCTCCTGCCAAAACTCAACACCCTGTTGGATACGCTCTTGCCCAAGAAATATTTTGCGATATTTACCCCAGGTCAATCGATACTCAGCGGGGTTCATCATCGCGTCCAGTACCGATTGCTGTATTTCGACGTCCTTAAAAATCGCGTCCAGCTCTGCTCTGGAATAGTAATTCTGCGCGACCAGTTCCTCTGCCACAGCACGCAATTGCGCATGGTCATCTAAGCTGATTGCGGCAACCTGAGACCACCAACCGTGTGCGATTACTGCCAAAGCGATGACAACAATTTTTTTCATATTACCTACCGAGATACCAAGCTACGTGTATTGTGAATGCCCATTAAAATGCCAAACCCAGCCATCAACGTTACCATGGAGGTGCCGCCATAACTGATTAAAGGTAACGGTACACCAACCACGGGCAATAAGCCGGAAACCATACCAATGTTAACGAAAACATAGAAAAAGAAGGTCATTGACAAACTGCCCGCCAATAGACGCGAAAACGTGTCTTTAGTGTAATACGCAATATACAAACCGCGTGCCGTTAGCCCGACGTATAAAGTCAATAGCATCAGCACACCGATAAAACCCAGCTCTTCAGAAAATACAGAAAAAATAAAATCCGTGTGGCGTTCTGGAATAAAGTCTAATTGCGACTGACTGCCTTCCATCCAACCTTTACCCTGTGCGCCGCCGCTGCCGATAGCGATCATAGACTGAATCGTATGATACCCATCACCGAGCGGGTCGGACCAAGGATCAAATAAAGTCTGGATACGCCGCTGTTGATACGGATGCAAAAACTGGTATAGCACGGGTGCCGCCACCGCACCAGCTGCGATCAAAATACCTATGTACTTCCATGCGAAGCCGGCCAAAAATAGAATCAAGGTGCCGGACATCAAGATTAGTAAGGTGGTTCCCAAGTCTGGCTGTTTCAAGATTAAGAAAGCGGGAACAAACAGGACCAGCGCGGCATAAACTAGATTTTTTGGTGACGGTGGTAAGGTCTTGCGCGTCACCACCCAGGCCACCATCATTGGCACGGCCAATTTCATCGCCTCTGACGGCTGAAAGCGCACCACGCCCAAATCCAGCCAGCGCTGCGCGCCTTTTCCAACATCGCCGACCACCAATACCAGCACCAACATTAGCAACCCGACGGCATACAGATACGGCGACCAGCGAAACAGTGTATCGGTGCGGATTTGTGCAATCACCATCATACCGATCATGGCCACCACCATGCGAATTGCCTGGTTCATCACAATGCGTGGATTTTCACCGCCTGCGCTCCATAGAATCAGTAGACTGCCGCCACACAGCATCAACAAGCCGAACAACAAAGGTAAATCGACCTTAACCCGAAACATCAGACTGACCCTCCGATACGGCGTCTGGAGACGCCTCGTCAATTTCTTGGGGTTCGGGTTTAGGTGCGTTTGCATCAATACCCAGTAAATAATAATCCATTACTTTGCGGGCGACCGGTGCCGCCACGCCGCTGCCACTGCCACCGTTTTCAACGATCACGGCAATCGCAATCTTCGGGTCATCAACTGGGGCGAAGGCCACAAACAAAGCATGGTCTTTTTCGAACTCGCTGAGCTTGCTTTCATCGTAACGCGCGCCCTGCGGAATACCGACGACTTGTGCGGTCCCAGTTTTACCCGCCATTGTGTAGGGCGCGCCCTCACCAGCACGCCGAGCGGTGCCACGAGGATGATGTACCACCGCCTCCATCGCATCAATAATGCGCTCGAAATGCGTACTCTTGGCGTCGACCTGACTCAGTTTTGCACCACTAATTTCGCGCACTTCGCGCGGGGCCGGTCCGCCGGTGGCGTGTGCTAAATGGCCGACGATTCGGGGTTCCACACGTTGTCCTCGGTTCGCCAACGTGGCCGTCATCACACCCAGTTGCAACGGCGTAACCAACATATAACCTTGTCCGATTCCCGTGTTTAAACTGTCACCTGGATACCAAGCCACTCCGTAGCGTTCACGTTTCCATTCACGAGACGGAACCAGGCCGGTCGGCTCTGCCGGCAAATCAATACCAGTGCGGTCCCCGAGCCCAAAGGATTTCAGGAAAGGTGAAATTTTATCGATTCCAAGGGTATTCGCCAGTTGATAATAAAACACATCACAGGATTGCATGATCGACTCGGCCATTGACACCGGGCCATGCCCTTGGCGTTTCCAGCAACGGTAGCGATGACTACTGCCCTTTAAGGTGAAATAGCCGTTGCAGTAGACCTCATGACTCGGACTCCAGCCATTCTCAAGCCCCACCATAGAGACCAAGCCCTTGATGGTAGAGCCCGGTGCATACCGGCCACTGAGACCACGATTGAGCAAGGGGCGATCAATATCGTCTCGCAACTGGTTGTAGGACTGATGATCGATCCCGTTCACAAACTTATTTGGGTCGTACACAGGGTTACTGACAAAGGCCAGCACATCGCCACTAGCAGGTTCAATCGCGATCACAGCGCCGCGCTTGCCATCAAGATATTCACGCGCCTTAATTTGCAGCTCAGCATCAATATTCAGATACAAATCATCACCGGATACAGGCGAATTCCGATCCAGCGTGCGGATCAAGCGACCATGCGCATTGGTTTCAACCTGCTCGACGCCGACTTCGCCGAGCAAATGAGATTCGTACTCCGCTTCAATTCCCAGCTTGCCGATGTAATCTGTCCCTTTATAGGCGCGTTCGTCAATATTATCTAAATCGCGCTGATTGATCCGACCGACATAGCCAACCACGTGCACCAGCTCTGGGCCATACGGATAATGCCGCTGTAACTTGGCTTCGACCTGCGCACCGATCAAACGATGGCGATTGACCATAAAACGCGCCACTTCGGCTTCACTCAGATTCAGTTTCAGTACCTGTGCTTCAAACTTCGGACGCGCCCGCACCGCACTGCGGAACTTGTTGATCTGTGCTGGCGATACTTCAATAATCTTGCTCAAATCATTTAGCAAAGCGTCCATGTCCTTGACTTTATCCGGTGCAACCTCAAGCGTGAAGACCGGAACGTTTTCTGCTAACACACGCCCTTCTCGATCATAGATCTGACCACGCACCGGCGGCACCGGCACCAGCCGCACGCGATTATCCTTAGACAACACCTCGAAACGATCAAAGTTATAGATCTGTAAATACCACAGGCGTGCGACCAAAATGAGCACCAGCACCGCCAGAAAAATGCCCAACGCAATCAAGCGTGCGTGAATTAAATTGGTTTCACGAAGGTAATCATTCAGCTGTATTTGTTCCTGCGCCATCGCCGATCTAACGAATACGCGCCTTGCGTCGCATTTCGTCCAACAGAATGAACACAAATGGCCAAACCAGCATGCCGCCTAACAGCGAATACCAATATTCCTTGGTGATAGCAAAGTCGTCCACGATTCCGTACAACCATCCAGTCAGCAATTTAAAAATGCCAACAAACAAGCCCACGAATAGCATCTGCTGCCACATCGACAACATTTTCAACTGCTGACTCAACGCGCTGACCAAAAAGATGAGCACGGCCAACCCGAGTCCCAAGACCCCAAAGGTGCGAACAAACAAGACCTCCAGCAAGGTGCCGATCAGAAAACCCGTGAAAGGACCGATGCGGCCAGGCACCATCAAAGCCCAATACACTAAAATTAAGGCAATCCAGTCTGGCCAAAAGTGAAACAACCAACTCGGCAACTGCACGATGGTCAACACAAATGCGATAAACGTCGACAGCGCCACAGCGATGTGAACACCGATATTGGAACTTCGGTCATGCGGCGACATCGTTTATTCGACCTCCTGAACGGGCAACCCAAATTCGCTGTGTTTCACTGGTTCTCGTGACAACAGCAGCACATGATTGGAACGATCCAACTTAGCAATTGGCGTGGCAATCACGCGGATAAACTTTTCATCCTGAATCACTTCGACATCGCTAACTTCCGCCACGGGATACCCGTTCGGGAATCGTCCTCCAAGGCCAGAACTAATCAAACGATCACCGATTTTTATATCGGAGTTCTGATTCAAAAATGGCACACGCAGCCGATCTAGGCTGCCGGTCCCGTACACAACAGTGCGTAAACCATTGCGCTCGACTTGTACCGGCAAGGCGTGCCCAGGGTCTGTAATCAATACCACCACACTGCTCAAGGGCATTACTTCGGTGACTTGGCCGATCACGCCACGATCATCGATCACCGCCTGACCTTCATAGGCCTCGTGACGCAATCCACGACCAATAGAAATACGATGATTATCTCGATCCAAGCGCACATCAACCAACTCGGCCAATGTCACCTGTTCGCGTAAGCGCTCAGAGGCTCCAAGCAAGGCCCGCAAATCGCTGTTCTCTTCTTCTAGTGCGCGCAACAGCAAGGTTTCGGACTTGAGTTTGAAGTATTCATTACGCAGATTGTCATACGCGATCTGCACATCTGGTTCGGCTGTGAGCGCTGACGTGAAATACCCGCTTACCGATGACGGCAGCGATGCTAGGTATTGAATCGGGCTCAGCACCACAGACACCACATTGCGTGGTGCATTCAGCCAAGTGGTTCGAGAATCGACCACCATCATTGCAACCGACATTACAAAAACCAGCCCAAGTTGCGGCCAACCAGATGATTTTCTAAATGGGTCTGCCACCGTCGTTTTGAAATGCGTCTTTACGTGTTATTCGTTATGCTGGCACTAGCGGAGTGACCAACTCGCTCGGTTAGTCACCGCATGTTATTTTATTCGTGTGCGAATACGTCGCCTAAATTGTCCATTTCTTCCAACGCGCGGCCACAACCTCGAGCTACACACGTCAGAGGGTCATCTGCGATCACGACCGGCAAACCGGTGTCTTCCATCAATCGACGGTCCATATCGCGCATTAGCGCACCACCGCCCGCGATCACCATACCTTTGTCACCGATATCTGCACTCAATTCTGGTGGTGTTTGCTCTAGGGCTTGTTTAATCGTCTGCACGATTGACTCCAGCGGATCACTGATCGCGGAGTAAATTTCTTTACTGCTCAACGTCACCGCGCGCGACAGACCTTCGGCAATATCGCGCCCTTTGACTTCCATCTCACGCTCCTCGGATTTATCCCAAGCGGTGGCGATGGCTTTTTTCACGCGTTCCGCACTGGCTTCACCAATCAGCAGCCCATGATTACGACGGACATGATTGATAATGGCTTCATCAAAGGTGTCACCAGCCACACGCAGCGAGGTGCTGTAGACCATGCCACCGAGCGACATAACACCAACCTCAGTGGTGCCACCGCCGATATCCAGTACCATTGAGCCCGTTGGCTCTGCGACGGGCAGATTAGCACCGATCGCAACCGCCATCGGCTCTTCAATTAAATACACTTCGCGTGCCCCTGCACCATACGCCGACTCTCGAATCGCACGTCGTTCAACTTGAGTTGAGCCACACGGCACGCAAATAATGATTCGTGGGCTACCTTGTAGCCAACGATTTTCTTGCACTTTCTTGATGAAGTACTTCAACATCTTCTCGGTGACGTTAAAGTCGGCGATTACGCCGTCCTTCATCGGGCGAATTGCCTTGATTGATCCAGGTGTGCGACCTAACATTTTCTTCGCGTCGGCCCCGACCGCAAGAATACTTTTGTTATTTAAACCTCCGCCAGGCGAATAACGAATTGCCACCACAGAAGGCTCATTCAATATGATGCCTTTCTCTTTAACATAAATGAGCGTGTTGGCGGTGCCGAGATCGATCGCCAGGTCGTTTGAAAACAAGCCGAGAATACTGCGTAACATAGTGTATTGAGATGTGTTCTTTTTAAGAATTATTTTTCATGGGGGGTTAATCGGATTATTGTACAGTCTAACGAGCGCTTGTGCTATTCAACAACAGGTCTATCTGTGGTAATTTCGTGGTTTATCAGGAGATTTCTTCCAGAGCGTGAATTCCTGCTCCGGAATCGCTTGTTCCGAACCATCAGACACCCTGCAAGCATTCAATTAAATACTTATTAACGCTGGCGAGATCGCCACGGCAACAAACCAATGACTCTAGACAAATCAACCGTGCAGACGATTGCGCGTCTCGCGCGCCTCAATGTGGACGACACCGAGATCGACACGTATCAATCCGAGCTTTCCAATATTCTGGATTTAGTCGAACAAATGGATACCGTAAATACCGATGGCATAGAACCAATGACGCACCCATTCGATGCCACGCTTCGATTGCGTGACGATATCGTGACCGAACAAAACCAGCGCGACAAATACCAGGCCGTGGCACCGAGTACCGAGAACGGATTGTATTTAGTTCCCAAGGTAATCGACTAGAGTGTTGCCGTTTAGTAACTAAAGCCGCCCGACCATCTCAACCTGCGTACTGCCTGCCAGTTCGTGAATTTAGGATTTCAGTTTTTAGCATGACCACCTTAGCCCAACTATCCAAGCTACTTGCCAGTGGTGAGCTGTCAAGTGTCGAGCTCACCCAGACTTATCTCGATCGCATCGAGCAATCAAACCATAACGCCTTCATCAGCACCAATACCGAGTTAGCGCTGACCGCCGCCAAAGCAGCAGACCAGCGTCGCGCCGACGGTGACACCAACCCCCTGCTGGGCATCCCCGTCGCGCAGAAAGACATATTCTGTATTGAGGGCATGCTGACCACGTGTGGTTCTCGCATACTCGAGAACTTTGTCGCTCCGTACACCGCCACCGTGGTTGAGAAGATGCACGCACACGGTTTGGTGACGTTGGGTAAAGCCAACATGGACGAATTCGCCATGGGCTCGTCCAATGAAAACTCGTTTTTCGGCGGTGTTGCCAACCCTTGGAGCGCTGAGGAAGAAACACTGGTCCCTGGTGGCAGCTCAGGTGGTTCCGCCGCCGCGGTGGCTGCACACTTAGCACCAGCGGCAACCGGCACCGACACAGGCGGCTCTATTCGACAGCCTGCTGCTTTTTGTAACTTGACCGGTGTCAAACCAACTTACGGGCGCTGCTCACGCTTTGGCATGATCGCATTCGCCTCTTCTCTCGATCAAGCAGGCCCAATGACGCACACGGCAGAAGATGCTGCCCTACTACTCAACACCATGGCTGGCTTTGATCATCGCGATGCGACCTCACTTGAAGTCGAAGCAGAAGATTTCACACGCAGCCTCGACGACTCACTCGCAGGTATCGTCATCGGCGTACCGAAAGAGTTTTTCAGTGACGGCTTGGACAACGAAGTCGCCACGATCATCGATGCTGCGATCAAGCAGTACCAATCGCTCGGTGCCAAGATCAAAGAAGTCTCATTACCAAATTCGCACCTAGCCCTACCCAGCTATTACGTCATTGCACCGGCCGAGGCCTCGTCTAACTTGTCACGCTTTGACGGTGTGCGGTATGGATTTCGCGCTGATGAGTACACCGACCTCGTCGACATGTACACCAAGACGCGTACCCAAGGCTTCGGTGATGAGGTTAAACGCCGCATCATGATTGGTACGTACGCCCTGTCCTCTGGGTACTACGACGCCTACTACGCCAAAGCGCAGAAGCTCCGCCGCTTAATCTCCAACGATTTTGTCGCCGTTTTTAAAGATTGCGATGTGCTAATGGGGCCAACCACACCGAGCCCGGCATTCGCAGCAGGTACAGGCGGTGAAGATCCCGTGGCCATGTACATGAACGATATTTACACCATCCCGGCCAACTTAGCAGGTTTGCCTGCCGCGTCTATTCCCGCTGGTTTCACGCAAGCTGGATTACCGGTTGGCTTACATTTGATTGCACCGGCATTACAAGAGGCCAAGATGCTGAACATTGCGCATCAGTATCAACTGGTTACCGACTGGCACACACGCGTCGCGCCAACCGCGTTGGGAGGAAGCAACTAATGTTTACCTGGGACAAACACTGGGAGGTCGTCATCGGCCTCGAAGTTCACACACAACTGCTCACCAAATCAAAAATTTTCTCCGGCAGTTCTATTGCTTATGGCGCTGAGCCGAATACACAAGCTAGCGCGGTCGATATCGCCTTGCCCGGCGTGCTACCGGTAATGAACCGGGAAGCAGCGAGACTGGCGGTGAAATTCGGGCTGGCCATTGGTGCACACATCAACCAGCGCAGTGTGTTTGCGCGTAAAAACTATTTTTACCCTGACTTGCCTAAAGGCTATCAGATCTCGCAAATGGAGCTGCCGATTGTTGGACTCGGCCAGCTCGAAATCGAGACCGAACAAGGCAGTAAAGTGATCGGCATTACCCGCGCACACTTAGAAGAAGACGCAGGCAAGTCACTACACGAAGACTTTCAGGGTCAGACCGGCATTGATTTGAATCGCGCCGGCACACCGCTGCTCGAGATTGTGTCGGAGCCTGACATGCGTTCGCCCGCCGAAGCCGTGGCGTACTTACGAAAGCTGCATAGCCTGGTACGTTACATAGAAATCTGCGACGGCAATATGCAGGAAGGCTCGTTTCGTTGCGATGCCAATGTCAGCGTGCGCCCAGTTGGTCAGACAGAACTTGGTACGCGAACGGAATTGAAAAACATCAACTCGTTTCGTTTCGTTGAACGGGCGATCGAATTCGAAATTGAGCGCCAAATCGATATTTTGGAAGACGGTGGTCAAGTAGTACAAGAGACCCGCCTGTATGATCCAGACAACCACGAGACCCGGTCAATGCGTTCCAAAGAAGACGCGCACGATTACCGCTACTTCCCAGACCCAGATCTGCCACCGATGGTGCTGGATGATGCTTTCTTGGAAGAGGTGCGCGCCACCCTGCCGGAACTGCCAGCGGCAAAACACGCCCGGTTCGTGGCCGACTACCAACTCAGTGATGCCGATGCCCTGTTATTAACCGCAGACCGCAGTACCGCCGATTTCTTCGAGCAGGTGGCCACGGCTACGCGTGCCGACAGTAAAACCGTGGCCAATTGGATGGCTGGCGAATTGTTTGCCAACCTTAACAAATCGGAACTCGATATCGCCGACTCACCGATCTCTGCCGCCCAGATGGCAACTTTGCTTGATCGATTGCAAGACAATACGCTGTCGGGTAAAACCGCGAAGCAAGTGTTTGCTGCCCTCTGGGCGCAGGAAGGTGATGTAGACCAGATCATTGAGTCGAATGGTCTAAAGCAGATTACTGATACTGGCGCCATTGAAGCCATCGTCGACGAGGTGATTGCGTCCTGCCCTGACCAGGTACAACAATTTAAGGACGGCAACGATAAGGTCATCGGTTTCTTGGTTGGGCAGGTTATGCAAAAGTCCAGAGGCAAAGCAAATCCACAAATGGCGAACCAAATGCTGCAAGAGAAAATGAAATCATGAGTACGACTTCTTTTTCACAACTCGTCGCTGGCGTAGTGGCAGCGAAGAATGATCGTTGGCGTGTGACCATTCCAGCGGACTGGATGCAGGGACGCACTACCTATGGAGGACTCTCTGCGGCGTTGTGTCTGCAAGCAGTGCAGCAACAATTCCCTGATCTGCCGCCTTTGCGCTCCGCACAAATAAATTTTATTGGCCCTGCTGGTGGCGAAGTCGAAATCGAAGTGAGCGTATTGCGCCAAGGCAGATCGGTTACCTACATCATGGCAACGGCTACCCTCGCGGGGCAAATCGCCACGCATGCCGTTTTCTGCTTCGGTGCCAACCGTGAATCACGACTCGATGCCGATTACACTGCGTCACCAACCGTGCCCAATGTTGAGCAAGCTGGCCCATTTTTCACCGCAGCCGGTGCCCCCGTATTTACCCAACATTTCGAATGTAAGCTCGCGAGCGGCGGACAACCGGTTACCGGTTCCGACGAACACGAGCACCATATCTGGGTTCGACATAAAGACACCGAGGCTAACGGCATTCCAGCGATGTTGGGTATTGCCGATATGCCACCGCCTGCTGTACTGCCCATGTTTTCAGAGCCGGCACCAATCAGCTCGATGACCTGGAGCCTCAACTTTCTGAGTGACGACTTCGAAGTCGCCGATAATTGGTGGCTCATCCGCACTGCCGCCGAAAATGCCCGTCATGGCTACTCCAGCCAAGACATGCAAATCTGGAATGAAGCTGGTGAACTTGTCATCAGCGCCCAACAGAGTGTGGCTTTGTTCTATTGATTCGCCCTACGGGCAGCCTGCGGCCGTGCAAATCCGCTCCAGCGGATTTGTCGAACCTTACGTGGGGTTCTCTTCAAGTCCGCCGAACTCCCCACACAAAAAAACCGGCTTAGAGCCGGTTCTTTTGTATGGCGCGCCCGGAGGGATTACTCATCGCATCCATGCGATTCGCCCTACGGGCAGCCTGCGGCTGTGCAAATCCGCTCCAGCGGATTTGTCGAACCTCACGTGGAGTTCTCTTCAAGTCCGCCGAACTCCCCACACAAAAAAACCGGCTTAGAGCCGGTTCTTTTGTATGGCGCGCCCGGAGGGATTCGAACCCCCGACCACTTGGTTCGAAGCCAAGTACTCTATCCAGCTGAGCTACAGGCGCGTAACTCGTTCAAATTTTTTTTGATATATCGGCGTAAGCAATGGGTGCCAATCAACAGGCGGTGATTATATTCCAATCATCGACGAGATTCGACCTTTGTTTTGCGCGCGGACCAAAAAAATAATCACCAAAGGCTGATCCTGATTGCGACGAGCTGCTGTCCATGGCAAGCTTGCGCCCTAGCTCGGCGGTGCTTTGCCGATGCACCCAAAAATTACGCATGAAACCATCTAAGACACAACCTAAGTCGCCCTGGGTCAAACCGATCCAATTCCCAGACGCACTGCCGATTTCACAGCGACGGGATGAGATCGCTGCTGCCATTCGAGATCATCAGGTCGTGATTGTAGCCGGGGAAACTGGTTCTGGGAAAACCACGCAGTTGCCTAAAATCTGTATGGACCTTGGGTACGGCGAGCGCGGCTTGATTGGACACACGCAACCCCGGCGTATTGCAGCCCGCACAGTAGCGGCACGAATCGCGGAAGAACTAAATACCTCGCTCGGCCAGACGGTAGGCTATCAGGTTCGATTCAAAGATCAGTCCAGTGCAGAGACTCGCATCAAATTAATGACGGACGGTGTCTTGCTGACCGAGTTCCAGCACGACCGTTTACTGAAAAAATACGAGGTCATCATCATTGATGAGGCGCACGAGCGTAGCCTCAATATTGACTTCCTGCTGGGGTTATTGAAGCCGCTCTGTGTGCGACGCCCCGATCTTAAAATCATCATCACTTCAGCCACCATCGATCTTGAAAAATTTGCGCAGCATTTTGCGAAGGGCGAGCAGGCGGCACCCATCATCGAAGTCTCAGGTCGCTTGTACCCGGTGGAAACGATTTACCAGCCACCGGAAGATGACGCCGTCAGCTTGCCAGATACAATTGGCAACACAATCAAAGGCATTCTGCGCGATGAGGCGAAAGGTCGATATCGAGCCAGCGGTGATATTTTGGTATTTTGTGCTGGAGAGCGCGACATCCGGGACACAGCGCATAGTTTACGTCGCTTGGAATTGCCGGTAGACATCCTGCCGCTCTACTCTCGACTGAGCGTTAAAGAACAAAATCGTGTATTCCAAAGCAGCCCTCGGCGCAAGGTGGTGCTTGCTACCAACGTGGCTGAAACATCGATCACCGTGCCCGGTATCGCGTATGTGATTGATCCAGGCTTAGCACGGATCTCACGCTACAGCTTTCGGTCTAAGATCCAACGTTTACCGATCGAACCAATTTCGCAGGCCAGTGCCAATCAGCGACAAGGCCGTTGCGGCCGTGTGGCCAACGGCGTGTGTATTCGCTTGTACTCAGAAGAAGACTTTCTGCTGCGCGACGAATTTACCCCAGCGGAAATTGTGCGCAGTAATCTGGCATCGGTAATTTTGAAAATGCTGCGTCTGGGCATTAAACAGATTGCAGCGTTTGACTTCATCGACCGACCAGACCCGCGACTCCTGAACGATGGTTACAAACTGTTGCAAGAACTGGATGCGATTAATCAACAACGCAAACTGACACCGATTGGTCGTCAGATGAGCGATCTGCCAATTGATCCCCGGTACGCACGTATTTTGGTTGCCGCCAATGACCTGGGCTGTTTACGTGATGCGCTGGTGGTGATCAGTGTGATGAGCGTTCAGGACCCCCGTGAGCGACCGGCCGACAAACAGCAGGCCGCCGACCAGAAGCACCAACAGCTGGCACATCCGGCGTCGGACTTCAGTAGCTACCTGTATCTGTGGCAAGCAATCGAAAACGCACGAGACGAACTGAGTAATACCAAGTTTAAACAATTCTGCGGAACACGATTCTGGTCAATCTCACGTGTGTTTGAATGGCGCGAACTGAAACATCAACTGTTGACCCAATGCAAACGCCTCAACTGGAAGTTCGACCCGTGGAAGACCATCGAACTGCCCGACCTAAACGACACCGCGCCAAAAAAGCAGTCGACAAGCCAAGACTCGAAAAAGTCTGTGATGGACGCACGCTACCAGAACCTACATCGTGCACTGTTGGCCGGTCTAATCAGCAATATCGCCAATAAAGGCGTCGATGGCGAGTATCTGGCCGCACGTAGTCGCAAGATTTCGCTGTTCCCGGGTTCGTCACAGGCTAAGCGCGCGCCGAAGTGGATTGTCGCTGGTGAGTTCTTGGAGACGTCGCGAGTCTTCGCACACACCGTAGGCCAAGTGCAGCCGGAATGGATTGTTAATTCGGCTAAACACCTCTTACGCTACAGCTACAGTTCGCCGCGGTACAACGTTCGATCAGGCACTATCAAAGCCGACCGCAAAACCGTGTTGTACGGTTTGACGTTAAATGAGCGTGAGCCGGTGAACTATGCCCCTATCAACCCGAGTGAAGCTCGCACCGTCTTTATTCAACAGGCATTGGTGGACCAACAATATCAACCGCGCGGCAACGCTGCACCGTTCATGGCCTACAATCAGGCGCTAATTCGCGATATTGAGAAACTCGAGACCAAAACCCGTCGTCGCAACCTGTTGGTAAGCGATGTCGCCATTGCAGAATTCTATAATGAACGCTTACCGGAAGGGATCTGTAGTCGAACCGGACTCGAAAAGTGGCTGGCGCAAGGCAATCAAGAGGCGCTGCAACTTTCACGTGAACATTTACTGGTCAATCGTGTCGACCAAGGTGAGGTAGCGCAGTTTCCAGACACGATTGAGGTCAGCGGCAAGGCCATTGATGTGGTATACCGTTTCGATCCAGGCTCGACACGAGACGGCGTAACGCTGGTGGTGCCCATCTCAATCCTGGCGCCTTTTCCAACGCATTTGGGTGATTGGCTGGTACCCGGCCTACTGCGGGAAAAATGCATTGCACTGATTAAGACCTTGCCCAAGCCAATCCGCCGCCATTTTGCGCCAGCGAGCGACGCGGTGGACCGCGTATTTTCGAAGCTCGAGCGCACCGATGTGCCACTCCATCAGGCACTGGCTGACGCACTGTATCGAACTCGCGGCGTCAAAGTCACTGCGGATGATTTTGATCTCAGCAAACTGGATGATTACTATCGGCCCAATTATCGCGTGATTGATGTTGATCAATCTCTGGTCAATGAAGGTCGAGACCTGCAACAGCTCAAGCAGGCGTACGCTGACGCCGTGCAGGAAAGCGTGCACGCGAGCAATGCACCACAGAAAACACGCTATGAACAACACCAGATCGAACAATGGGATTTTGGTGCCCTGCCGGACCATCTGGATTACCAACATCAGGGACTGACTGTGCGTGCGTATCCGATGCTGCAGATTCAGCAAAACCACAGCATCTCGCTACTTTTACATGAAGACCAACCCGCGGCCCAGTACTTCACACAGCGTGGGGTATTGGCGCTGGCAAAGCAGGTGCTGGCAAACGGTGCACAGAAACAAGCCGACAAGTATTTGAAAAAAGAAGTGCTGGCGCCCAAAGCCGCGAAAGCCAAAAACCTGAGCGCGCTGGCGGCGAAGTTGCAAACCGCACTCCCGACCGTCTCCGATCAATCCAATTGGCAAGCAGAGTTGATTGATGCCGGGCTGAAAGCCGCTTGTTTTGAGAATGGCTTGGCCGAGGTGCGCGACGCAGCCAGTTTCGAGCACTGCTTACAGCGCGGTAGTAAACACTGGGTCGCCCGAACGATGGCGCTGGAAGAAGCGTTTGTGCCGTGCTTACGCCAACGTGACACCCTGTTATCTCGACTCAATGAGATTAATGCGACCACGATTAAGACAGATCAGGCCCTGGAGGACATGAAGTCGCAACTGTATCAGTTGTTCGAACCGACTCTGCTGCGATATACCGATCTCACGCAGCTTAAACAGTTTCCACGCTACCTGCGGGCGATCGAGATGCGCATCGATAAACTCGCTAAAACGCCTGCCGAGGAATCAGCCTTGATGGCAATTCAAGCCAAGTTTGATAGCGCAGTGCAAGGCGAGTACGGCTACGATTATGCCTACGCCTTGCAGCCAACGTTACATGAACTGCATTGGATGCTACAGGAGTGGCGAGTATCCATCTACGCACAGCACCTGAAGACGCGCATCGCGGTCTCGCAAAAGCGCATCGAACAAGTCGCATCAAAATCACTGGACTGGTGACGAGCAGATCGAGAACCACTCACGGTGGTTCTCGACCCAAAGTGGCAAAAACCTGTTAACAGCCTAGGTTATTCCCTGGCGACACACCTAAAATGCCAGTAATACGGTTGTATTCATTGATACGGCTTTGGACCTGCCCCGGATTACCACCGTTACACTCCAGCGAGCCGTTGATGGTACGGATAGTCTCGCCAAACCCGGCCCCGGTGACCATCGACTCGTGCGCGGGACGATAACCTGCCCCCGGTTGCGTCATCCAAAACCACAGGGCTGTCTGCCAGGCAATGGTCGGGTTTTGTGCCACCTGATCGGGATTGGCCCACAGATTCAAGCCTAATGCCTGACCCGCAGCGCAGTAGTTATAATTCCAGCTCAACTGAATCGGGCCACGACCGAAATAGCGTTTGCCGCCAGCGCAAACGCCACATGGCGTTGCCGTTCCTGAGCAGTACTCGCCTTGTGCGATTTCGGTAATGTAGTACAAACCACCGGTTTCATGATGGAAGTTAGCCATCGCCGCAGCAGCTTCACGTTTCTTAGTCGTCAGATCGCCCGTACCCGCGAAAGCCGGATAGGTTTGCGCGGCGGCAACCAAACCTGCGTAGGTATAAAAGCCATTCCGATTTGGAAAGATTTGGTTAAATTGCGATTCGCTGATAATTGACGCGAAGCCACCCGTGTTACCGCCTGCTGGCCGCACGATGATCGACGACACATTGTCGTTAAACCCTTCGTTATCAAGACACGCGTCTTCGCCCTGTACCACAATAGCAGCCCCGGTGAAATTATCGTCCAAGTACAGCACGGCTTCATAGCCAGCCGACACACGAATTGAAGAGGCTCGGTCATTCACAAAACCGCGAGGTATCAAACTGCCCAGTGTAAACTGACCAACATCCATCGACGCGGCCCAGCCGTTATAGGCGCAGTGTTCATACAGCGTCACCAAACCGCCAGTTGGTGTACCCGCTGACACCACTTCAATCCAGTTGAAATTCCAGCCACCGGTCTGGGCAAAAACACCCAGGTTATAAGTGCCCGCGTTGATCTGCACCGATTGTTCCACCGTAACCCAGTTTTGCCAGCCACCTGTGGCAGGAATATCCACGTTGCCGAAGGGAATCGAACCACCATTTAAATCAGTCGATGCGATGGCACCACTCTCGCTCGCGACGCGCATGCGAATTTTGTATTGGCCGGTGCTTGGAATAACCAGATTCGAGTACACCAACCATTCGCCAGTATCTATCCAGCCGACGTTGTAACCGCCTTCAGTGCTGCCTTCGATATCCACATTATCGTTTCGATATGCACCGCCCTGATTGCCCGGTGTGGTGTCGTAGTAATTTGAATAATCCTCTGCCTGGAAAACTTGTGCGTTAAGCTGTGCACAGGCTATCGCCGAGATAGACAACGTTGTCATTAATAAGCGACGCCATGCGCTTTTGGAAGTAGTCATAATTAAAATCCTGTGTATTGAGTTATGTCGGAGAACACGACCGGGTTCGTTGACAGGCCACATTCTTGATGCTCCGATCACCGTATACGTCTAGTGCTAGCGTACTGGCGATCACTAGCAGTGTTCTCCTCCCATCCAAGTCGCTCCTCTGGGCACCGCTTGCCTTAGCTTATGCGAGTTTTAGACACTTGGCAAATAAAGTCGGTTAAGAACTGGAGGTGTTACAGGCCCCAAAATACCGATTCAGCGTCTTCCACTACTCGACCTGAATCCAGAATCTGTGTTAAGACAATGACGTCACTCGCTGCAATCGCGTAGTATTGAGTTAAAGCCAATGCCAATCCCTCCTGAAGCCTGATGATCGCCGAAGATGACCAGATAGATGGCAGATACAGGGTTGCCACCACCGCGTAAGGTTGGCCTTGTTGATGCGCCTTGATCAGGTTCACCGTCATGTGATCGGCAGATTGTCGGGATGCGCGTGACCATTGCGCGATCAAGTCCCCTTGCCCGTCAGGACAACTTGGTGAGATCACACAGTTCGCGATGGGCATACTCGCACTCCGTTAACACATCATTTCAGTGTTTTCAAAAAACATACCACACGCTCGGTCTCACGGAAGCCTAAGTGCGCATGCATCGCGATACTGCGGCGATTTTCCAAGTCCGTGTCGCTGGCGATCTCGCTATAGCCATTCTCCAGCGCCCAGTGCTCCGCACTCGCCATCAATTGACGACCAACGCCTTGTGCACGAAATTCGCTCGCAACAAACCAGGCTTCAATATAGGGTACTGGACTATTCCGGCTCCCCTCCGCAAAACTACGCAGATTGAGTTCAATGAAGCCGGCCATCTGGGCATCGATATCGGCTACGAGCACAGCGGAAATATCGATGGACTCCCCCGCAAAGAATTGATCTATCTCCACACGGTGTGCGTCAGCGGCATCTGGCCACAATTCTGTGCGCATGGCTGACCAGACCAACCGGTCACTCGGTGTGATGGGGCGAATCTTCAGTGCCATTCAGACCTCCTGAAAAGCACCTAATAAAGGTAAACGCTTACGGTGGTGGTAGCTTAACGCCAACTCGATACAATGCGCCACCGCTGTTGTTGGTAATTGAGCCTTTAAATGAAACAGGATGGCGCGTTTTCCATCAAACTCAAGCTCATCACGATACAATTCACGGAATGTCTCAACCAGGGTGGTCTGACAGTGGAAATACAAAGCATAATGCTCAGGCGATTTTGGCTTCCAATCCATTCGCACAGTAGACCCGGTCGGACACAAATAACTCGGTTCGCCCCATTTTAGCGTTTCAGTGACGTTATCTAACCCAACCACGGAGTCCGCTGTTTGCAACAGAAGATGTCGAAGAGCCAGCAACTTCAGCGCGGCTGATTCGGGGTAACTCGAGAAAACATCAGCCACAGCTTGATCAGAAAATGCGTAGGTATCCATATCCGTCAGTTCTAGTGTGTGCAGCCGCTAGATTAGCATGCTTTGCTTAAGATACGCTACGATTCCCTGTTTTTGTCTGCCCTACTTTTCCGTCCACCTGGGACACACCATCCAAACACCAGTCCCTCGATAAAAATCCGCACTCGAGCGCCAACAGATAAGTCGCTGATCACCGGAACATACCACCGTGCGATGCTCCGCAATTAAGGCCGCCGCTCGTACATACTCTTCGAACGGCACCAGGAATCGACGTTCATTGTAACTCGCAATTTGCACACCGGGATACAAGCTCCCGAAATGCTCACCAACGATCGCAAAATGAATATCTTCTGACTGCAACAATGCCCTCAGAAACAGCACCTCCATGTCGTCCATGGCGTGGCAAAGTACTACCATAAATCCAAATCCCTGCTAAGCGCTACTCTTGCGGTACAAAAATCAACTCGTCAGTGTTAAAACCAAGCGCCTTCGCTTTGGCAATAAACGCTTGCTTGAGTGTGTCACTCACGGTTGGTGTACGCGACAAAAACCACAAATAGCCGTCGCCAGAACTGATGAATGCGTAGTCATAATTTAGTGGCTCAAGTTCGAATACCACGTAGGGACCGTAGAACGGTCCAAAAAACGAGACTTCCAAAAAGCCCACGGTCTCATCGCCCGGGAAACGCGCCTTGCCAACGGCCTCTTTCCATTCACCCTTCTCGCTGTCAAAACCGCGATTCACTACCTTGATCTTACCGTCATCGCGTAATGAGTAAGTTGCGCTTACTTTCTCCAGGCCCCGCTCGAACCGGTGATCAAGGCGTGCTATTTCGTACCATTTACCAAGATACCGATCCACCTCGAAATCACGTACTGGCGTGATGTTGTCGGGTACTGAACCACAGCCGGACAATAGACTTAGGCCGATGGTGATTGTGAGAGCTGTTAAAATTTTACGCATAGTCTGAGAGGGGCCGAATTCCGACGATTTAGTTGAACACGCGCAGTCTACTGAAAGCAAACTGTGTAGGCCGAGTCTAAACCAAGCTCAATCAAGCGGGCGTCAACACCAACGACCTCGTAGCCGGCAAACAATAGCGTGCAGTTGGCGTAACCATTCGCACTTGCCATTGCATACGGACACGCCAGATACTGATGCAGTGACGACTCCACGTCTGCGTTGTGGCGGACCTAATCCTTAATTAATTGGGCAGCTCCGGCGTGACGGCACCTAGCCCTCACCATGTGCGTACCGCAGTTTTTTAGTTCGACTCAACTCTTCGCTCAGACCCAGATCAATTGCGGCTTGTCGGTCAGGCTTTCGCTGTCAATTGACGGCGTAGACAATGCTGTCACGCACTGCATGAGTCGAGCCTACTAATATGAGGATGATCAGCGTTCAATTGCAGCAAATCCCACCGATTTCCATATAAGTCCTCGAACACGGCCACCGTCCCATAAGGTTGCTCTTGCGGATCACGCACAAACTGAATTCCAGCCTTACACATAGCGCGATAATCGCGCCAAAAGTCATCCGTGTACAGAAATAAGAATACGCGACCGCCGGTTTGATTACCTACGAATGCCGTTTGATCGGGTTTGGATGCCTTTGCCAGTAATAACGTAGCACCGCGTGAATTCGGTGGCGCCACCACAACCCAGCGCTTGTCCTGTTCCGGTTGATAGGTGTCTTCAATTAACTCAAAGCTGAGCTTATTAACATAGAAGTCGATCGCCTCGTCATAGTCTTGAACCACTAGGGCAACATGCAGTATATGCTGTTCCATCCTTTAAGTCCGCGCCCTCTTCGTACGCTTGCTGGTCCATCTCAGCAGGCGCACCAAAACGCATACGGGCTGCAAGAAAACCGAATTAAATAGTCAGTGTGTGGTAGCTTATCACGCGAGGTTGAGGTTTCTGGCCCAATGAACAGCCCGACCTTAATCCTAAGTCCAAGGCCACGGTTGTTGAGCACACACAATAGCCAGCCATCGAGTTCGTGCCCGGCAACAACCTATTCGAACAAGAAAACAGTTTCAAACGGATTCCAGAGTGCTTATATTACCGAACCCAGCGTCATCATCGGCGCATAAATTAGTATCGTTATCCAGAATAGACCCAATGATGGCGGTGCCATGCTCCACCAAACGCGTCGCTTAAAAAAGACAAGCGGTACCGCGCTCAGAATTGTCAGAAACACCAACATCAATGGCCACCAAGCAGTCTTGCTGAGGAACCAAAGACTGATCTGAGGGGACGTGACATCAAAACTGGCGTACAACTCGCGGTACGCGTGCCCCGATACTTGGTGTAAATGACGCAACACCCAACCGCATACAAGCAGCAAAGATAAGCTCGCGATTCCAATTAAACTTCGTTTGATCATCTGCTACTAACCACCATATTCAACTGCCGTGCTACCTGTTTTTAAGTGGTATCCAAAGGTCGATTTGCAGAGTTTAAAGGCTTCGTCGAAATCGAACAATGTATTGAAGCTCATTCGTATTTCACCACCGATAATTACGCTGGCCTCAAGTCGTAACTGCAGCACCAAATACACTCGATCAAGACCGCCGTTTACGCCGTCCCCAGAACAAACGAAGAAGCCAGATCAGTAACATCAAGAGCAACAACCATGGAAGCAAATACGCCATGGCTGTGATAAAAACACTCAGTCCATCAGCCACATTGTCAGCGAACGTCGACAAGGCGTCACCGATCGGACCGTAAAAAGTCGTGTCTCGAGACGATTGCAGCGTAATTTCGAGCACGTCCATATTGATGCGCTGATAGAGCTTTGCCTTCTGCCCTTGCGCAAACTCGATTTGAGTCTGTACCTCCGCCATTTCCGACGACAATTTGATCAACGCGTCAACATTCACATTCGGATTTTGTTCCAGCTTCTGCAGTCGCGCCTGATACGAATTTAACATTTCGAGACGTTTTTCGGTATCTTTCACCGCCGCAGTTAAATCTTCTGCATGCATGGACTGCGCAGCAAGTTCTCCAGATTCCGTCACCAGTCTTTTGTACTTATCAATGCCGTTGGGTGATACCCGCAGCGTGATATGACCATAGGCATACTCTCCACCGGACTCCTCGGAGCGCATAATCAAACAGACATACTCGGTTTCGTGAACACACGTTTCAATCACCGAATTGAACACGCTAGACAAAGCGGAATGATCAACATCCACGGCAATCTGGTGTGTGTACGCCAGAAACTCGGTCTTGGCGCGCTGGGTTTCCTGTAACGCCTGAAACTCATTAACATCTTTGTACGCACTGACATTGAGCGCACGATCAGCATCACAAGCCGAGATCATCGCCAGCAAAATCACATAAAACCCAACTCTAACCATGCGCATCATCCTTTTTAGTAACTCAAATCTAGCGCGCACGCTAACACGCCAATGCACGATACCAACCCGAAATTACAACAAATTCAGACACGGTGGTGGTCAATCTGTGGTGCGCATCCCGCGAGGCGCACCACAGCATGTGACTAATTAGTCACAGATACCGCCTGAAATGTCCACCACTTCAGCTGAACTGTTAACAACGGCTTTATTGGCCTGAAAACCAAATTTGGTCGAGCTTCCGGGTTGGATTGTTCGATTCCAATTCAATGGCTCCACGGTATAGGGGTTGCTGGCACTAAAACTGCCATTCCATGAATTACTGATCGTTGTGCCGTTCGCAAACTCAAAGCTAATTGGCCAACCAGTACTGATTGCAACACTGCCGGTATTTGTAATTGTGACCTCAGCAACATAGCCGGAGTTCCACTCACTTTGGACCGTCATCTCACATGTCGCGCTACCAACTGGATCAGTCGGATCAGTCGGATCAGTCGGATCAGTTGCCCCGCTGTACGCGCGCACCACATTGCGAACAAACGTACCCGATGCCGTCAAATCAGAATCCGCCCAACCGCCGGTACTGGCAGCCCCCGGTTTTAAAACCGACGCGCCCTCTTGCTTATCATGTAACGACCAATTTAAGTGAATAAGGTTATTCTGCTTCATCCACGCCACCCAAGCATTGGTTTCACTGACGGCCACGCCGCCGTCGCCATTAGCATTTACCGTTCCCCACTCTGTGACAAAGATCGGTAAACCAGCATTGATGGCCATATCCGCGCGATTACGTAACCATTGCCCGTGTGTTCCGGCATAGAAATGCAAGGTGTATGCGATATTTTGCGATGAGGTTATTGGATCCGCAGCAGCCTTATCAACATCTTGCGACCAAGTCGGCGTGCCCACCACAATTAGGTTGTCTGGGTCATGCGCACGAATCGCGGCAATCACCGCTTCCGCGTAGGGTTTGATGGTGTTACTCCATGAAATCTGCAATGGTTCATTGTAAATTTCGTAGATGACATTGTTATATGCGCCATACTTTTGCGCCATTTCAGAAAAGAAGGCGACCGCCTGAGCTTGATAATTCTGCGCATTGTGAGAGTGCCAGTCGATTAATACATACATGTCGTTGGCAATAGCGGCATCGACCACGGCCTCAACCCGGGCTTTATTACCGGCCGGGTCTTGCAGATAGCCGCCAGCGTCTTCAACCCCCATCGCCGCGCGCACGATTTGTGCGTCGAAATCCTGCTTTAACCAAGCGACCGCCTGATCATTGTAAAAACGTTCAGCTCCCCAACCAGTATTGCTCCAAAAATGGCTAACGCCAGCAAAGCGCTTGTGCTCGCCACCCACCATAATTTTCGAACCATTGACGCTCAGTGGTTCCACCGCAGCGTACGACTTAGTAACAACGGTAAGCGCGGCGAAGATTAGGCAGAATAACGCGAGGATAAGGTCAAGTCGGTGCTTAAACCTAAAAGAAGGTTGGTGTTTGGTCATGATTTAGTCTCCTCTCGACAGAGATAAGGTTGTATCCAGGCCAACAGAACCGCACTTCGATGATCATGGTTATTCGAACGAAGCCGATCCGTTTGTTGGTCAAAAGGTCGTGCCCCAACCATGAATATGCAGCTTAAGCGTCAATATTTAGGCATTTCAAACAAATAAATACCTATATTTAATAACCACTTAGGGAGCAAACCCATCACTTACTAGATTATTGTAAACGTTTTCCGTGTTTGCAATGATTTTCCGCCTGCATTAACTATGTTTAAGACTGATGAGCGCAATCATGCTGACTTAAATCATATCGCGCTCATCCCTCCCCAACAAACTCGTCACGGATTGTCCGTGACCAATTCTTTAATGATTTCTAATCAAGCGACGCCTATTCCAATGCAACAAATTTTGACCGCATTGCCAAGCACACCACGACGTACAGTAGACTCGTCGAAGTAACTCTCGGGAACGTCGTAGATAGAAAGCAAAAGTGTTTTCTTTCGCGCTTGCTCTGCGTGATATATTTGGCTGAGGTTGGCGAGCCTTAACGTGCAACAACATATCGCTATTTTCGGCTATTAGTAAACGGTTTGGCTAACAACGCATGACGAATGATGAGCTAGAGGAAATATTTCACTCAGCGCTTGAGAGAGCGGCTAATGAACGGGAAAAGTTCGTTCGAAATGCTACTCAAACCGACGCGGACTTCAAATTCATATGGAATCTGATTTCCAAAGCCGATAAGCAGACTCAATTTATGGCCACGTCCTATGCCGTAGAAGACTCACCAACGGCTCTCAATGCCGGTGATATTGTAGGCAACTGGCTAGTACAGGAGCTGCTGGGTCGTGGCGGTATGGGCGAAGTGTATCGTGTTTCGCGTATTTACCCCGATTTTGAGCAGTTTGGGGCGTTGAAGATTTCGCGTTCACCCCAGCAAGATTTGGTTGCACGATTTCATAATGAGCGTCGAATTCTTGCGCAGTTGGAACATCCAAATATTGGCCGCCTAATTGATGCAGGAGTCCTGAAAAATGGGTTGCCGTTCATGGTGACTGAGCTGGTCGACGGCATCGACATTCTCGATTATGTTGCTGACAATGCCCTGACATTCGACACCTCTCTTCAGCTCTTTACGCAGTTGTGTGATGCAATTGCACATGCGCACGAACGTCACATCTTGCATCGCGATATCAAGCCAAGCAATGTGCTTGTTAATCGCGCAGGTCAGGTCAAATTGATCGACTTTGGCGTCTCAGGTTTTTTGAAACGTGGCGAAGCAAAAAGTGCACCATTCACCAAAGCGTTCGCAGCACCAGAACAAGCGACTGGGCACAGGCTTGATGAGTCCACGGACATCTTTGCGCTTGGTAAGTTGCTCAGCGTACTGGTGTATGAAACCAAACCGGTCGCCACGGCGTTGTCTAAAACGCCTCGCTCACTGCGTGAACTCGGGGCCATCTGTGACAAGTGTACTCGTGACAATCCTCAGGATCGATACCGGTCAGTCAAAGAGCTCACTCGTGAATTGCAGTGTTATGCAGACAAAAAACCAATACAGGCAATGCACGGCGACTGGCGTTATGTGTTGCAAAAATACTTTCAACGACATCGCTGGTTGGTCGCAGGTGCTTGCCTGGTCACGCTAAGTGTATCAGGGGCTGGGATAGCATACTTAAGTGCAACCGACAAAACCCTACGAGCTAAAACCGAGCGTCGCACCATCAAGCCTGTCGTTGACCTACCCTCTGATCGAATTGCATTGGGCTGCGACCAATCGAGTATTGGAATATTTTCAGATACCGTCACCACCGGCGGTGAACTCACCAGCGAGCAGAGAAACCTAGTCAGTTTAGCGCGAGATCATGTCAAACAAGGTCTGGGGATTTCAGCATTGAGTTTCACGCCAGATTGTCAAGGCATCGCACTGGTAACCCAGTCTACTCAACACACCACCAATGTACGTGGCAGCTTACCAGTCAACTTTCACATGACACTCCAGCGGCTCCTCGGTGAAGGTAAGAAAGTTACCGCGATTGCATTTGATCCCTACCAATGGGAGCAGCGTGCGGCGTTTGTCATTGCCTATGAAGGTGGCTATGAGGCTTCACCAGACACGAGCTCCGAGCTTTTAAAACGTTTAAAGTCTGCGACAGACACTGACGGCGCGGTCGCCGCAATCGCTTTTTTTCCATTAGCAGACAGACCGAGTGGCTGGTCAGTACTCGGCGCAAATGGATTTCAATACACACGTAATGTCACCAAACAGAACACTGTCGCCTGGTATTACGAGAACCTACGCTTTCTAAAACGTCACGCTGTTGTGCCTACATTCGCTTCCTTCTCAGCTGATGGAGAAGACTACGTTTTGGGAAACGCTCAGTGTGTCTACTCTAGCAGAACCGACCTGTTACAGCTCACAGATTGCCCGTCATTTACACCGCAATAACTAAGTGAGCACTGACTCACAAGCATGCCAGAGTAGATATAGGTTCAACCTCGCCCTCAATAGGGTTTACTGACTATCCGTGCGCTCTAACTCGGTGGCCATCCATGCTTTTATAAACACCCAATCACGGCGCACCGTGCGCGTGCTAACGCCCAAAATTTGAGCGGTTTCGTCCTCTGTAAAACCACCAAAATAGCGTAAGTCGAGTGTTTGCCCGTATCGGGGGTTGCGCTCTTCAAGCCGTGCGAATAAGTCAGCAATCGCGATTATCTGTTCGGGTGTTTCTCTAAATTCCGGAATACATTCCGCTAGGTCGTCATAACACTCCGTACCCGCATTTGCGCGTTTTATTGTGAGCTTCGATCGCGCGTACTCAACCAATACATGGCGCATCGCCAGTGCCGTCGTTTTTAAAAAGTGGCTTTCACTTGCCCATTCCTTTGTCTGTCTTAATTTAAGCCAACTCTCATGCAAAATATCGGTGGTCAACATCGTTTGCCCACTTTTAGCGCGCCGACGCTTCTCGCGGGCGAGGGATTTCAGCGTCTCGTAATGCTCAGAAATTAACTGTTTTGAATCCAGTGGCAATGTCGCTCGTTGCTCAATCGTTCGCATAGTTATTTAAAAATATTTGTCCGGTTAATACGCTGGATCTCGTTAGATAGAGTAAGAGCGAGCAATTTGCGCCCGCACTCCATTAATCGTTTGTCCGCGCGAATAGAATAACACAGGCCAATTTATCGGCGTTCATCGCGAGAGCATCAATAAACCACAACACACTTAATACCCGAAACGCCTAATGTATAAAGAAACGATAACGAAAACACTTCGCTTCAGTTCGACCAGTCTCGCCCTATTGCTGATACTCGGTTGTCAATCAGAGTCAGCTTTCAGCGAAACACATGCGTGTGATTTCACCACACCTCAAACACTAGCAACACATTACGGGGTTCAGGCGGAGACTGTCACTGAAACACCCAACCCACGTAAAAGCGATCACTTCACTGCCTGTGAATGGCAATTTGTCAGCCCAGAAGGTTACCCCGTTGCATTACATGTACGCACGCAACATCGCACTGAGAAAATCAAGAACCCGGACTTTTTCAAGAATAATCTCGGTTACCTGATTGATAACGGTAAGAAGATAGGTGGCCGAACTGTGTCTTTTTCTGCGACCACGTTGAGTGACCTTCCAGCGGGCGCGTTGTCCACGTCGTACGGCAATTTTGGCTCGCAATCAATTGCGTACACCTGGAATCAAGGCGAAGAGCGGAGCATCACTGTCACGCTTACCAAGTCAATGACTGAATCAGGCAGTAAACCGAACGTTGACCAGGAACAATTGGCGAATGCCATTAAACCGTTCTCTTTCTGACGCTCAGATTGACTGCCGGTTCGCGTATCGACTCTTGCGCCACAAGATTGTCACGCTAGGCAACGTCGTTTTTCGACATAACGCATTGTCAGTCATGACTCTTGCTGGTGAGGCCAGATATTGATACACCCTACTGATTAACTCGAACGTTCTCGCGGCCATTGTCGAAAAATCGAGCCATAGACAGCCTAGCAACTAACTGACCATGGTCAATGCCAGCTAGATGCCGAGACTCGTAAGGTAAAGCCGACACTTCAGAGTAACAACCCAACCAGGAATCACACGATAATGATAAGAAAACCACGAATACTGCTGATCGGGCTTTCGTCTATGTTGACTTTGTTGCAAGCGCAAGGGTCCGAGAACGCGGTTGACCGCGCTCAAATGATGGTGGTTCTGGATGCATCCGGATCAATGTGGGGACAAGTGGATGGCCGACCTAAAATAGAGCTGGTCCGAGAAGCCTTCGGCGCATTGGTTGATGACTGGGAGGCGCAGCCAGTTGACGCCGGGCTCATCGTGTATGGGCACCGCACTAAGGGCGACTGTCGTGATATACAAATTATTGCGCAGCCGGGCCCGGTCGATGCCGCACAGCTGAAGCAGTCTGTTGCTCAACTTAACCCGAAAGGAAAAACCCCACTAGGTGACGCAGTGCGCATGGCTGCCGAGCAGCTGAAACTCACCGAACAAAAGGCAACGGTGATCTTATTGAGCGACGGTCGAGAAACGTGCGACGCCGACCCGTGCAAGGTTGGGCTAGAGCTTGAAGAGACCGGTGTTGATTTTACTGCACATGTTATTGGGCTCGATATCGAAAAGGAACAAGATAAACGCCAGCTGAAGTGTCTGGCAGACAACACAGGCGGAAAATACATTGATGTGCACAGTGCGAGAGAACTCAATGATGCGTTTAGTACTAAGTCCGACTTACTTAGCTCTTCGCCCAGGTTACAGGTCTTAGCCACCGCCACTGATCTTGAAATACCCTTAACGGAAATAACGTGGACAATTACGCACCACGAACAGGCAAAAGATTTAGTAACCCAATCCACGACGCTCGACCTAGTCGACTGGTTGGGGGACTCACTGGTTGCCGGTGAGTACACCCTACATGCCAAGTCAGGTAGTTATGCTGGATCCATTCAATTTACCTACCCAATTAGCCGCGAGTCCATGTCTCTGACGCTCACCCGAGAAATTCCTCCGAGTCGGCTGATTGTGGCAGACACGGTAACGGCAAGTAGCGCGTTCGAGGTGCAATGGGAAGGCTACGGCGGTACCACTGATGCCATTGCGGTGGTGAATATTGGCGATCCGTTCAATTCGCATTTAGGGCAGACCGGGGTCCGTGATCGCAGCCCCCTAACTTTAATCGCACCGGCAGCACCCGGCGAGTACGAATTGATATACGTGTTCGACGCCTATGGTCAAGCTCGAGTCGATGCACGGGTCCCCATCAAAGTGAAGCCGGCTCAATTCGGCTTTGAGGTGTTGACGGAAATCCGAGCTGGTCAACAACTCGAGATTCGATGGACGGGTCCGGGTGCACAAGGCGACTTAATCGCCATTGGCCCACGAACTCAGAAAACGGATGACCACCTCTATGTAAATTGGGTCAGCGAGGGCAATCCAATCACGCTGACTTCTGCTGACCAACCAGGCGAGTATGAACTGCGTTATTACAACGATCGGTACGACATTCTTTTCAGTAAACCGATCATCGTAGCGCCGTGACCACGAAGACAAACATGCATTTACTCGAGCCGCTTATGGAACCTGATGGCGCATTCTCTTTTTAGTGAAAAATCTTATGAATAGACATTACTCAAAACACTCAACTGCCCAGCTTTGGCGTGTGCTTTTTGTTTCCACGGTACTGAGTAGTAGCTTGCTACTCTCGACAAGTCATGCAGCGACGATCACGGTTCTCTCGACGAGCGATGCCGCCAACGGCGGCTGCACTGTGCGTAAAGCCATCGAATCGGTCAACCTTGGCAGTAACATCAGTCCATGCACTGCCATCGGTATATTCGGTACAGATGATCGCGTACGCATTACACCAACAAATGGAAACATCATTCAACTTCAAGGCTCATCAATCCCAATAACCAAGTCGGTAGTGATAGAAGGCCCAAGTATGAACGACCTGGCTATTACACCTGCCGCTGGCGAACTCGGTTTCTCAATTGAAGCCGACAGCATTTCAGTCGTGTTTGAAAAGTTACAGTTGAGTGGCGCTGACCGCCCACGCCAATTTGGCGGCGCAGTGTCAATCAACTCCAATCACGCAAATGTCAATTTTGATTCAGTCAGATTCAGCCAAAATTCAGCACGCCTTGGCAGTTCGATTCTTTCATTTTCCTCAAGTGATACCAGCATCACCATCGTCTCAAGTGAATTCAATGACAACGTGGCACGCAACGAAGGCGCGGCGCTTTACACAGTCGGCGATGATTTGGTGCAAATCGCAGATACCAGCTTTACTGGCAACCGCGGAATGGTTGGCGCTGATCCGTTCTCTGAGGTATTTAGTGGCGGGGCCGCGATCTATATCGAAAACGCTGATAATTTATCTTTGGTCAAATCAACGTTTACAAACAATGGCTTAGATGGTGTTGATTCCGTCGAGACTTACGGCGGCGCGGTATTGATCGATAATGGTGGCGGCATGTTAAATATCGATCGAAATCGATTTTCTCAAAACAGTGTCGGGGCTGGTGATGGTGGCGCACTCAGTATTCGAGGGTCTCTAACCGGCGTTGTGGTAGAGAACACGTTCACTAAAAATACGGCGAGATTTGGCGGCGGTATCCATATCGATCAGACGGGAAGCACGACAGATTTTAACTTGATTGCAAACACATTTTCTGAAAACAGCGCCGTAGACGGTGGTGCCATGCACGTCGACACCTCAGCTACCAGCTTCATTAACAACACCTTGGTATCAAACGTCGCCACCAGTGCTGGTGGCGCTATGTACGTCGATGGCGGGCTAGACAACAAGCTCACAAATAATACCTTGATCAGCAATCAGACTCAGGGGGATGGCGGTGCTATTTATCTGAATTCTACTTCAGTGGCATTTGAGAATAATCTACTCATGTTGAATCGCGCAGACAACGACGGAGCGGATATTATCGCCAATTCCACAACCTTCACGAGCTTTTCTGGCAATCTGATCGGCGACGCAGGCGTATCAACGCAAGACAGCCTCGACGGATTTGTTGCGCCACCAGGCACGCTATTGGGCACCAGCGACTCAGCACGGCCGTTGGCATTGTCAGACGTACTCGATCCTGCTTCCACCAACAACGGTACGACCTTTTTTATACCAACAGAAAGTTCAGTCGCAGTTGATGGCGGCGTCAATACCAATTGTCCATTCAGCGACCAACGCGGGCGCTTAAGAGATGACGGTCACTGCGATATCGGAGCCATTGAGCTGCGACCAAGCGATATTTCAAAACGCACAAACTTGTTTGTAATTCCGCTTCGCCAGGGGCGATCTGTTGTCATCGTGTTGTGATCTAGCGCTGAGCAGTATGCCGCGATGTGAGAAACACGCGTGTACTTGGCTTGCCCGCGACGCCCTTTCTACAGTGATCTGTGCGCTACGTAATGAGCAACAATTGCCCACGAATACCGACACAACGTGCTCACAGTAGATCGCGCCCACGTTTTAATCGGCACACCCAAACCAACGCATCGCGCCGAGTCATGGCTAGTCATAAGCGAACTCCATTCGCAATCCAGCGAACCCTCTTGAAGGTCACCACTTGGTAAATTTGAGCTTCAAGGTGCCCTTGTACATCCAGTACGGCGCTTCTAACTTTTTTACCAAAAGCATCATGTCGTTATTTGAAATTCGCTTGCCAAAAGAACCTTTGTTTTCAGGAGAAGGAATCTCGACCCAAATGTCACCCGGCTGGTCAACGTAAAATTGAATCGTTGTACCATGACGATCGACAAATCCAATAAAGTTGCTGGCACCGGCGACAACGTCCCCTAAAATTCGATTGATCTCGGCATTCTCGATGGGTATCGGATCCGAGCTCTCCACACATTCATTCGTTTGGTAAACGCAATAGAATACCGAATCATGTGCACCTGCCGGCGTACATAAAAATAAAAGACTCAACAATAGGGTAACTTTATACATGCGTGTCTGCCTCACGTTGTTATTAACAGCGAGCGCTGCTAAAGGTGTGCGAGTGTGTGACCTGCGCGCCCAACTTCGAACGAGCACCGCCGTGGATTGAACTTCGACCTTCCTTAGGATACTACTTACTAAACCAGGCTCGCATGGGAATTTTCACTATTACAACAACAGCGATTAATAAGACTACATTCAGAAACACCAAGGTCTCGCCAACACCAATAAAGATTCCTTTCCCTAGCCAGTTTTGAAAATCAATAATAACCAGCATGGCCAAATACACATAGCACACGATCAGAATCGTCTTTCGGCCATTCATGATCATAGTGCAAATCCAGGCATACAAACAGAGTGAAGCCGCCAGTACCGCCACCATCTCAAAACTCATCAAGTTGACCGGACTACTATCATACGAACCAAGTAAATTAATGGCGATAGTGAATACCCCTTCTAAAGCAAAGGCGAATAGTAAGATCCAACCCAACTTTGGCATATCTCCTCGACTTTCTGACAGGTCAGCCTTGGGTGCGTTGTAAAAATTATCCATGCGAGATGACCACTTTACTCCGAGGACTGCTTGGCAGCCGAATACTCTGAGTTGTATCGATTTGAATTGATCGTTTGATAATGCGCCTCAATTTTGTCATATAGGTCCCGAGTCCACTCAGGCGCGTTACTGGGTACAACCAGTGGATTTTTTGACGGATCAGTAGGTGAGATTAGCACGGTTGTGTTGTCACGGCCGGTGGCGTAGACAAGTGAGAAGAGTTTCTCTATCACTGGATCCCCCATGGCAAGACAGCCTATCGAGGCAGCACGACCATGAATAAAAATGTTGGTCCCCGGCTCCGCCCGTCCCTCGGCCTTCGCGTGTTCGAGATCATACGCATTAGGGTAGTTAATCTTCATCGAAAGATGATAGGCACTATTAGGGTTCAAGCCAATGATTGTATAAATACCCTCTGGCACCTGCCTGTCACCTTCCCGAAGCTTCGGGCCTAGTTTGCCGCTAGCCGCTTTTATTGGGTAACGGACAATTAGTTGGTAATTTGAGCCTTCATTGGACGCCCAGACCTCCAGAACATTGGTGTCTTTAAATGCAACCAAGGCCAGTTTTTTAGGCGGATAGGTGATGCCCGATCTATCGAAAAGAGGCGCTAGTTCATCGCGTGTTGACAGGCCATAAGTTTCGATTACTTGCTCGACGGTTTGTTTACCTTTGATCTTTATTGCCAATGGATACCAGATGCTGCGCCCAAAGTGGTAGAAAAGAAAAAGACTCAAGACTACCAATGAACATACAAACAATCGCTTCTTCACAGAATTTAGCTCTAAGTTAATATTGTGCTGCACTGACCTTATCCCCAAACCGAGTGCCAAGACAAGGGGGGAGACCTCTCATCAACCGTCAGTTTCTGGAGTTCCCAAAGCCAACAAGGTACCTTAGCAAGGTGAACAAGGTTAAGGTCTTGCTGACCTTACTCGTAAAAGTCGAACGAGCAGCCTTCTGCATTTCATTGCGTCGACCAAAGAGAATACAATGCAAAGTAAACACCGGTTAGTTAGCCTTAACTACGGCGACTTAAATACTGAAAGATCTGAACAGCCTTTTGTTCCACATCCCTAAACTCCTTTGGATCTAAGCGCCCCATATTTCCGGTAGAGCCATCTTCATACATTGCTCGATACACGATCATTTGGTCACCATTCCCATCGATATCAAATGAATCATTATTCGATATAAAATCAAGAAATTCGTCACTAAATAATTTTCGCACTGCGCTTTCATCACTGCAACGCACTAAGTATTTTTGAGAGAAGGTAGGATGATCAACCTTGACGCCACCTTGGCCTAAAGACTGTAAAAATCGAGCCTGATGTGTATTAAATAAGCGGACATGAAAATTAGGCAGAGCTAAGGATGCGGATCTAAAATAAAAAACCGGCTCCATATTCCTTCCGGTGCTAGCGCCTCTTAGTGAACACTCGAAAAACACCTTCTCAACCCCGTCAACACTGTTTCGCAAGACGTTTTTAATCGTCGACAGTCTGTATTCTTGGGTGTGAGAACGGCTACTAAATCGGCTAAATAATTTTAGTCGTTTTCTAAAGTCGGTGCTTATCTTGGGAGCATACTCCATGCCCAACTGCGCAGCCAAACGACGAAACACTTCGGAGCGTTCCTGCTCATGTTTATTCGATCCGAGTCGGAAATACTGAATCAATATAAAAAGCGCCAAGATTAAAAATAAAACAATACCAAGGGTCATACTTATGCTCTCCGTTGAATAGAGGCACTAAGTGCCTGTGTGGTGCTGTACAAAATTGATAGCGTTGTTTCCTTGCCTCAGAATCGTCTGATTTCAGGGAAATATAGCTTCTGACCTAATAGGTCTAATGTGGATGCTTCCAAGATCACCTACCCCCTAAAGTAATGGCGTGCACGGCAAATGCGTCCAGCTCTTAGGGCGAAAGACCGATTCTTGGTAAAGGCTCTGCTAGCCATTTATCTCCACGTTGATTACTGCCAACTTTAAAATTAGTGCAGCACAAACCAAAATCATCAGCATCGCATTTGATTTATCCGAGAGCTTAAGCCCGGTAATCAAGAACAATACAGAGCCAAGTGAAAACTCGTACGGCATCTTCTCCGGCTCTGACAGTAACAAAGCCACAAAGCTCAACAGCAATAATGCTGAAAATATTAACGCCCCTTTTTTAAATCCCTTAGTTAAATCACGCACCATCTCTTTGATAAATATCATGCTCAGCCTTGCGGCAACACGTCAACAGCGCCTCAGCGCTGAAAGCGAGATAGATTGTGACCTGCTAACGCCTTGATACACTGATTTGGTCCGCATGAATCTCGATAACACCATCAAGTAAGTATAACCATAAGGTATTTCCTCTTAAGTATCCATTTGAGACGGAACCTGCTGAATAGTTGTCTTTGACTTCCAAGAAATTGATGACGTTGTTGAAACGAGTGACATCACGACAATTTATGGTGAATTTATCTCTCTGCGTTGACTCAGGAGTTGAATAGAACTCTGCTTCAATTGCTAATGATGCGCCGGATTCAGCAACTGAATAGTTCAGAGAATTAATATTCCCATCATGCCAAATAAAATCGCTCATAACTCAAATAACATTTACGCCCAAGATTTCGCTGCATGCCAAGGGCGCGCCCAGCCCTTGAGGCAAAAAGACTTCTCTTGTTAAGTATTTTGCCCAAAAATGCTGTTTTCTATTTGTGCTGCTCGCGCTTTCATCTGATCAGAAAAATCAATGTTTTTCTCGACACCGATCCCGTTTTCATAGAACCACGCTATTCTCTTATACGCAATGAGCTCTGATGGAGGCGCACCACCCCTTTCGATGATCTCGCGATACAAATTGTAAGCTTTTTCATAGTTCTTGTCTCTCATCGCGGCAGACGCAGCTCCAATATCACCGCCCGATATTATTCCTTTTCCCACATTCTGAGTCCGCTTAAATTGGATCAAAATTCGTGCTACCGAGGTAAGAAGCCAATAAGCCGGAGTTAATAACAGTCTGATAATTCGCATGGATACCGTTACGTTAGTGCCATTCACCTAGCCACGTGTCTTCCGTGCGACTATGATAACGAAGTGAAGCTGGTTTTGGCCAATGCCTCTATACCTGAAAACGAAATACGCGTTTTCGATGCTTTAAAAACAACCTCAATTGCATCAGTGAACAAGAGATCATTTACCCCGGCCCTTTCCTACCTTTGATTAGCTGCGTTTAAGTAGCCATTGAAACACGCAAACAACACGAACAACACGCAGGGCTACCATTACAGTAGATAGCATATGCCAATAGCATCTAAAACGCGCACGCGCATCTGTGCAGATGTAGTATGCGGTAGATTTTGACTCTGCTATAGGGTCTCACGCTCTGCGGCTTCCAATTCAGACAGCCTAGTATTAACTTTGTTCATGTCAATATATTTGGACATGAACGTCATTCCGGTACTGGTCACAAACCAGTTGTAACCAACAGCAAGCAAGACACCGGATAGAACCAGGAGAAATGCGGTTGACCACACACGACTAATCGATTGAAAGAGTTCTAAATAGGCTAGCAGAAGCACGCCGACTAGGAGAAAGATAAAACCTTTAAGCTTCGCTCTCTTTTGATGAAGCGCCGCATCGTTGGATATCTCTACCAAGCCTTTCAGGCCATTGATCTCACTTTCTCTTTTCATAGCTTCTCATCAAGACATAGAACACTACGCTCACCGGTAAGTACCGCTGAAAGCGTTTTCGGGTAAACAGTGCGCAGCAACGTACTCAACTAAGCGTTACATTACGTATCGGAGTGCAGCGACTTGTTGCGTTTTACCATATTTTCCACCAAGGTTTAGCCCGCTTGAAACCGAAGAGCGTAATCCGTTCAGGCTCAATAAGTTCGTCATCGACAAAACCTTCTAATTGATAACCAAAAAACGCCTTCAATACGGCCTCTCCAAGCTCTAACGGGTGAAATTCGAACGGATATTCCTCTTCATCATCCTCGTCAGAATCAACGGCTGGGTGCCCCCCATTCCAATAAGGGATTTCAAACTCAATCCGTTCACCAATATCTTCGAGTATTCCACTATCGGGCGAAAGGCTCAGTGATCGCTTGAGCTCACCATCCTCCCACTTAGCAAACGCAAACCAATCAACAACACTATGCATGGCATGAAGATAGGTATTGCTAAAAGGAGACTCTGATATAAAACGCCGATCTAATTTTGATGGATTATCGATACCGAACTCTTTTGCAGCGACGACTGAAATTCCCTCAAAGTATCCGGCATAAATCATGTCGTTAGGAGGACATGTGGAGGACAAATCCCCATCGTCAGTTTTCTCGAGTTTTTCGTTAGGAAATAAACGGTTCAATAGCGCTACAGTCTTCTCCAGATTCGGTTTCGGATAGCTCTTAAACTTACTTGATGATTGATTATCCGAAGATACAATCATCCATGTCTTTGCTCCCATTATTACTCCTCGTTCAAGTTGAAATATAACGCCTTAGTCTGCTCTATGGCGCCAATGTAGTTTTGCGGTTAACCAGAGGCGTAAGCTTGACCGTTCAGTCACTAAGCGGTTACTTCCATTTAGTTGGGTCACCTTTAAATCGGTCTTTCTCAAGCCGCTCCAAAAATGTAAATGTTTGGGGCGCTTCTTTTTTTACCTCAGACCAAACTTCCTCAAACTCTAGTTTTGCAAGGTTTGACTCTATACCTGCGCACCAATCCACCCAAGTATCTTTGCGTATTCGCTTTTTGCGCCTCAAAAATATCTGCTCATTGCACAAATCAAGATAGTTGTAGATTAGCTCTCTAGTCATTTCCTTTTTATCGTTGGAAACACTTTTTCCAATAAGCGCATCAACAGGAATACCTCGCGCCAAAGCTCGATATTGTTGATCAATAGAGTCTTCAAATTCACTTTGTGCAATTTTAGAGCTGGTACGGAGTTGAAACGCTGCGATTAGAACACCTACAGCAGTTGCAACAGACACGAGAGAATTCCAATCAATATTCATACAGTGATCTTAGTTGTGTTTATAACATCGCCGCCGCCAGCCAGACCGCAGTTGGTTTGTTTGCGACATCATAGTGTTACACCGGCGAAGACCATGACAGCGAAAATGCAGCCAATTTGCTGGTGGTGATTGATTAGTTTTTTATGAACCACTATTTAACTTCCACGGCACCCCAAACTTATCAATGACCATGGCATAACACGTAGAAAAAAAGGTTTTTTGAGGATGCATTACAGATACCCCATCTTTGGACAATACTTCAAAGTACGTTCTCACAGTATGGTCGTCTAGGCCTGCTAAAAGTAAGTTAACACCCTGTGGAAGTTTGTAGTCACCCTTTGATACATCCCCGCCCGTAATCGTCAAACCGTGTATGACAATATCTCCATGCACGACTCTACCGTTTTCCGACGCGCCTTCTCTAAAAATGCGCCCGACCATTCCACCTAAATTGGCAGAGTAGAACTCAAACGCTTCCTCACAGTTACCGTTAAACCCTATATCGACTGATCCGCTCATGCCTCCCTCGCATTAAACCATAGATGACGCACCGCAGGTAGCGCCGGCAAAGTAAACGTTCCGCGCTGGCTAGTAGTGCCAGATTTGACTTAATCACATGTTTAGCAATTGTTTCTACCGCCATGTCCTGATAGTTTCGCAACCATTTTTCCAACAAACACCTTGCGTTGGTTTTGGAACAACAAGCGTGCAAACATCGATAGATGATTTAGACATTTCTAACTCATCTTGGTCAACTCGCTTTTTGGCTAATTCAAGCAAATAATTTTCACTTTCTCCTTTAATCATAAGGCTTGAATAGACCAATGATTCGTAACCGCCACAGCTATAGCTATTTATCTTTATAACTTTGCAGTGTGAATTTTTTAAACATTTTTTACTGACTTCATCAAATTCATGTATGTTGAATTTGGACATATTAACGTCATTGGTTGAGCACGCTGACGTACCGAGTATCATACAGAGCAAAATCAAGAGCCTAGACAGCATTCTGACAGCTGTATTTAGAGTGCTTGTTAAGAGTCTTGCCATTTTTCTAATATTTGATCTAGGATTCTAATTGCTTTTTGCTTTTTCAAACCTTTGTTAATCCCTGCTGGTAATTTCGAATACTAAGGGTGCCAGTAGTGTTCTAAATCATGCGCTTTTTCTCGTGTTGCCGGGTGTGTTTTATCAGAAAAATAATTCTTACAATCTTCGACTTGGGCCAAGTTAGCAAATTGAAAAACGAAACCGCCCAATTCAGCAAAATATACTCATTTATCTATTAGGTTATCTCGTGATACTTCAACCGGAATTGCACCTTCATGTTTACGGCTCATGAAGTCGATATGTTTTGAAGGGTCCGCTTTTTCTCGCCAGAATTTGCTCACACTCTAAAACTCAAAGGCCTCTAAGATGAGCGTGTACTTGTTTGCGCGTCTGAGCCGCTCGTAACACTTTCGTTTTTGAATTCGCTATGTTTCTTTCCACGTGTAGTTAGGTACGATACCGTAATCAGACCTATTAATGCGCCCATAATCGCACTTGTAACCAAGGTTAAAAAAATTAGCCCAATCGACCTATAAGACTTGAGTATCGATTTTTTTACGCACACGAACACTGAAAGTGCTGTACACACCAATACCGCTAAAACCACACCGACAATAAATGCAACATCAATGCTGCCACCAAAAACGCCTGTAGTGATCTGCCCAGATAAGAACCCTGCGCATAAAAGAATAATAAGATACACAAAGTAGAACGCTACTGCCTGTTTTCCACTGCGCTCATATCCCAGATCAAACAAGCTAGTAAATGCACCTGAAGCGTTCACATCCAAATCCAATATGTCGCTCTCAGGCGGTTTATACGGGTTCTCGCTCATACAGCCTCTTTGCAAAGCGAAAGGGTACACGGCTGTGCATTTCTTTGCACTTCCTGTTTAGTGTCCTAGATTGTTGAAACATAATATATTGCACTATCTCCCTGCTCTGTTCTAAGAATGTAATGGCTTCGTCTTTCAACTTCAGCTACAAAGTATAGACGTATGGTGCTGTCAGCGATAAACGCATGAGGAAATTTTGAGATCAGGTGTTTTGCTACATGGAATCCATTATCAGATTTTTCACCGATACTAAACTCAGTCGAAGAAACTCTATTAGCCCAGTCGCTATCGGCTGAAACATCTAACAACCACGCATATTCACTTTTGAACAAGTTATCCGAACCTTCAGTTTGGTATGCAATAACGTTAATTTGATCTGATGGTTCGCCATAAGCGGATTCGAAAAAGTCCCTGTCACTCGATGTACAACTTGTTGTAACAAGCAAGACAAAAGTGAGCATCAGCAAAACTTTCATGGGCACTCAACGCCGCTAGCCGGGGCTGGAGCACGCTTTGCAGAAATCCCTCTGGCTGGCTTTGTTAGATTAATCTTGGACGACTTCAACATTATCCCCGATTGATACCGAGCCAATAGATATAACCTTAGCGTAAACACCAAAATCCAAACCGAAATCTTTAGATATAGCCTTGAGTATCTCGGGGCTGCGTTCAAGTCCAGGCTGGCCAAGGGTTATCATACGGCACCGCTCACTTTTATGAGTAACCTCTAAGGAGACTGTGCCAATATTTATAACCTTACCCAAAAGCTCGTTATCTTGAAACTGACTCTTAACCACTATATTTGGCCTGAACCTTCTGGGTTCCACGCCAGAGTGTGGCAACTTTTTACGGAGCAGCGATAAGGATGCCGTTGTTAATATATGTATAGCTCCGTCATCAAAGTGCGAGATCTTATCTTCTTTAGTTAAGGTTACGTTTTGCCCAAGAATTTGTGAGAGCCTACTATTTATGGATGGAGAGTTACTCGTTACGACCTCTTTATCAGGGAGTGTAATCGATATACCATTGTCTATAGTTTCTGCCGACATTGAAAAAAGCCCATCAATGCGCCTGAATCTGCGCGTATCCTTACCACTACCGAGCTTGCCATCTGAATTCGATATAGCATAGAGCCGATCACCTGAAACCCCTCTGCAATCAATATCAAAACTGTCTACGGATTCACCAATAAGCGATTTGACTGGATATCTCCATAGCGATTCAACCCTCCCGAATTCCATTTATTCTCCGTGTTTGATAGAAATCTAACGCCGCCGAAACCCAGCAGCGAATCCGCTGGTTTTACCCTCCAACGTAGCGCCTGCAGGGCGTGGAGTAAAGCTAACTGCCTTATTAGGTATCACCGGCCAATTCGCTTGCAATCTTTTGCTTTTCCATTATCTTTAGGGAAACCTTCGGTTCCAGAATAGTAGCGACTGATGATCAAGTAAGTTGCGGACTTATGACCATTTTCAGCAGCGCGTGTTAACCAATAAATAGCCAGTTCATCTTCGGCTTCTATCTCCCGGCCAACTCGAACATAGAGTAAAACCCTCATAAAGACCAAGACTAATGTGGTGTGCGCAAGATACCTTATAACTAGATACGAAGATGAGTAGGATTTGAAGGAAATATTTCATGACCTCAGTAAACTTAACACCGAAGTTGCTAGCGGCCAATAGTTAGTTGTTTTTTTGTACTACTCAAGCACTAAAAACAAGCGACGGAAACGAATTCCAGCAGATTGCTTTGTTACATGCCTTTCTCTCTTTTTACCACTGCAATAGTTCTTTCAATAAACCTCCTAAATGCTTTTTGTGGTAGAAATACTGCTTCATTGTTCACATTGAATTTCTCCAAAACATCCTTAACTTTGGCATCATCCATTATTCTATCTACATCCCACCCTTGCTGGTCTAGTTCTCGAATCTTACTGATCCACTCTAATGTATTTTTTCTAAATTCCCGTAAGGATAGTTTACTTGATGGGGCACCATGGCCCGGCACTATCAGTGTCTGATCATCACCTAGATTTAAAATAGCATCAATTGCCTCAATAAAACCCTTAGTTCCGCCAGCATAAAATGTTGGGTGCCAACTGGTATCGAAAACATCTCCGACAAATACAGCGTTACTTTTTGTATGATAGTAGATATTATCAATTGCCGAATGAGACTTGGCCTTGATATGAACAAAACCAACTAAGTTAGAAGTGCTCCCGACAAGCTTCCCACCTTGTTGTATAAAATATTCATTACCACCTGCATGGTCTGAATGTGCGTGTGTGTTCAAGATAAAAGTAATCGGTTTATCGTAAATAGAACGAACTATTTTATCTAATTCACTCAGGTGGCTATTGCCCGGCATGGGATCAATTAATACCAATCCATCATTTATAGGTATTAAACCGATATTAGTTCCGTACTCTTTTCCACTCAAGATATGTAAATGCTCGGATACTTTCTTTACATTAATACCACTTGATAAAGCAGTACAACTGAAAAGGAGTAAGGAAATGGCTATCAAAATTTTAAACTTTGTCATAACTAATCCTTTTGGACGACGCTAAATGGTTTGTAGGCATGTAACGCCCGCAGCAGCGACGGCGAAGCCGTCCAGCCCGAAGGGCAATGCTGCCCTTGCTTGTTAAGTGTTTACTCTTTAAATGCACTGACATCTTTAACAATTGCCTTGAGATTTTTAAGCTTCTTAGGATGGTTGGATGCCCACATGACCTCTGAGCCATCTTCCAATTCTTCGTAAATTGGCAGCAGATCAATTATACCGAGATACTCCCATTGGACAGGAACACCTGTTTCTCGACTTTTATACGGTTCAGCATGTTCGATACCAATTCGCTCTATCTTTTCAAAGGCCTCCTCAAGAGTCGGAGCCTTCACAATAACTGTGTTTTCCCACGTTGCAAACCTGGTCTCGGGATCATCGTTATTCTCATCTTCAATCTCGATGAATCTTGCCAAGTATGTTCCGATGTACCAGCCGACTGGTGAGATAATCTTATCCATGATGACACTTAACACCGTGGTGAGGAGCGAGCGAAACAAGGTGTAGCGAAATCCCGCGCAGGCTCCGGGCTTTTCGCGGTCGGAGTGAACTTAACCACATTGTTACGTTGCCAACTGTAAAACTTGATTGACGGATTCATTGCAATGCTCTGATTTTGCGATGTAACTCCTGACATCTTGTCCCATGAGTGGATCTGGATCGATCAATGTTAATTTTGCTAATAATATAAGTTTTTCAGAGCTTGGATTTCGTTTTAACCACCAATGGAATACGCCAGTTCTATCGTGGTCTGAACCGTCCTCATATCCAACTTCGTTGCCAGAAATCTGGATTTGAAATAATTCGTCCGGGTACATATCCCAAACTAACCATTCATTTGGGAAATGCATTAATTTTAAAGACTCTTCTTTCGTCATCTTCAAGCAACATAACGCCCGCCACAAGTGCCCGGAACTTGTTGCGCATCCAGTGCGCAACGCGCACGATTTTGGCTGGCGTTGTTATGGGTTTCTAATTTCTTGTACATAGGTTTTGTACTTTTTTAATACTTCTGGTTGATAGCTTAAAAATGTAGCTCTAACTGCCGTGGAGATAGAGTAAAGGCATTCCCCTGAAATAAAATCGTTGTAGTGACTTTTAAACCCATTGAAAGGATCGTTTTTCCGGCTTTCTAGACTCATTTTTTGCTTTTTCATTGCAGCCTCGGGTGTATCAAAGCATGATTTAGCTAGTGTGAAACGTGGATAATACATCTGGTTTTCATCCACTCGCTCCCCCTTGATCCGCTTTATATCCTGACCGTCTCCACGTACTTTTGTTGTTTTATATCCCCACTTGCCTAGGACATCTTCAGGCACTACCACTTCAGCGAGTGAAAGATTTGAAAAAGCACATAACATGGAAATAGCAATTAATTTCAAACAGAACCCATAACGCTTGGTACATCCCAGGCCAGCACGCTGGCTGTTGTAGAGCGTATTATTAAGCTAGCGGTATAAATGGTGATAACGCCCACAATAAATACACTCCCATAATTATCCCCAAAAGGCAGGGGACCCGAATAACCCATAGCGGCCAAGCCGCTAATATTTGTCTTAGTTTTCTCAGACGCTCTCGCCCAACTACAAAATGCGCTACTGCGGAAAACACTAGCAATACTGAGAATACTTTTAAAACTTCTGGCGCATTGGATTCTTGAGAACTAAGCCAGAGTAACACACCAAAAACAATGCGGACCGATACTGCGCCCCACAAACCCAGCTTACGTGAGGCAAGTTTATCTACCAACGCCATCAAGCGAGACGGCAGGAAAACGCCGCCCAGGGAAAGCACAATCAGCGCAAATGAAAGGATTACAAGAACTAACCCCATTTACTAAACTCTAATGGCATGAATACTTGACCTGGGATCATAGTCTCTTGTTAGGAGTAGTTTCTCTGCAAGAAACTAAATAGCCATTCTCGTTCAATTTCAGTGGCTCCTATTGCTATTTCTACGCGTTCGGCTCCTTTATCAATGGTAAGACGGTTTCCACTATCCGTTTCTCGCAGCTTCATTGTTTTGAGTTCTGATGGCAAAAATTCAATGCGCTTTCGCTTGGGGAACATGGACTTCCAATATTTTTTTTGGCTGCGCATACCAAAATCTATTTTTAACGGAGGAACTCCAGTGTCCAAGGATAGTGATGGGCGATTGAGAAGAAGTTGTTCTGGGATACTTTTTTCGAACACCCTGTAAATCATATATCCCGCGAACAGGCCACCTACAGACCAACCGCCCAGCCAAAAGACAAGGAAGGCACCACCATCACCAGATGATATTTGTGAAAAAGCACTGGTAAAACCCATGAACCAGCCACCCATCCAGAATAAGAGAAATAACCCGATAAAATATCTCATCGCCCCACCTTTGCCGTGAGGTACAAGGATATGTTGATGGCCATTCAAGGTATCAACTTTTATTTCACTACCTTGTGGAGGTGTACTACTCATTATTACTCCTAACGCTCCGCTAAGGGGCCGGAGCTGTGTTGATGGTTTTGCGGTAGCGTAGCGTGAAACCGCAAAACGAGCAACGCAGCGGAGGTCCAAGCAGCTTTAGCTGCTGAACCTTGAGTGGCCTGTTAGCCTTTGTTTGCTCAAGCTATCTGCTTTTCCAAATAAGCCTTAAATGCTGCCCCAAAAAAGTGATTCCACCCAGAATTACAAATGCTATAGCAATTTACTTCTGGAGTTAACCCAACATGAGTGAAATGAACATCCGTATTTTCACCCTTACCAATAATGTTGAACCGTAATGTCGTGTTTTCCCACTCTTTCCTCATTTCCGGAGTTGTAACTGGGTGAATATGGTCTGCTTGATAGCAGAACAGTTCGACGAGTCTATTTGCTTCTAGCTTAACAACTTCAAAAGACCATGTAGTGCCATCTTCAAATTTTGCTGTTGTTTTATCCCCAATTTTATCTACTGTAGATGTCATATCAGTCCACCAATTAGACATCTCTTTTGTAAGCGCATCAAAAACACGCTTCGGGGTGACTTTGACTGTTATTGTATGGTCGTAATTTTTCACTATTGGTTCCTCTTCTGTATTGAAGAAAACAATATACTTAATTAGGTATGATAATATAAGTAGGCAATATTTTAGTATATAGTATCATTATCAATACTATTGGGGTTAGAGGTCGACCGATGACATCGAGAAAAGAAACAACGCAATCCGCCGAAGGGACGCTATGCCCAATGCCTCAGATAGCAAAACTCATTGGGGGAAAATGGAAATTAATAGTGCTGCAGATTTTGATTTTTCATGGAACTCACAGATTCAATGAGTTACGCCGGAAGATCGAAGGCATCACTCAGGCTATGCTTACAAACCAGTTAAGAGCACTGGAAGAGGATGGATTAGTATCGAGAAAAGTATACGCGGAAGTTCCTCCACGTGTTGAGTACACTGCTACGCAAAAAGCAATGGATTTAAACGAAATGTTTGAAGCAATGCATCGTTGGTGGGTTACGTATGAAGGCTAACGCCGCCAACACAGATCAGCGTTAGCGAGTCCAGCCCGCGCTTTTTGCGGGCGATTGTGGTTGGCCTTGTTATGGCTTTGACTAATTTGCAAGAAAGTTAAGCCTTTCATCTGTTTTTTTAGGCGAAACTTCTATTATTTCAGCCGTTACAACATTTTCAGATACAAAAGGGTCTGCGTTTACTATTTGCTCTAGTTCTTGGAGTGAAATATTGTGTGCTATTACCGAACCACCCTGTCCAGGTTCAATGCTGCCGACAAGCAAGAATATACCATCATCGAAGTTCTTCTTTATCCACGCATTATGTCCGTCCATATATTCTTTAGCGCTAGATTTATTATCTGAAAATTTTAGTAAAACGATAAACATAAATTCTTCCTATCTATCAATTGAGGTAACGCCTTTAAAACGGCACCGCGTTCTAGCGGCGTCCGGGCCAGCTTTGCTGGCATTATCGTTTTTGAACTTGTTATGCATACGAGTTTCGTAATACTGTTGACTTGACTATAAGGAACAAGCCAACCAACGCCTCAATGATTTCTACGACTATAAATGATATCTGTACATTGCTAAGTTCGCCTACCATGCTCGCGCCGACTAGCCTGAATGTAATAAATGAAAAGATAATGGTTACCGCAAGCATCGCGGAATAAACCCATGTTTTGCTGAAATAGGCGATTACGGAAATTGCCACTCCAATACCAATCATAAGACCGCAATAGATCAAGACAAACGCAATTTCTCCATCTTTACTCGTCGCGCTTAAACCAATTCGGCTGAGCTTAGCTTCAATATCTAAAAGTACAGTGAATCCTGAAACAAAGAAATAGACCGCCATAACACTGGTATAGATTTTTCCAAGAGTATCTAATTTCATATTACCGACTCTGATCAAGTCATGCAGAACGCCGCTATCAGCGGCAGACTAGTTGTTGATTGTTTTGTGCAACAATGGCGTAGCCATGTACAAAACGAGCGACGGCTAGGCTGTCTAAGCCATGTAGTGGCTGTGCTGTGTTGCATTGTTAGCCTCTATGCTACGAATAGATACCATATTGAAACCAATATCATAATGCCAAAACCAATTATGAATGCATACTCCCCAAACCCAAACTGGGTGGATTTATATGCTCGAAGAACCTGGGACAAGCTCTGTAACTCCCAATCAGAATATTCATACTTAATTCCTCTCGAGAACTCATCTCGAATACTTTCTAGTTCTTCGAACGTCTTACCCACTGAGATTAACTCTCCCGTTTCCGGGCTTTGAAAATCCCAGGGGAAATCAAGTATCCGAGATTTACATATATCGATTTCACTCACAGGTGAATAGTGACAAGATTCGCACTCATCCATATGATCGGACTTCCATTCATAGCATTTAATGCACAGGGCGCGTTTTTTCATGCGGCGTATAAGGCCTTTGTCATTTGCGTTTTGGTTGTAGTGGAGTTTTGAGGTAATGTGGCGTAGCCACCCCAAAACGGAGCGTAGACCAAAACGTCAAATGGACAAAATTGTTATGTTTTTGGTACACCACGTGCTCCCAACCAAGCCGCCCCATTACTTAATACTAGTGATTCCTTTTGCATTGGCAAAACTAAAATACAGCCCTCATCCTCGTATAGGAAATTGCTCCAGTTTTTAATAAAAACGCCCCAATTAGTCTTAACTCCAACTTCTTTCATCCAGAATATATATAGGGCGCTATCCGTAGGAATCCCAATACTTTCTAATCTATGCGTAAACTCTGAAAAATCATCTTCATTCCAGTCTTCTACCCAGTGGTACCAACACTTTTCCCCAGACACAATTTTTGCTGGCCACTCATCATCATACATTTGCATAAAGTGACGATTTACTTCACTAACATATTTATCCCACCGCTTAGCGCTAACGACGTCACTAAGAATTTCAATTAGAGCAAGATCATCGGAAGACATCTTTGGATCATCATGAAATACGCCCGGAATCTCCTTACCCATTCATCACCTCGTGAAACTGGTGTTCCCCACATAAAAGGCGAGCGCTTTTCGCGAGTCCAACCCACGTTTTTTGTGGGCGATTTTTAATGTGCTTGTTACAAGACATTGGTTATTGTCCAATCTTTGTATGTGACAACAAACGCTTTAGCCTCTACCAAGTTTTTTGGGTAGGGCACTGATTCATAGCTATTTTGGTCTAGACGATTTTTTTTGAAATAAAAAATCATGTTCGATAAGGAATGCTACTTTTTTCCATTGAGCATCGTCAGATTTCTTAGGTGCTTTGAAATGCCTGCCAAGATTGAATGTAGTGCCTTTACATATTGGGCACTCCATTTTCAATGGGTAGTCCGACGGGCTACCCTCGACGTGACGCTTATGAGCCGTTTTACATGAAAGACATGCGTATGACATCGAATATTCGGGGCCGGACACCTTCAATTTAGGTTCGCTAGTTCTCAAACCAGCATCCCAGCGAAGTGCCGTTTTTGTATCTCGGTCAGGAGTCATGTTTTGCCTTGTAACGCCCCATTAAGAGGCTTTTGATTGTTTGTTAAAATGTGAAGCGAAGCGGAACCTAACCAACTGTTAAAAGTCCTGCTTGAATGGCTTGTTACATTCAATTATCAATCAAAACTTCCAAAGCCTTCAACAACGTTATATCACCACCTTTTTCGTCAGTATCGGCACTTTTGATAAAAATAGTTGGCTCAAAGTCTTCTCTAAAGCGACCATCTATATGATACAAACGCTCAAAGCCTAGCGATAAAGTAGCATTACTTTCTGTAAGTTGAATTTGTTTTATACCACCTAATAAATCAGCCATAGGCGCACCTAAAATAGCTTTAGCCCCAAGTGCATCAAGTCCAATTGTCATGCCTTCGCCCATACTGCCTGTCCAGCGACCGGCTAATACAACAAAAGGTTTATCTATAAATGGCGCCTGAGGAAATACTGTCGCTTTTTCAAATGAAGCATCAGAATAATGCTGACCTGACTGTTGAGTTTTATAGAGTTGGTATGGCCTTTCTGTTTTAGTAAAGTGGCCAAGGATAGGCTCTGCTACGCCCGTATTCCCTCCACTAGGCGTATTTCGCAAATCAATAATTAGTCCTTTGGTTTGTTCCAGTATTTTTATAGCACTTCTAAATTCCGTTACACTATCATTGTCACCAAGTGCGTTATTAAAACGAATATAACCAATGCCGTTGATCTCCCTATGCGTAACTTTTGGCCCATGCTTAAATTTATTAATCCTATCGTAACTTGGATCTAAATTATAAGTTTTCACCTCATTATCCGTTGAAACAGTCAAAGTACGACTTTGGTATCGTTTACCGCCAAGAGCAATGTTAATAGCATAAGCTTGTTGCTCTTTTGACAAATTATCTGCTGACAATCCTGTTACTGCTTCAATAGTCCTTTGAAAGGCTAAACCATCAATGCTTTTAACAATCATCCCTGAACGAATACCTTGTTCATATGCTGAAGAGTTAGCTTTAACATCAACAATGTATATTTCTTCGCCTTTAATCTCAGCATAGATATCTGAGCCTGTTGGATAAACAATATAATCATCAGGATCTAGCGGACTAATATTCAAGTGAGGATCTTGAAAGTTTCGTAAAAACGACTGGCTTACATCGACAAACTCTTTAGGTGACTTTGTGGCTAGCGCTTTAACATAAAAAAGATCAGTCAAATTTTTAAAATCATGCTCAACTTTATCTAAGTAGGCATAATCAGATCGAAGAGTTGATACCATTTCATTCCAGGCCAGCTTAGAATCAAAAACATCATCATTTGAATAACTGGATGAAACAACCAGCAATAATAAAGCAGGTATTGAAGAAATCTTCATAGTTTCCCTTTCATGGTTTTGAATGATACGCCCTTAAAACGAGCGCGCGTTTTTTGCGCGTCCGAATGAACGAAGTGAATGTAAGTCTTTAAGCTTGTTAGGTTTTTCATAACACCTTTATGGTTGATAGAGAAGCGAGAGCACAGTAGAGACAAGAGTTACGAAAAATATTACTTTTAGCACTATATGTACGTTTTTCAGCTTTCCGGAAAATTGAAAAACTATAAGAGTTATCAACAAGATCAATTCAATAATTACATGTGGAATCATCAAAATCATTCCATAGGCCATTACCAACCCTTCTGCATTTTGCACATATGTTGCATACAAAATGAAAGGGATTAGAAGCTGGCTTAATATAGCCAGAACAATGATGATCGTGCCGGTTTTTGCCACCTCAGTAGTCATCAGGTAAACCTAACGCCTCAAACACCGGCGCAGCTTTGCCGCGTCCGCGTGCTTTGACTTGTTAGCCATTGAAACTGGGCTATCGTGCGCGAACATATCGGCAGACTTGTGCACCGGTGCTGGCTTTAACTGTTGATTTCAATTCGAAGGAGATCGCCTTACCATTCTCAGGGAAAATCGTTTTACCTCCGCCAAGAATGATTGGTTCAATTGTCAAAAGTAGCTCATCTACAAGATCGGCATCAAGTAACGACCTTACTAATGCCGCACTGCCATACACATAGATATAGCCTCCAGGCTTCGCGCGTAATTCGGATACCGTTTGCAAGAGATCAGCACCACGAACTATCGTGGTGGGATTCCAAATCGCGCCCTTTTCGGTAAGCGTATCAGATACGACGTATTTCTGGACACTATTGATCCAATCCGTGAATGGATCCCCGGAGCGACTAGGCCAAGCAGCGGCCGACACCTCATATGTACGGCGACCTTGCAAAAGAATATCACTCTGCGCAGCGAGTTCAGTATACGTACTGCCCATAACCTCTGGGTCGAAATACTTCATTGACCAACCGCCGTGCTCGAAGCCTCCGTCTGTGTCTTCGTCTACCCCACCTGGGGCTTGAACAACGCCGTCTAGACTAATGAATTCAGTGATTATTATTTTCATGTAACCTCCTAATTCTCCGTGACCATTGTTGTGATCTGATTATGGCTAACGCCTTTAAAACAGGAGCGCGAATAGCACGTCCGTGCCAACCGCGTTGGCATTTTCGTTTTTAGTCTTGTTAAGGAGTGACTTCAATAAGGAACCCATGATTCGCATCATCATAATTTTTCCACCAAGCCGAAATACTTAAGATATATACGCCAGGCTCTAATTTTTTCTTAATGCTTAGCCTTCGGCTTAACTTTAACTCTTGAATCTCGGAAATACCGCCCTGCCAATTATAACGCCCAGGGTATTCTTCTTTTGAATCAATCATTTCATTAGTTACTGGAATAAAAGTGTACTGAACTGCTCTGAGATTTTCTTGATTCGGCATTTTTAATCTGAAGACAGAATTACTTTTAACTTTAATCCTTTCTTGTGGCGATACTAAACCTGTATCAGCACAAAAATGACTGCCATCCTCAGGGTGCCAACAAAATGAACCAACAACAGACTTTTGCTCTGCCTTACCTACTCTTATACTGGAAGTTGGAACTTCATCAAAAAGACTTTTTCCATACGAGAGCGTAGAAACAAAAAGTGCAAGAAACAGAAATCTATACATGGGGTAGCTCCTTAACGCCGCGTTAAACGGCAGACAAAGTTGTGATGCTTTTGTGCAACAATTTGCGAAGCAAATGCACAAAAGCAGCGCAGCTTTGGCTGTCCAGCGAAGGGCCGAAGGCCCGGAGCGAGTTTGAACGCTTTGTTATGCTTTTGATTCGCCACCTTTAGGCCCCCAAAAAACAGCCCACATTTTTATACCAGAAAGTTCACCTATAAATTTGTGCTTTTGGCCCGCAGCAACAAAAATTGATGAGCCTTTTTTAAATGAGTGGGTAACACCATCTATTTCAATTTTGCCCGAACCTTCCATTACAAAATACAGCTCATCCTGATCGTGCGGTGTTTGATAATCTGTTCCCTCAGGTGCGAAATAAATTAGTGACATACTACCGTTTTGAAATGCTTCTATGTCCCACACGCCATCCTTCCATTTTTCTGTTGCGGGTAATGGAAGCTCCTTATCAAAAAGGTCGACATCAAAGATCATCTCTTGTTCCTTTCATGAGCATAACGCCGTGACAAGGGGCGCATTGAAAATGCGTCCCGCGGAGCCGCTTGCGGCGGAGTGAATTTTGGCGCCTTGTATGGTTGATTCCGACACATAAATATCCTTTCTCCATGTTCGTCTTACGGGTAAATTGAGACCCACCTTCGGTAACGGCCGAAGGCCATTGTTAGTAGCTCGATTTGCGACGGGTTTTAAAAACCGATAACAAGAAGGAGCGCTAGCAATCTCTCAAGTTTAACTTCGAATAGTCTTTTGGGATGTGGCCCTGGTGGCGTCGCGGTGCGCAGCACTCAAGCCCGTATAACAAGCAAGAGGTAGCTTAGCATGAACCAAACTGAAATCAATGTCGGTATCGACACTTCCAAAGACCGATTGGACATCGCCATCCGACCTGCTGGCGACTTTTTCTCAGTCGATAACAACCCGCATGGCATCAAAATCGCCATCGAACGCCTTGCGCTCGTTCAGCCCGATCGTATCCTGATTGAGGCGACGGGGCGACTCGAACTGCCCTTCGCCTGTGCCGCGTTCAAGGCTGGGTTGCCCATCGTCATCTGCAATGCATGGCATGTTCACAGCTTTGCTAAAGCCACCGGGCAACTTGCCAAGACCGACAAGCTCGATGCTTTCATCATCGCTCATTATGGCGAAGCGGTTAAACCTGCTTTAACGCAGTTGAACCCCGAAAAACTGCAACAAATCAGTGACTTAATCACACTGAGAACACAACTGCTAACCATCAGAACACAGCAAAAGAATCGCTTATCTCGCATGCCAAAACCGACACACGCGCCAATACGTCGTGTGCTGAAAGCCGTTCAGAAAGAGATTCAAACACTCGATAAGCAGCTCGACAAATTGATTCGCCAAGTACCTCAATGGCAACACGATGTGGATATCCTGATGAGCGCACACTCAGTTGGCAAGGTGCTCGCGTATACACTGCTGAGTGAACTGCCTGAGCTCGGATCATTAAGCCGGCGACAAGTCGCCGCCTTAGTCGGCGTCGCGCCGATCAATCACGACAGTGGTAAGCGCTCAGGTAAACGAAGCATTCGTGGTGGACGGCACAAGATCCGTTCAGTGTTGTTCGTCTCGGTGATGTCGGCCATCCAACATCACCCCACACTCAAACCGATGTATCAACGGTTAGTCGCGCAAGGCAAACCCAAGAAAGTGGCGCTCATCGCCTGCGCCAGAAAGCAGTTGATTACCCTGAACGCGATGATGAAAACGAGGACTTATTGGAACGAAAAAATGGCCTGAATACTTGACCTGGGATCATAGTCTCTTGTTATGTGTTGATCTCGTACTCGTTGATATCGAAGGATTCTACTAGCGAAAACGAATCATTATCTGGCCCTGAATTTCTGAATTCTTCTAATGGGGCGCGTGCAATCCATTTCTCGAAAATATTCACCCTGTTCTCGTCGATGGGATCTGGCGACACAGAAAAATCTTCACAGGCATCCAGCGATCTTGCTTGCGTCATAGCATCACGAGACTTTTCGATAAACTCACCTCGCGAGCCTGGCTTCAACCTTAGTTTCCCTGCAACGATTATTGCCACGCAATTACTCTCCTAGACACATAACGCCAATAACACGGGCGGCTGCACAGCAGACGTCCGAGCGCTATAAGCGCTTTGTGTTTATTCTTGTTATGTGACGATACCCTCATAGTCTTCGTCCACGTAGTAACTTACTGAAATTTCTTTTGCTACGGCACCATAAATAGAAAATTCATGGTAACCGTAATGTTCAGAAAATACCGCAGCCACACGACTCTCTTCGTCTATTACTAAGAATGGTAAGGCCTGAGTTTACCCGACACTTTTCATAGTAAATAATGTAACTTAACTATGAGAGGTAAAT